>NZ_JAUNVI010000049.1:1226-19883 GCF_030537745.1 Ornithinimicrobium sp. | reverse complement strand
GTGTCCTGCCAGACCTGCGGCACTCCCATGAACGGCACCGCGGTGGCGTTGTCCAGCTCATAGGTGGCGACCGGCAGGACGGCCTTGATGCCAGGCTGCTGCGCGAGGGAGGCGATGTCCTTGCGCGCAATCTCGATCTTGACGGCGTTGAGGGCGTACTGGGTCTGGGCGAGGACGGTGCCGCCCTTGGCCTTGGTCGCCCCGACGATGCCCGTCTGCTGGCGAAGCAGGTCTCGCTCGATCTTCTTCTGCTGGCCCCGGGACAGTGCGCCCCGGTCTGCGGTGACCTCGGCGACCGAAGGCTTCGTGAGCTGCACCATGACCTTGACCCGGCTCGAGGGGTCCGCGCCTACGGGCATGACCGCAGGACTGATGACGCCGGTCGTCGGCGTCTCCTGGAACCGGTCGACGGGGTTCGGGGGCGAGGCGCCTGCAGTGCCTGCGCCAAGCGCAGCCGGAATGAGCAGGGCGGCGAGTCCGGCCCCCGCAACGAAACGACGTACCACGATGTAGCCCTTCGTCCAGGATGGATATTTGTGACGCCGAGAAGCGCCGAGGCCCCCGACTGTAAAGTGAGCTGGCTCACAACGCAATGGCCCGAAAGGGTGCTTTAACCCCGGTCAGCTGGTGGCGGAGCCGCGGGGCGGGGGGACCGGGTTGGCGCAGTAGGAGTAGGGCTTGCCCTGGGCGGCGTGATAGCTGGACAGCCGGTCGCCGACCTGCAGGATGAGCTGGGAGCCGGGCACTAGCGCCTGGGTATACATCATGCCCGGCTTGGGGCAGCCGAGGCTGCCGTCACTCCAGGTGACATCGGCGTAGCCGGCGACCGTGACCTGGGAGACCTCGACCCCGGCCCTCTTGGCCTGGTCTGCGATCGCGGTCACGACGTCTGAGCGGTCCTTGACGGACTGCGGGACCGGACCGGTCGGCAGCGCTCCGGGCCCGAAGGTGGGGTTGATCGGCAGCTGGGTCGGCTTCGGGGTGATGGGGGTCAGGTCGCTGGGGCGCACGGGCGTCTCCGTCTGGGTGGCTGTCGGGGTAGGACTGGAGGTTGTCGTGCCGGTTGAGGCGCTGCCGGGTGCCTCGGGAGTGCTCGGGCCGCAGGCCGAGAGCAGAAAGGCGACCAGGCCGGCGAGCGCTGCATACCCAAGGTGTCTCATCGTGCTCCTCGTCTCGGCGAGGAGGCGGGGTGCTGGTCCCTGAACCAGCGCCCCGCCCACCTGCCACCCCCAACGTCACTGTTGAGTGCTTCCCCCCGCGTGACGGGGTGTCGGGTGTCCCGACCCGACATATGTATAGACGTCTTGAGAAGGCCAAACGTTGCCTCCCGCGACTGTGATCTGTCTCACATTCAGAGAGAGCCCTCTTCCAGACTGCAGTCCGGAAGAGGGCTCTCGGGGCGCTCACGCCAACTTCGTCCTGTTCAGGGGTTGACCGTCACGAGTGTGCTGCCCGCGACCTTGCCATCCGTGAGGTAGTTGACCTTGCCCAGGTAGCGCTCCGCGGGAGCCAGGCCAGTCCATGCGGCGGTCAGCGTGGTGGGCGTGCCCTGGATGACCTGAACGCTGGCTGGGGTGACGGTGAGGTTGCCCTCGGCGGTGTCGCCCACTAGCCACAGGTGGAGCGGCACTTGCGCACGCGGCTCGCCGCTGTAGTTGTCGACCGCTATCACGTAGGTTCCGGGTTCAAGGTCCAGCGTCACCTCCTCGGTAGAGCCCTCGTTGCCGCTGCTGCCCACCAGCGAAATACTGTTGGGGGGAGTGAAGCGGTAGACGTTGAGATCGATGTCTTTCGCAGCGACCTCGTCACCGTAGGTGGCAACTCGGGTAACAGAGGTGCCCGCGGGGACGTCAACGAAGACGTACTTATCGAGCGGCCCGGGGGCGGGAGAGACCGTCAAAGGAGTGACGTCAGAGGGAATCAATCCATCGACATCGGTGTCCAGGGTGCCGGTGAAACCCGGGGTCACCGTGAGCTCGACCGAGCCGGCGGTGCCGGTCCCGATGACCTCAGCCGGGCCAGAAAGAGCGACCGGTCGGATGGCGATCGGGCTGCGGACCGCGTTCATGCCCTTCTTATTAGACACCCAGGTGAGCGCACCAAAGGTGTAGTCATTCAACGCCGCGGTCGTCCGGGTGATGGTCACCTTGAAGGTCGCGGTGCGTCCCGGTGTGACGGTGAGCTTGCTCGGGCTGACCGTCACGGTGGTGCCGGCCGGCGCCTCGACCATCGCGCGATACTGCATGGCACTTTTGTGCGGGTTGGTCACCGTTCGCGTCACCGTCTGGCTGCCCGCGAGGTCACCGACCGCGATGCTCGGGTAGTTGAGGTCGCTGGGGTCGATCTCGGGGAGCTGCTCGCACAACTCGGTGTAGCCGATTGTCTGCAGCTGGTCGATAGCGCAGGTGTAGGCCAGCCAGTCGCTCGGGGTCGAGTCGTAGACCAGGCCGGGGCTGTAGGACTTGCCCGGAACGACCTCACCGGCGCCGAAGTTGAGTGGCGTGGCGTCGCCGGCCGCCCACGGGATCGGCTCGCCGGCGTCAGTGGTCTGACGCGCGGTCGTCATCATCGCCGACTTGATCGCCATCGGGCTCCAGGTCGGGTACTTCTGCTTGAGCAGCGCGCCGAGGCCAGCGATGTGCGGTGCTGACATCGAGGTGCCGGAGATGCTGTTGAAGGTCGGTTCACCGCTCTCCAAGTCCTGATGGTAGGCCGCGGCGACGTCGACACCTGGGGCCGTGATGTCCGGCTTCAGCAGGTCACCGCCACCGGCCAAGGCCGGACCGTAGGAGGAGAAGCCGGCCATCGAGGGTGCGTCGACCGGCTCGTCCGACATGGCCGAGATGGTCGCGGTCGGAGCAGTCGCGGAGGCTTCATACGCCTTAATCGCCGCGCCATTCGTCGCGTTGACGTGGATGCTCGGGACGGCGTGGAAGTCGGCGTTGAGCGACTGCGAGTCGTTCACGTTGGTCTGCACCATCCCGATGCCACCAGCCAGCTTGACCGCGGCGCTCTTGTGTACGCGGTCGACGCTTCCACGATCGCAGATCACGATCGCGCCGTCAGCCTTGGTCGGGTCGAGTGAGGGTTGCTCGCCGGCGACGTTTGGGTCGGCGTCGAGCCAACACTCGCGGGCTGCCTGCGCGGATGCACCGGATGCCGGGATGTCGGCGGCCAGGACCAGGGGAGCGGGGCCGACTGCTGCGCCGACGCCGACACCCTCGTAGGTGTTGCCGTCCCCGAGGGTGACGGTCTTGCTCGAGCCCCGGTCGTGCGTGCTTGCCGCGACGGTCATCGTCCAGGGGGCGTTGTGCGCGACTGAGGATTCCCCGACTGTGTCTCCGCTGTTGCCGGCGGAGGTTGAGACGAAGACGCCGGCGGCAGCGGCGTTGAAGAAGGCGATCTCGTCCGGGCCGACCACAGAGGTGGACGAGCCGGAGATCGAATAGTTGATGACGTCCACGCCGTCCGCGACCGCATCGTCGATGGCCGCGACGAGGCCGGAGGTGCTGCCCGACCCGCCGCCGGCTCCGGTCTGCCACAGGCCCTTATAGACAGCGATCTGGGCCGCCGGTGCCATGCCAGAGCCCACGCCGATGTCCGTGCCCATGATCGACATGGGGACGCCATGGTTGCCGCCAGAGGTCCCCGCCGTGTGCGAACCGTGACCGTTGGTGTCGCGCGGTGACTCGAAGTCGTATGAGGTGTCGTTGCCGTAGTCCGCACCGTAGTAACGCGCGCCGACGATCTTGCTGGTGCACTCGAACGCGGCGTCGTTCTCGACCTCGCACTCGAAACCCGCGGGGCGGGTGGCCCCGGGCAGCGGCGCAAAGCTGGGGTTGCCCGGGTCGATGCCGGTGTCCAGCACGCCGATGACGATGCCCTTGCCGGCCTTGGCGTCGCCGCCGAACTGCTTGGCCCAGACACCGTCAGGCCCACTCAGGCCCAGGTAGTCGGGGGTGGTGACGGTGTCGGCATACCGGATCTCGTCCTCCCACACGTTGGCCACGCCCGCCGACTTGCTCAGCGTGACTGCCTCTGTGGGGGTGAGTTTGGCCGTGAAGCCGTTGAGGGCGACGGTGAACTCGTGCGTCTTGGTCTTGGGGGCGATACCAGCCTCACGCAGGGCCTTGACCTGTTCCTTGCGGAGGTGCGCTTCATAAGCCCTGGCGTTCTTGGACCTGACGTTGACCTTGGCGCCGGGCGCGGGGGCGGTCGCGGGAATCCCCGCTGTGCCTCCGTCGTATGCGGCGATCGGGGCAGCGTCCAACTGGACGATGTAGGTCTTCCGACTCGTGTCGGTCTGCAGTTGCGGTGCCGCGGTGGCAGACAGGGCGAGCGGGGAGACCACGGTCACGGCAGCGGCGAACGCAACAATGCGTGCGCCGCGGCGGGAGAGGGTCGTCACGGTGGCGATTCCTTTGGTCACAGGGATGAGAGGGAGTTGGTGGCGCAGGCCGCCACAACATTGGGGCAGCCCGGCCGCCCCGATCCTCTCTCCCGCCCCCACCGAAGTCCATGCTCTTTGCCGATTCGTTATCGCCGCTCACCCCTGCGGGTGAGACCGCACCGTCAGGGCCTGCTCCACCGTCCCGACCGGACCGTGGACGTCGTGCACCACCGACGACGTCTGCCCCAAGCCGGTCGGTCCCCAGGACACGGCCGTGTCCAGGCCGACCCACGGTCCGCTGGGGGTCCGGTGCAGGTGCAGGGTCAGATCCACATTGGGGAAGAGCCATTCACCGGGAGGGTGCCGGGTAGCGATCCCGTTGGCCGTGTCGAGCAGACCGACCCACGCGGCGAGCGGGCTGTAGTCCTCCCCGGCGACGAGGGGATGGTTGCTGCGGATCCACGCCTGACGCCGACCGGGCCGGCCGTCCGGCACCGCCCGGAACTCCAGCGACCGGATGAAGCCGCCTCCCCACTGCCCCATCCCCTGCCACGGCTCCAAGGAGGTCGGGCTCGGCAACTCTGGCGCCTCGGCCTGCGACACCGACCGCGTGTCGCTGTGGGCGAGGCGCCAGGCCGTCAGGCGCACCACGGCGCGTCCTGCAGCGGTCGCCGTGGCCTCGAGCAGCTCGATCGTCCGACCGGCTCGGAGCACGCGCGTGGCCACCGTCGTCTCGGTGAGGTGGATCATGCCCAGGATGTCGACGCTCAGACGCGACCACTGCAGGTCCTCGCGGGGATGCTCGCGCTCCAGGCAGTGCAGGAGGAGGCCGATCACGGGCGCGACGTGCTGCTCCTTTGGCGACCAGGCTCCCTGGACGTGCATCGTCGGCCGATAGGCGCCTGAGCCGAGGGCGACAAAATAGTGGTCATCGTCGACGGTCATGGTTGGTGAGTGTAGTAATGGTCCATGCCTGCACGACGGACCCGGGACCCCGTGCGGCCTCGCGACCGCTGGGCGTGGGGCAGCGCCTGGTCGGTGCGCGCGCGGATGCTCGCGCTCATCGTCGCGGTCATGACCGCGGGCCTGACCGTCACCGGGCTGGTCAGCTATGGCCTGCAGTATCGGGCGCTGACCGAACGCGTCGACGCGGAGCTGGCGCAGAACGTCTCCGAGCTGGCACAGCTGGCGCAAGCCGGGCCCGCACAGGACGGTCAGCCGTTCAAGGACGTGCACGACCTCTTCCTGGCCTATCTCACCACTGCGGTGGCTGGTGAGAACGAGGCGATGCTGGCGATGGTCGACGGGAAGGTCGACTTCTTCTCCGGCGGTGCCCGATCCTTCGATGTCGCGCACGAGGACGTGCTCGCGGCAGTGCGCGCGGTCCCGATCCCAGCAGGGCAGGCGCGGGTGAGCAGCCTCGACTCCCAGGGCACGCAGCTGAGGGTGCTCGTCGCCGATGTGCAGCTGCCGGGCGAGAGCAGGACGGCCAACTTCGTCGTGGCCAACGACATCGGCGCGCAGCGGGTCGAGGTCCGTCGGCACGCGCTCACCTACGCCCTCCTAGCCGTGCTCGTGCTCGCCGCCGTCGCCGGGCTGGCGCACCTGCTGCTCGGCAGGCTGTTGCGCCCGCTCAACGAGCTGCGGGCGGCGACCGCCGTGACCAGCACGGAGGACCTGACGCGGCGGGTGGCCGTCAGCGGCGCCGACACCGATGTCGCCGAGCTGGTGGTGCGCTACAACGCGATGCTGGACCGGATCGAGTCCGGCGTGCAGCAGCAGCGGCAGTTCCTCGACGACGCGGCGCACGAGCTGCGCACGCCGTTGACGATCCTGCGCGGCAACGCCGAGCTGCTCAGCGCCGAGGACCCCGACGACGTCGAGGCGACCCGCACGCTCGTCCTCGACGAGGTCGACCGGATGCAGCGCCTGGTCGACGACCTGCTCATGCTGACGCGCCTGCACCGCCCGGACTTCCTGCGGCCCGCACCGACCGACGTCACCGAGCTCGCCGTCGAAGCGATGGACCGCGTCACGGTGCTCGGGCAGCGACGCTGGCGGCTGAGCGCGAGTGCCGAGGGCACCATGCCGCTGGACCGGCACCGGGTGCTGCAGGCGATGGTGCAGTTGGTGGCCAACGGGGTGAAGTTCAGCGAGCCGGACTCGGTGATCGAGGTGGCTTCGGCCTGGGCGTATGTCGACAGCGTCTCGGCGCGCGCGGCTGTCGCGGCGGGCGCCCACGCGGCGGACCGCTATCTGATGCTCAGCGTGCGGGACGAGGGCATCGGCATACCGATGGATCAGCAGGAGCGGGTGTTTGAGCGTTTCAGCCGGGCGGACAACGTGGGCCAGGCCGAGGGGTCGGGGCTGGGCCTGCCGATCGTGCGGCTGATCGCGCAGGCGCACGGCGGCGCCGTGGGTCTGTCCTCCACCGAGGGCGTGGGCTCGACCTTTTGGCTGGCGCTGCCAGACCTGCACGACCGCAGCAGATCCGTCTCGGACTAGGCGCCTGGTCGCCACCGACAGTTAGAGTGGTCTTGGTGAGCCGGGAAGTCTGGTCGGCGCCATGTCGTCGACCCGAGAGATCACGATGTCTAGCCAAGAACACCCTCGCCGCACCACTCTCAGCCGCGGCAGCTATGCCGAGGCCCGCCGCGTGGGGGACCTGCTGCGCAAGGAGACCGTCGGCGGTCTGCTCCTCATGGTGGCCGCCACCGTCGCCATCGTGTGGGCAAACTCCCCGGCCGCCGACAGCTATTTTGCGATCCGGGACGCCGAGTTCGGTTACGCGCCCTGGCACCTGCGGCTGAGCGTCGGCTCGTGGGCTGCCGACGGTTTGCTGGCCATCTTCTTCTTCCTGGTCGGGCTGGAGTTGAAGCGCGAGATCGTGATCGGCGACCTGCGCCGGTGGGACCGTGCGCTCGTGCCGGTGGCTGCCGCCGTGGGCGGCGTGGTCGTGCCCGCGTTGATCTATGTCGCGATCAACCACAACAGCCCGCAAGCCCTGGCCGGGTGGGCGATCCCGACGGCCACCGACATCGCCTTCGCGGTCGCCGTGCTGGCTATCATCGGCTCCCACCTGCCGCCCGTGCTGCGGATCTTCCTGCTCACCCTGGCGGTGGTCGACGACCTCATCGCCATCCTCATCATCGCCACGGTCTACTCCTCGCAGATCCGAGCGGACATGTTGCTGTGGTCGCTGGTGCCGTTGACCGCCTACGCCGTCCTGGCACGACGGGAAAGGCTGCTATTCCGCTATCAGAAGCTGCCGGCGTGGGTGCTGCTCCTGCCGATAGCGATCGTGTTCTGGGCCCTTGTGCACGCCTCCGGCATCCACGCGACCATTGCGGGAGTCGTGCTCGGTGCCATGGTGCCGGCGCGGGTGCGAGCCGAGCGTGGTGAGCCCACCGGCGAGGACGCGCACGGACTGGCCGAGATCTTCGAGCATCGCCTGCGACCGCTGTCGGCAGGGTTTGCGGTGCCGGTCTTCGCGTTCTTCGCCGCCGGGGTGCGGGTCGGGGGCGTGGACGGCCTGCTCTCCGCGCTCACGACCACGGTGACGATCGGCATCGTGGTGGGTCTGGTCGTCGGCAAGATCATCGGCATCACGGGGACCACATATCTGGTGACCAGATTCACCCGCTCCGAGCTTGACCCCTCCCTGCACTGGATCGACGTCGTGGGCGTGGCGGCCCTGGGCGGCATCGGCTTCACCGTCTCGCTGCTCGTCGCCGAGCTCAGCCTCGGGGCTGGCACCGAGCTCGGAGACGAGGCCAAGGTCGGCATCTTCGTGGCCTCGCTCATCGCGGCGGTCCTCGGCGGGGCGATCCTGTCGGCGCGCAACGCCCACTACGCCCGGATCGCTGAGCAGGAGGCGCTCGACTCCGACCGGGACGGCATACCTGATGTGTATCAACGCGACGACAGGGCCGAGCCGGACGCCGCCGGTCGGTAGCCTGGCGCGATGCATCACATCCTGGTCGTCGAGGACGAAGCGGGGATCGCGCGCGTCATCGACCGTGGCCTCCGGGGCGCGGGCTACCGGACCACGGTCGTCGGCGATGGATTGGCCGCGCTGGAGGCGGTAGCCGAGACCGGCGTCGACCTCGTCGTGCTCGACGTCGGGCTGCCCCGGATGGACGGCTTCACTGTGCTGCGGATGCTGCGCACGATGGACGATCCCGTGCCGGTGATCATGTGCACCGCCCGCGACTCTGTCGAGGACACCGTCTCCGGGTTGGAGAGCGGGGCCGATGACTACCTGGCCAAGCCCTTCAGGGTGGAGGAGCTCCTGGCGCGGGTGAAGGCGAGGCTGCGCAGGCCGGCGGACGACGGGTCGACGAAGGCCCAGCAGGTCAGTGCGGGCGGGGCGCTGCTCGACCTGGTCGCGCACACCGCCACCGTGGACGGCCGACCGGTCGAGCTCTCGGCGCGCGAGTTCGCGCTGGCGCGTGAGCTGATGGAGCACGCGGGCCAGGTCCTCAACCGTCAGCAGCTGCTCGACCGCGTCTGGGGGTATGAGGTGACCGGCGCCTCGAACGTCGTGGACGTCTACGTGCGTTATCTGCGCACCAAGCTCGGCGCGCAGCGGATCACGACCGTGCGCGGGATCGGCTACCGCTTCGAGTCGTGAGCGATTCCGGCGCGATTCGTGAGCGAGTCAGCGCGGTGATGAGAGCACTCTCATCGCGGTGTCATCTGCGGCTCATCAGGGCGTAGTTCACTCATCACCAGGTCGTCAACCCGACGTCCGAGCAGGGTGATCACGAGGAGCTGGCATGGTCCGATCGGTGCAGGAACCGCTCCGCGTGGTGTTCTACTCGCACGACTCCCAAGGGCTGGGGCACTTCCGACGCAACCGGGCGATCGCGCATTCGCTGTCCCAACGCCTGCCGCACCTGACCGGGCGTCCCGTCACCGGGCTCCTCGTCAACGGTGTCGCGGGCACGTCCTCGGCGTCGGTCCCGGACGGCTTCGACGTCGTGACGCTGCCCGCGGTCACCAAGTCGGGCCGCAGCTATGGCCCCCGCAAGCTCGATGTCGGACTGGACGCGGTCACCGCACTGCGCGGGGAGATCGTCCGCGGGATCCTGTCATCGTTTGCCCCCGACCTCGTCGTCATCGACCGGCACGCGCTCGGCGTGGGGGGCGAGCTGGCGCCGGCGCTCGCCGACCTGCGCGCCACCCGCCCGCAGGCCTCCGTCGTCCTGGGCCTGCGCGAGGTGCTCGACAGTCCAGAGGTCGCCAGGGCGGAGTGGTTGCGCACCCCGCCTGACCTCGTCCGGGAGCTGTTCGACGAGATCTGGGTCTACGGGGACCCGCGCGTCCACGACCTGCGCACCAGCGGTGAGCTTCCAGCGCCGCTGCACGACCTCGTCCGCTACCTCGGCTACCTCGCGCACGGCCGCGCGGAGGACCCGGACGTCCTGGACCTCGACCGTCCCTACGTGCTCACCACCGCCGGGGGTGGCTGCGACGGCACCACCTTGTGCCTGGCGGCCACCGCGGCCCGAGTCCCCGCCGGCCACCGGCACCTCGTGGTCACCGGACCGCAGATGAGCCAGGCTGACCACCGCGCCGTCGAGCTCGCCGCGACCGCTGCGACCCGCGTCCTGCGGTCCGTCCCCGATGCCGCGGGCCTGATCCGTCGGGCCACGGCGACGGTCTCCATGGCGGGCTACAACACTGTGGCCGAGACGATGGCCACCGCCGTGCCCGCACTCCTGGTCCCCCGCGAGTGGCCTCGGCGAGAGCAGCTGATCCGTGCCCAAGGACTGGCGGCGGTCGGCGCGGCTGACGTCCTGCGGCAGGGCGATCTGACGCCGGAGCGGATCGCCACGTGGTGGACGGGTCGTGCCAGAGAGCGCGACCGCATCGATCGCCGTCACCTCGACCTGGCGGGCCTGGCCACCGTCGCGCGTGCGGCCGCCCGCCTCACCGCATACTCCTCCGTCCCGACCCAGGAGGAGCGTCATGCCCTCGCTGTCTGACCTTCTCGCCCCGGACCACCGCGTCGCCTACGTGGTCAAGGTCTATCCGAGGTTCTCCGAGACCTTCGTCGTCACCGAGATCCTCGCCCGCGAGGCCGCGGGGGAGGACCTGGCGATCTATGCGTTGCGGCCGACGACGGACGCGCGCTTCCATCCCCAGCTCGCCCTGGTCAGGGCGCCGGTGACACACCTGGGCCAGGCGCACCGGCTCGCGGCGGAATGGGACGTGTTTGCGCAGGCACAGGACGAGCTGCCCGGCTTCGGCAGCCGCCTCGGTGAGCTCATGCCCCTGCTCGTGCGGATGGACCCCTCCGACGTCGCCCAGGCGGTCGACCTGGCCCTGCGCCTGCGCCGCGACGGGGTCACGCACATCCACGCCCACTTCGCCACGCTCGCTGCCCGGTGCGCGATGGTGGCCGCCGCGCTGACCGATCTGCCCTACACGGTCACCACGCACGCCAAGGACATCTTCCACGAGGACGTCGATGTGCGACTGCTGCGTGCGGTGCTCGGGCGCGCGGCCGAGGTGATCGCGATCAGCGACTACAACCGCCGCTACCTGCTCGACCTGGAGCCCACGCTCGGCGACCGGGTCCGCCTGGTGCGCAACGGGCTGGAGCTGTCCCGCTTCTCCTACCGTGACCCGGTGCCACCCCGCTCGCCACTGCGGGTGCTGGCGGTCGGCCGACTCGTCGAGAAAAAGGGTTTTGACCACCTCCTGCGCGCGGTCGCCCGGCTGCGTTCGGAGGGTATGGCGTGCACGCTGCGGATCGTCGGGGACGGCGAGCTGTGGCTGCCCCTGACCAACCTGGTCGACGAGTTGGGGCTCGTCGGCTGCGCGGAGCTGATAGGCGCCCGCAGCCAGGCCGAGCTGGTGGAGGAGCTGGCGTGGGCCGACGTGCTCGCCGCCCCCTGCGTCGTCGGAGCCGATGGCAACGCGGACGGCCTGCCGACGGTCATCCTGGAGGCGATGGCCAGCGGCGTGCCGTGCGTCTCGACGGACGTCACCGGCATTCCGGAGGCGATCCACCCAGGGGGGACAGACCCGGCGACCGGCGCGTCCTTGGCGCAGACGGGCACGTCCCTGGCGCAGACCGGCATCCTGCTGTCTCACCAGCCGGTGAGCCTGGCGGTCGACCTCGCCGAGGCGTTGCGCACGGTCGCGGACCCGCGCTGGCCGCGGGTCGAGGTGGCCCGCGCTGCGCGGGCCCTCGTGGAGCGCGAGTTCGACGCCGCCCGGCAGAGCCGGCTGCTCGCGGGGCACCTGACGGGCTCGACCCGATGAGCGCCCTAAGGGTGGCCTACGTGTGCGCCGACCCGGGGATCCCGGTCTTTGGCACCAAGGGCGCGAGCGTCCACCTCCAGGAGCTGGTGCGCGCGTGGCGGAGCCGGGGAGCCGACGTCGAGGTCTACGCGGTCCGTCGAGGCGAGGACGTCCCCGCCGACCTTGCCGACCTGACCGTGCACGTCGTGCCGGTCGCCCGCGCCGGCAGCGATCCCGCTGACCGTGAGGTCGCCCAGCAGCAGGCCGCTGCCGAGTTGGCGCAGAGGGTGCTGGCTGCGGCCCCGGATGTCGTCCATGAGCGCTATTCGCTCTTCTCCACGGTGCTGTCACGCGTGCGCGGCGGGCTGGCGGGCGCGCACCCGGAGCAGGACTGCGCCATGGTGCTGGAGGTCAACGCGCCGCTGGTCGACGAGCAGCGCGCCCACCGGGTCCTCGTCGACGAAGGCGCCGCCGAGCGTGCCCTGAAGGCCCAGCTCAGCGCCGCGGACGTCGTGGCCTGCGTGTCCGAGCCGGTGGCCGCCTGGATCCGCACCCGGCTGTCCCCCGGCGATCCGAGCGTGACCGTCACCCCCAACGGCGTCAACACCGACCGCATCCGCCCTGTCTGCCCCGACCTGTCGACCGTCCCCGTCGTCGTCTTCGTCGGCACCCTCAAGCCGTGGCACGGGGTGGACGACCTCATCCGGGCCGCTGCGCTCGCGCGGGTGCCGTGGCGGCTGCGGCTCGTCGGTGACGGTCCGGAGCGGGCCCGGCTGGAGGAGCTCGCAGGGGAGCTCGACGTCGAGGTCGAGATGGTCGGCGCGGTTGCCCCCGAGCAGATCCCGGGTGCCCTCCGAGGGGCCTTGGTCGCGGCCGCGCCCTACCCGGAGCGCGTCGACCACTACTTCTCGCCGCTGAAGATCTATGAGTATGCAGCGGCTGCCCTGCCCGTCGTCGCCTCCCGGATCGGCCAGATCCCAGAGGTGGTCCAGGACGGCCGCACCGGACTGCTCGTCCCACCGTCCGACCCGCGCGCGCTCGCCGCGGCGATCGACCGGCTGGTCGCCGACCCGGCCACCGCCCAGCAGATGGGTGCCGCGGCCCGGGCGCAGATGGAGTCCGCCCACTCCTGGACGCACGTGCTCGACGCCACGCTCGCGCCCCTGGGTGCCCCCTGGGGGCCCGGCGCCTCCGCCCCGAAGGAGTCATCGTGGCTGCCACGGACCGTCTGAATCCCTCCGCGCTGCGCCGCACCCTCGGCCTCGTGCGTCCCCACCTTGCCGGCCAACGCCTCCTGCTCCTCGGCGGCGGTGCCCTGCTGCTGCTCGAGGTCGTCTTCCGGGTCCTCGAGCCGTGGCCCACCAAGCTGGTCGTCGACGCGGTGACCCGCAGCCTGGGCGCCGACCTGTCCGACGGCGGCCCGGTCGCCTCCATACAGCTGCTGCTCGCGTGCGCCCTGGCGACCCTGTCGATCGTCGGCCTGCGCGCCGTCTGCAACTTTGGCGCCACGGTGCTGTTCGCGCTCGGCGGATCCCGGATCGCGACGGTGCTGCGGGCGCGGGTGTTTGAGCACGTGCAGACCCTGTCGCGCGGCGATCACCGCAGCTCCGGCTCCGGCGACGTGGTCCAGCGGCTGGTCACCGACGTCGGACGGCTGCAGGACGTCGCGATCACGGCGGGTATGCCGCTGCTGGCCAACGTGGTCACGCTCGCCGCGATGCTCGGCGTGCTCACCTGGATCGACCCGGCGATGGCGTTGGTGGCCCTGGTGGCCGTCCTGGTCTTCCTCCTCTTCTCCCGCAGGTCGGGTCCAGCGATCACGACCGCCGCGCGCAAGACCCGCCGCAGCGAGGGCAACCTTGCCAGCATCGCGCAGGAGACGCTGGCCGGGATGACGCACGTGCAGGCCTACGGGCTGGAGGAGGAGCGGGCGCGGCACTTCGGCGGGTCCAACCTGAAGTCACTGCACGACGGGGTCAAAGCCAAGCGGCTCGCGGCGGGCCTCGAGCGCCGCACCGACGTGCTCGTCGGCATCTCGACCGCGGCCGTGCTCGTCCTCGGCGGCGCCCGCGTGCTGGAGGGCGCGATGACGCCCGGTGACCTGGTGATCGTGCTCACCTACCTCAAGACCGCGATGAAGCCGCTGCGCGACCTGGCGAAATACACCGGCCGCATCGCCCGTGCCACCGCCTCCGGTGAGCGTGTCGCAGACCTGCTCGACGTGGTGCCCAGCATCGTCTCCCCGCCACAACCCCGCGGGCCGTGGCCGGTCCGAGGCGAGCTCGAACTGTGCTCCGTGGCCCTGGCTTATGAGCCTGGCCAACCCGTGCTGCGCCACCTGGACCTGCGGGTCCGTCCTGGCGAGCACGTCGCCCTCGTTGGACCCTCCGGCTCGGGCAAGTCGACGGTGGGCTCACTGGTGCTGCGGCTGCTCGACCCTGACGAAGGCTCGGTGCGGCTCGATGGTCACGACCTGCGCGAACTCGATCTGAGGTGGTTGCGCTCCCAGGTCGCCGTCGTCGCGCAGGAGGCGGTCCTCTTCAGCGGGACGGTCGAGGACAACATCCGCCAAGGTCGGCCCGAGGCCACCGCCGCGCAGGTGGAGGAGGCAGCGCGCCTCGCGCGCGTCAGCGAGTTCACCGATCGCCTCCCTGACGGTCTGGATGCTCCCGTGGCAGAGGGTGGTGCCAACCTCTCCGGCGGTCAGCGCCAACGGATCTCGCTGGCCAGGGCGTTCTTGCGGGGTGCCGCGGTGCTGGTGCTGGACGAGCCGACGACCGGCCTGGACCCGGACAACGTCGCGCTCGTCACCGAGGCCATCGCCGACCTCGCCCTCGACCGCACCTGCATCGTCATCACCCACGACATCGACACCGCGCGGCAGGCCGATCGGGTCATCGTGCTCGAGGCGGGGCGGGTGACCTGGGCGGGTGCCCCCGAGGAGGCACCGCTGGAGCGCATCCTCGCCGAGCCGGACGGCGTAGACGGGTCGTCGACCGGTGGCCGGCTCAGGAGCGTGTCATGAGCCTGTCCGACCCTGGGCTCGCCCTCGTCCTCGACCGGGCGCGCCTTGGTGAGCTCGTCGGTCGCGAGGTCCGTGCGACGCATCTGCGACCCAAGCTCGGCGTCTCCACCGTGGCTGCGCTCACCGATCCGGCGGGTGTCCCGTGGGGCTGGGTCCGCACCCTGACCGGTCGCGCCGCCGTCAAAGCCGACAAGGCGCGTCGGTGCGCCGCCGAGATCGGTCGCCCCGACCAACTCTGCGAGGCCGTGCTGGACGGTCGCGACACCCTGGTCCAGTGGGGGCCGATCATCACCGACCCCCGCCTGGTCCGTGCCTGCTCAGCGGTCGACCCGGCACCGGGGGACCTGCTGCGCTACAACCCGCTGCGGCGGCTGGTGGCCCGAGACGGCGACCGCGTCGTCCGCGTCACCGCCGACCGCCACCGCACCCGCCTGGTCCGTCTGGCCGCCGACCTGTCCGATGCCGGCGTCCCGGTGGTGAGGAGCAGCGACGCCGACGGGCCGGGGCACCAGAGCCCGAGGATCAGTTGGTGGCCCTGGATCGCCGGGACCGATGCCTCCACCGTCGTTGGGCGGCCCGAGGGTGACGACGCCCTGCGCGAGGTGGGACGCGTCCTCGGCGCACTGCATACCGTTGACCCCTCGGTGGTGCGCGACCTCCCGGCCCGTGGCTGGGACGGCATGCTGGCGTCAGCTCGCGCCTGCGTCGAGCTGCTGGAGGCCGTCGACCAGGGCGCGGCCGGCAGCGTCCGCCGCGTGCTGGACCAGCTGGCCTCCCACGCACCAGCGGGTGGGCCCAGCGTCGTCTGCCACGGCGACCTCTCCCTGGACCAGCTGCTCGTGCGCGCCGGGTCGGGTGAGGTGCTGCTGACCGACCTCGACCGCACGACCATGGCCCCCGTCGTGCTGGACCACGCGAGCCTGATCGCCGTCGATCTCCTCGAGGGGCACGGGTCCCTCGGGCCGGTCAGTCAGGGGTATGTCGAGGTCACCGGCCACCGGCTCCACGCACCTGGACCGTGGGTCGCAGCGGCCATCCTGGCGCGGGTGGCCGAGCCGTGGCGGCACCAGCAGCCCGGCTGGCGGGGTGAGACGGTGCGCCGGGCCATGCTGGCGCGCCGGGCTCTGGTGCAGGACGACCTCTGGGGCGAGCAGACCCTGACGCTGGAGGTGGTGGGATGAGGGTCCCAGCCTCGGTCGGGTCCGGAGCAGACATCGTCGCGGTGACCCGGGCCTGGCCCGGTCGGCCCCGGGACGGTGGTGGTGTGACCATCGAGGGCAGGGACCAGCGCGGACGGTTGCGTGCCGGCTCGGTCGGTCCAGACGGTGCGGTGACCCTGCTGCCCTACGGCGTCGACCCACGGCTGCCTGGCCTCGCTGGCCTCGTCGGCCTCGAGGGTCGCCCCGCCGCGGCGCGTGCGCCCGGCTTGCCGGCGGAGCTCGTCGTGCATCGTGCAGGACGTCGAGCGGTGGTGCGCACAGCGGAGGGATACACCAAGGTGCTGCGGCCGGGTGCTGCCGTCGCGGTTGCGGCGGCGACCCGGACAGGGGAGCTGTTGGCCGGGCGTGCGGGACTTGCGACGCCGGGGCTGGTGCGCACCGACGACGACTCCATCACGTCATCGGTGCTGCCCGGGCGCCCTGTGCACGAACTGTCCGAATCAGTCGCGTGGAGCCGGATCTGGCAGACGTGGGCGCAGGCCTGGATCCGCCTGCAGAGGGGCCGACCCGAGGACAGCGCCGAGCTGCCTCGACATGCCGACCTCGACGAAGCGCGGGTGGTGCGCGGGTGGCTCGACCGGACCCGCGCCGTCGGGTTGCTGCCACTGGAGTGGGAGCACCGTGGGGCAGCGCTCGCACGCCGGCTCGAGGAGCAGCACGGCCACGAGCAGCTGGTGCCCGCGCACCGTGACCTGCACGACTTGCAGTTGCTCTGGGACGGCTCCCGGCTGGGGGTGCTCGACCTCGACACCGTCTGCCTGGCTGCTGCGGAGCTCGATCCGGTCAACCTTGCCGTGCACGCGGACCTGCGGCGGGCGCAGGGGGTGTGGTCACCGGCTGCTGCTGCGGTCGTCGAGCACGCCGCGCTGTGCGTCGTCGGAGCCGTGGGGTCCGGCGGCGTGGACGATCTGCGCGCTGGGCGGCTGCGCACTGATCGGCTGCGCACTGCCGAGCTGGCCACCGTGGTGCGACTGGTCTGCGTCTACTCCTTCCGCCCGCGCTGGCGCGACGTCGTCCTGGAGTGGGCCCAGGGACGCTGGCACGAGGCGACGGACAGATGAGAGGAGTCTCATCCACCTCTCATCCGACTCTCCTGTCGGTGCCCCATGCTTGACCCATGAAGATCCTCGCCTCCGTCCTTACCCTGGTCCTCGCGGGCCTGCTCGGGGGATGGCTGTTTGTGGATGCCACTGCGCAGGCGCGTCAGGAGACTCCGGGGGTGCTGATCACCGGCCCCGTCGACCCGGGCTCGGCGACCTCGCTCGTCGAGGCCGGCTCCGGGCCAGGCTCTGCATCTCGCACCGGGCAGGGCGACACTGCGGCTGCGACCAGGACCGGCACGGCCGACCTGCCGGAAGCCGATCGCGTCGTCTCCGTGCTCCGCGACTCCTCCGGCGAGCTTTTTGATCGAGCCGACAAGACGCGTCGGGAGCACGCCAAGGAAGCCACGGCAGCTAAGGAAGCCAAGGAAGCTGGGAGCGGCGACGGCTCCGGGGGCATCAAGGCCGTGCCAGTCCAACCGGCACCCGTCAACCCTGGTGGCTGGTGCGAGTGGGACGACGGCGTCTGGGAGTGCGACGATTGGGACGATGAACTGGACGAGTGGGACGACTGATCCACGCGGCGGCACGGTGCGCCTCCCGCGGCGGACTGTGCTCGTCGAGACCGTCTTGGTCCTTGGTGTCTCCCTGGGTGCGTCCGCGGTCTGGGCCCTGCTCTCGCTGATCCGCAAGCTGACCCGGGAGCAGCCGCTCTCCGCCCAGACCACGTCGATGAACACCAGCGTCACCCCCGACCAACCCTGGCTTGATCTGGCATACCAACTCGCCGGGATCGGCCTCGCGCTGGTGCCGGTGGTGCTGGCACTGCACCTGCTGGCTCGTGACGTCCCTGGGCGAGGGCGGGCGCGGGGTCTCATGGGACTGGACCTGCATCGACCCCTGCGCGACCTGCTCGCCGGCGCAGCACTAGCGGCGGTGATCGGGATCCCCGGACTCGGTTTCTACCTGGGCGCTCGCGCGCTCGGACTCAACACGACCATCTCGGCAGCCAACCTCGAGGCCGTCTGGTGGGCGCCGGTGGTCCTCATCCTGGCGGCGCTGCAGAACGCCATTCTCGAAGAAGTCATCATGGTCGGCTATCTCTTCACGCGCTGGACGCAGGCCGGCTGGTCGACGTGGGCCATCATCATCACCTCGGCGCTGATTCGGGGCAGCTACCACCTCTACCAGGGCTTCGGCGGTTTCGTCGGCAATATCGCGATGGGTCTGTTGCTCGGCTGGGTCTACACCCGGACCCGCCGGGTGATGCCGCTGGTGATCGCGCACGCGCTCCTGGACGTGGTGGCTTTCCTTGGGTATGCCGTGCTCGCGGACCGGGTCGGGTGGCTCTAGCCGGGCTGGCCCGTAGGGTGGGGCAATGACCAAGGTCCAGATTGAGCACAAGCCCGCAGAGTCTCGCTTTGAGGCGGTCCTCGACGACGCGGTCGTCGGCTATCTCTCCTACGAGACCTTCGGCGCGACCGTGGACCTGCAGCACACGGTCGTGGAGCCGGACTTCCGCGAGCAGGGCATCGGCGCTGCGCTGGTCGAGGAAGCTTTGACGGTGGTCCGCTCCAACCGGACGCGGGTCCGGGCCACCTGCCCGTTCGTGGCCGACTACATCGCCGAGCACGAGGAGCACCAGTCCTTGCTCGAGCCGTCCCTGGTGTCCGAGGACGCCGCTGACCTGGCGGAGGCGTCTGACGGTGTCGAGCTGGGCGGGACCGC
>NZ_JAUNVI010000049.1:0-1216 GCF_030537745.1 Ornithinimicrobium sp. | reverse complement strand
CCATGAGCCCGGTGCGTGCCGTGCCGATCCGTGACGAGACGATCCGCCTCGGTCAGCTGCTCAAGCTGGCCAATGTGGTGGGCGACGGTGCGATGGCCCGGATGGTGATCGAGAACCGCGAGGTCACGGTCGACGGCGAATTCGTGATGCGCCGCGGCACCCAGATCCGCCCCGGCCAGCTAGTTGAATATGCCGGCGAGCAGTTCACCCCGAGCCGGGAGAGCTCGCCGAGCCTGCGATGATCTGCGTATGCAGACGCCTCCGCTCGCCCTGACCATCGCCGGCTCCGAGGCCACCGGTGGTGCCGGTGCCCAGGTCGACCTCAAGACTTTCCAGCAGCACGGTGTCTTCGGCTGCCTCGCGCTGACCTGCATCGTCTCCTTCGACCCTGCGCACGAGTGGGGGCACCGCTTCGTCCCGGTCGAGCCGCAGGTCATCGCCGACCAGCTCGAGGTGATCATGGCGGCCTACCCCACCGGTCAGCTGGACACGGTCAAGATCGGCATGCTCGGCACGCCGGCGACGATCGAGACGGTGGCGGGGGTGCTCCGCGAGCGTGACTTCGACAACGTCGTGCTGGACCCGGTCCTCATCTGCAAGGGCCAGGAGCCAGGTGCCGCGTTGGACACCGACCGCGCGCTCACGACGCAGGTGCTGCCACTTGCCACCTTCGTCACGCCCAACCATTTCGAGGCGATGGCCTTGTCCGGTATGGAGAAGATCGAGACGGTCGAGGAGCTCACCGAGGCGGCGACCCGGATCCACCAGAGCTGCGGCGCGGCCGTGCTCGCCAAGGGTGGCGTCCACCTGCCGGGCGATGAGGCGCTCGACGTCTATGTCGACGACGAGCGCACCGAGATCCTGCGCGCGCCGAAGCTGGGCGGTGGCGTCCAGGTCTCTGGCGCTGGCTGCACCCTCGCCGCAGCGGTGGCCGCTCAGTTGGCGCTCGGGGCCACGCCGTTCGAGGCGGCCAAGGCCGCCAAGGAGTTCGTGACCCGAGGGATCGAGGCGCGGCTCTCCAGCCAGGCTCCCTTCGACGTCGTGTGGCAGGGCGTGTGACCCTTCGCGCTTGGTAGTGCGTGCGCTGCTTTCCCGTGCCGTCGCCGTGTCGTCGCCGTCGCCGTGCGTTGAAAACTGAGCGCTGCCTTCGTCGTGCCCGAGCCGTGCCGTGTCGTCGCCGCCGTGCGCAAGCCGTGGCCGCCGCGCCCTCGTTGTG
>NZ_JAUNVI010000121.1 GCF_030537745.1 Ornithinimicrobium sp. | reverse complement strand
TGGCAGAAACGACCGCCCGGTTGGAGTGAGGCCACGTCCACCGCTAGCGTGCCCACCATGGTGCAACGCGTGCTCCCCACCGAAGAAGCTGAGGACCTGATCGTCCTCATCCGCCAGATCGCTGATGAGCAGTTGCTGCCCAAGGTCGACGAGGCTGAGGCCACCCACCACTTCCCTCGAGAGATCTTCACCCTGCTGGGAAGGTCCGGGCTCATGTCGCTGGCCTACCCCGAGGAGTTCGGCGGCGGCGGGCAGCCCTACGAGGTCTACCTGCAAGGCATCGAAGAGATCGCGCGCGGCTGGATGTCGGTCGCGGTTGGTGTCTCGGTGCACTCACTGACCTGTTTTCCCCTAGCGATGTTCGGCACCCCCGAGCAGCAGGCGCACTGGCTGCCCGGCATGTTCGGCGGCGACCAGCTCGGCGCCTACTGCCTCTCCGAGGCCCAGGCCGGCTCCGACGTCGCCTCGATCCGCACCCGCGCTGTCCGCGAGGGCGACGACTGGGTCCTCACCGGCAGCAAGGCCTGGATCTCGCACGCCGGCCACGCAGACTTCTACACGACCTTTGCCCGCACCTCCGACGACGGCAGCCGCGGCCTGTCCTGCTTCCTAGTCCCCGCCGACGCACCGGGCCTCACCTTCGCGACGCCGGAGCGCAAGATGGGCCTGCACAGCGACACCGTCGGCGAAGTGCTCTTCGACCGCGTCCGCATCGACGGTGACCGACTGATCGGCGCGGAGGGCCAGGGTATGGCGATCGCGCTCGCCGCGCTCGACGCCGGACGGCTCGGCATCGCGGCCGCCGCGACCGGCCTGGCCCAGCGAGCTCTCGAGGTCGCCACGGCATACGCCAAGGAGCGCGAGCAGTTCGGGCGCCCGATCGCCGACAACCAGGGTCTTGCGTTCCTACTGGCAGACATGGCGGCCGCTGTCGGTTCGGCCCGCGCCACCTACCTGCACGCCGCACACCTCAAGGACGCGGGCAAGCCCCACACCCGGGAAGCTTCGATTGCCAAACTGATCGCGACCGACGCCGCGATGAAGGTCACCACCGATGCCGTCCAGGTCCTCGGGGGCTACGGTTACACCACCGATTTCCCGGTGGAACGCTTCATGCGGGAAGCCAAGGTCACCCAGATCTTCGAGGGCACCAACCAGATCCAGCGCCTCGTCATCTCGCGCCAGCTCCTCACCGAGACGCCCTAGCCGCAGCGCCCGCACGCGCCACCAGGGCCCAAGCCGCGCCGCCTCGGCACCGCTAGGACCGCACCACCGACCCAGCACTCGCCATACCGGAGGAACCATGCAGATCACCGACAGCACCGTCGCCCTCGTCACCGGTGGCGCAAGTGGCCTGGGCGAGCAGACCGCGCGCCGCCTGCTCGAAGCCGGTGCTCAGGTCGTCGTCGTGGACCTGCCGGGCGGGCGCGGCGAGGAGGTCGCCGCCGACCTTGGCGAGCGCGCGCACTACGCCGCCGCGGACGTGCGCGACGAGGGGCAGGTCGAGGCCGCGGTCGCCAGGGCCGCCGAACTCGGCGACCTGCGCGTCGTCGTCAACTGCGCGGGCGTGGCCACGCCGGGCCGGATCTTGTCCCGTCGCGGAGTCATGAGCCTGGACGCCTACCGGACCGTGGTCGAGATCAACCTCATCGGCACCTTTAACGTGCTCCGTCTCGCCGCGGCGCAGATGGCCACCAACGATCCGGTGCAGGACGACCGCGGTCTGGGCGATCGTGGTGTCATCGTCATGACGGCCAGCGTCGCCGCCTTCGACGGGCAGGTCGGGCAAGCGGCTTATGCCAGCTCCAAGGCGGGGGTCGTGGGCCTCACGCTCACCGCGGCACGCGACCTGGCCGACAAGGGCATCCGGGTGATGACGATCGCGCCCGGCGTCTTCGAGACGCCGATGATGGCGGGCATGCCCGATGGCGTGAAGGAGTCGCTGGAGGCGCTGGTCCCTCACCCGGCCCGCCTCGGCAAGCCGCAGGAGTATGCCGCGCTCGTGGCCCACATCATCGACAACCCGCTCCTCAACGGCGAGGTCATCCGCCTCGACGGCGCGCTCCGCATGCCCCCTCGCTGACCAGTGGCTCGGCGCGAGCGGCGGCTCGGCGCGGGCGGCGGCTCGAAAACCCAGCGGTATGTCGGATCCGCCGGCTAGTCAGTCTGTTGCTGGTGCCAGTCCCGAAACCGCCCCAGCTCGCTGGGCGGCACCCCTAGCAACGTGACCGTCTCGCCGTCTCGGAGCACAGCCTGCACTCGCCACGCTGCCTCGCCGGGCCTGTCATGCCGCAGGTCGAGGATCTCCGCACGCGTAAACCGCCGGACCCGTCGTCCCACCGCCACGCTGACCGCGTCGGGGTCGATCCGCGTGCCGCTGTGCTCGAAGCGGCTGGCCCACATCAGGAAGATTCCTAGCCCCAGCCAGAGGACGAGCAGCAGGTCGACCCCGCCCCAGGGCCACACCAAGACCAGCGCCGCGATCGCGCACGCCGATATGACGGCGCCGATGCCGGCTCGCAGCGCCGGCACCCACCGCGGCTGCATGAGCCACAGTTGCGAGTCGGCAGGGCCAGGTCGGGTGCTCACCCGCCTAGCCTCCCACCCCCGACGCCACCCACGCCTCCTGGACAGGAC
>NZ_JAUNVI010000003.1:25825-93753 GCF_030537745.1 Ornithinimicrobium sp. | reverse complement strand
TGCCACACCGGGCGGTCGGTCTTGCCACACCAAGCGGTCGCCGAGGTGCACTCGTGATCGTGCGGAAGGTATGTCAGCGCCAATTCGTACAATTGTTCGTATGAAGAAGATCTGGGGCGGTGACGTTGTCCGAGTGGGTGCCTCTGCCTGGGCCGCCAGTGGACTTCCGCCGGTGCGCCCTCCAGGCGAGGTGGTCGCCGGTTCCTTGAGCCAGACCAAGCGTGGAGCCGCACTGGCAGAAATAGCCGCTCATGACACGTCGCGCCTGCAGGACAGCGAGGTCGCGGGTGGTCTCGAGTCGCTCGCTGCGGCCGCAGGGATGCTCATGCGGACTCGGTTGCGGCTGGCCTGCGAAAGCGCCGGGCGCGGCCTGCACACCGAGTCTGGATTTGGTCTCGTGGACTGGCTCGTTGCACGAAGCCCCGACGTGGACCCCTCGGTGGTCAGGGATCTGTCCAAACTAGCAACCGGCAGCAGAGAGCCCGTGCACGCCCCCGTCCTGGACGGTGTGCTGTCAGGGAGCATGTCTGTGGCGCGGGGTGCCTGTGTCCTGAGGTCCCTGCAGCGGATCCGGGCAGGTGTTCCGACCGACCTCTACGCCGGTGCCGTGGAGGCGCTGGCCGCCGTTGGCTGTGACCCGGCGACCGATGATGCGGGCGTGGGCCGGGCGGTGGGCGAGCTCTTGCGCCGTTGCCTGCCCGAGAAAGTCCACGACGACGCCAACAAGTATCGGCGCGCGCTGCGTGACGTACACGAGTCAAATCTGGCCGATGGCAGTGTTAAGCGACTGATCATGACGTTCGGTGACGATGCCGACTACGAGGCTGTCCGCGCCGTCCTCACCTCGCCGCTGGCCGCACCAGCGTCCCGCGAGGAGGTGGACGCGACCGGAGAGGAGGACCGGCGCACTCCCGGTCAGCGTCGATACGACGCCCTGATGACCGTGATAAGCCGTGGAGTGGCTGGGTCACGGGGACAGCCGACCACGCCGAAGGCCATGCTGGCGGTCACTGTCGACCTCGAGGTTCTTTCGCACAAGCTGTCCGAGAAGGCGGGTCTCCCCGGGTGCGGAGAGACGATGGACGGGGCTTCGGTGGCCGCGGACTCGATCCGACGGCTGGCGTGTGAGGCCGACATCATCCCGATGGTGCTCGGCGGCGATGGCGAGATCCTTGATCAAGGTGTCCGACGACGACTCGTCACCCCGGGGCAGCGCGTCAATCTGGCACGGCGAGACAGGTGTTGCACGATCCCCGGGTGCACTGTGCCGGCGACGTGGTGCGAGGCGCACCATGTGATCTGGTGGTCCCGCGGAGGTCGCTCAGATCTGTCCAACTACGCGCTGCTGTGCCCCCGGCACCACACGTGGGTCCACGACCGGGACCTCACCGCCACCGTGACTGGCCGGGGCGTTATCTGGCATCTCAGATGAACCCGCCCCGCACCCGGCCGACCGGCCGGGCGATCAATCATGCATACGGGGCCGTACCTGCTCGTGCGCCGTCCCCCAGATCGAGGGACAGCCCTAGTAGGTTGCCGACATCGCCGAGACCAACTGTGGAGTTCGGCCAGAAGCCACGACACAAGACGGACTGAGGTAGCCATGACTGGTACGAAACCTACGAGAGATGACGGCTCGCACTGGCCGGGGGCGATCATCCTTGCGCTGCCGGGCCGAAAACCGGAGCTTCACGAAGAGTGCTGGCTGGCCCCTGGATCAGCGGTCAGCGGCAGCGTCACCATCGGCGCCCGGTCCAGCATCTGGTATGGCGCTTCCGTCCGAGGGGATGCTGAGCAGATCACCCTCGGCCAAGAGGTCAACCTGCAGGACAACGCTGTGATCCACGCCGACCTCGGCAGTCCGGCCCACATCGACGATCGGGTGTCTGTGGGCCACGCGGCCGTGCTGCACGGCTGCAAGGTTGGATCCGGCAGCGTCATCGGCATGGGAGCCGTCGTGCTCAACGGCGCCGTGATCGGTCAGCGATGCTTGGTCGCCGCCGGAGCGGTGGTGCTGGAGGACACTGTGGTGCCCGACGGCATGCTGGTCGCCGGTGTCCCCGCCAAGGTGAGGCGAGGGCTGACGCAGGACGAACTCGCTGGTATGGAGGCAGGAATCCTGGGTTACGTGGGCAAGGCGGCAGACCACCGAGCTGCTGTGCTGGGAGGTGGGCTCGGACCGGAGGTCGACGCGAGGTAGGTGGGCACCCCCTGAGCCGGTGACCGATGGTGGGTCAGGGTGACCGATCGAAGACGACGATCGGGGACGGATGGTTCAGGTCGGCCGTCCGTGACGTCTGAGGCGCAGCGCAAGCCACAGCAGGAGGAGCTGGTCGGGGTCGGAGCGGTCCAGCCCGTGTACCTCTTCGAGACGCCCGAGCCGGTAGCGCACGGTATTGACGTGGACGCCGAGTTGCTGCGCCACTGTTCGGGTGTCCCCCCGACTCTCGAGCCAGGAGAGCAGCAGGTCTGCGTGGTCGGTGCCATGAGTGACGTCATACGCCAAGATCGCGGCCGCAGTCTCCGACAATTCGGCCGGGTCAGGGAGCTGGTCCGCGAGGGAGAGGAGCCGCAGGCTGTCGACGAGAGAGGATGCGCTCGCGACCGGACCGGGCGTCGCGCCGACCAGGACCAGATCGACGACGCGGTCGGCGTCCTCGCGGGCGAGCGACACGCGCCACGCGGCACGAAGGGGACGAGAGATCCCACAGGCGAGAGAGGTATGCAGCGCGTGCCCAATTCCGCGGACCGCACCCTCGATGGCGGCACGGGTGCGCTCAGGCGACTCTCTGATAGCGACGACAGCGTAGACACGGCCGGCCGAGTCGACGCAGCCGGTGGGGCCGAGGCGGGCCTCGAGCTCGAGGGTCACGACGTCGAGAAGTCGGCCGACGTCCACGGAAGGGGTGGCCGCCGCAGAGCGTGTTGGACTGCTCACGGGGCTTCCCTTCTCGGACGGCTGGATCGCAACGACACAGAGCCGTCCTGGGTCGGTGACGTTGAGCTGGCGAGCGGCCGCCGGGTCATCGTGCTCGAGCAGGCGGCGCACCAGGTCGGTGCGTCGCTGGCGGGTAGCGTCGTGACTGCTGCGGTTGCGCAGCAGATGCAAGGCGGCGATCTCAGAGGCGGATGCCACTACCTGCTCGGCATCGGGCCGAAGGCCACCCTCCGGCACGACGATCCATACTGATCCCAACGGTTCGGAGCCGCTGCGGACAGCGACTGCCAGGCGACCGAGTCCGGTGTCAGTCGCGGGGTAGCCGACCACGCCGGGCGCGCGGTAGAGGCGGGCATACTGCTCGTCGTTGAGCGGCAGGTCCGGCACCTGCCGGCCCAGGATGCCCTCCTGACGCTCGGCGTCGATCCGCTGCCCTCCGACGGCCGAATACGCCAGGACGCGCCGACTGAGGTCCTCGATCGCAGTCGCTCCTCCCGTTGCCGCGGCGATGACATTGGCGAGCGAGAAGAGGTCCCCCACGGCCAGCGAGGACATCACAGCGTCGGCGCCGGCGCCCGTCCCCGAGAGCGCTGTTTCGACGAGGCGGTCCAGTTGCAGCCACTCCACGTCGTCGTCCACGACGAGCAGCGCGATGCCGACGGAGTCCGCCGCACGTGCGCCCAGGGTGACCTCACGGCCATGCCGCTTCACCGCCACCGCCGCATAGCCGGCGGTGGCGGCGTCCGCAAGCACCTCGTGCAGGCCCTCCCCATCCGGCTTCAGGCCAACGCCGAGCAGCAGCCCACGATGAGCCTCGGGGACCGGGCACCCCGGGTCATGCAGGACCGTCTGGGTGATTGCCAGATCGCGCGCCGCCTCGTCGGAGACCAACCGCAGGGTCGACTGGCCCAACGCGTCGAGAAGCGTCCCGAGGCTGGGTAGCGTCCGGCGGAAGGAGGGGAGGTTCGTGTGCAACGACACAAGTGAATCGTAGACAACTTGGACCGGTAGACAACGCCCGGCCCGGCACCTTGCGGTCAGAGTTCTCTACATGACGAGTAGCCACCAGGAGCCGACCGGCTTCAACGTTCTCGAACGGGTGCGGCGCACTGTCCGGACGAGCGCTGCGCGCGCCGGTGTCGAGCTCGTTGTGGTCGAGGAGGTCGAGCAGTTGCGCGAGATCTCCGCCCTCTTCGCCGCGGTCTGGGGACGTAGCTCTGAAGGCGTGCCGATGCACAGCGAGGCGATGCGCAGCATGGTGCACGCCGGAGGCATGGTCAACGCCGCGCATGACACCACGACCGGTGAACTCCTCGGTGCTGCGGTCCTGGGGCGAGATGAGCCGGGCGCCTGCTACGGCTATCTCGCCGCCGCGGCCCCCAACGCGGGGGACCGCGGCATTGGCCGCACGCTCAAGCAGCACCAGCGCTTCTGGGCGCTGGAGCACGGGCTCGACGTCATGCGCTGGACCTTCGACCCGCTCGTCGCCCGCAATGCGCGCTTCAACATCAGCCGCCTCGGCGCCGTCGTGCGCGCCTACGAGGTCGCCTTCTACGGACACATGGCCGACGACCTCAACGGCACGGATGTCGGGGACCGGGTCGTGGCCCAGTGGGACTTGCGCTCGAGCCGGGCGCTCGCGGCTGGCGAAGGGGTGCTGCCTGAGCACGAGATCGATCCTGTGCGCTCGGCACCTGCTGGCGCACACGTCGAGGACGGGCCGGACGGCACGCCTGCGCTGGTGGTGGCGGGGGTTGATCGGTGGCTGCGCGTGCCGCCGGACATCGTCGCACTGAGGGGTCATCACCCTGAGCAGGCCCGAGCCTGGCGAGCATCCAGTGCAAACTGGATGCAGGAGGCCTTCGCGGCTGGACTGAGCGTCCACGCCGTCAGTCGGACCGGCTGGTACCACCTCCAAGGAGAGACCGCATGAAGATCAAGCACTGTGAGATCCGGTGGGTGAAGATCCCGCTGGTCACCCCGTTCCGGACTTCCTTCGGCACCAGCTATGACCGAGAAACTTTCCTGGTCCGTCTCGTGACCGACGACGGCAGTGAGGGGTGGGCGGAGTGTGGCGCTGAGCCGGAGCCTCTTTACAGCTCCGAGTTTCTTCCCGCGGCCGAGATGGTCATCCGTGCGCACCTCTTGCCCCGGCTTCTTGCCCTCGGTGACCACCTCGGGGCGGCCCGGGTAGCGACCGCTCTCGCGCCCGTGAAGGGCCATCTCATGGCCAAGCACGTGCTGGAGACTGCGCTGTTGGATGCAGAGTTGCGCAGCGCTGGTATGCCGTTCGCGCGCTACCTGGGTGCGGTCAAGGAGCAGGTGCCTACGGGCGTCTCCGTGGGGATCTACGACAGCATCCCCGAACTGCTGGACAAGGTCAGCGGCTACCTCGAGGAGGGCTATCTGCGGATCAAGCTGAAGATCGAGCCCGGCTGGGATCTCGAGCCTGTCCGCGTCGTGCGCGAGACCTTCGGCGACGACGTCCTGCTGCAGGTCGATGCCAACACTGCCTACACGCTCTCGGATGCACCCCACTTGTCGCAGTTGGACAAGTTCGACCTTCTCCTGATCGAGCAGCCACTGCCCGAGGATGACCTGCGCGGCCACGCCGAACTTGCCAAGCGGATCACAACGCCCATCTGCCTCGACGAGTCGATCACCTCCGCTCGCGATGCCGCGACGGCGATCGCGTTGGGCGCCGTCCACATCATCAACGTCAAGCCATCGCGTGTCGGCGGCTACCTCGAGGCGCGGCGGATCCACGATGTGGCGTACGCCAATGGCATACCCGTCTGGTGCGGCGGGATGCTCGAGACCGGCATCGGGCGCGCTCCCAACCTGGCGCTCGCGGCGCTCCCCGGCTTTGTTCTCCCTGGTGACACGTCGGCGTCAAACCGCTACTACGAGACCGACCTCACGGCACCGTTCGTCATCGAGAACGGCCACTTGAGCGTTCCCACTGGTCCCGGCATCGGCGTCGACGTGCTGCCTGACGTGCTCGAGGAGGTCACGACCGCCATCTCCACCGTCCCACTCGACTGAGCCTCGCTTTTTCGCCCAACGTCAGTAGCAACCCACTCACCACGAGGAGACCTTCGTGAACACCTCCACCACCCTGCGCCTCGGCGCCACCCTGCTCTCTGTCTCCTTGCTCGCTGCCTGCGGAAGCGGGACCGACGGCGACGTGAGCGTGCAGAGTTCTGCCGCTGGCAAGAACGAGTCCGCGACCCTGTTCGCCTCCTTGCCTGCCGACATCCAGAAGGCTGGCACGATCCAGGTCGGCAGCGACCTGGCTTACGCGCCGATGGAGTATCTCGACGACTCCGGCAACGCCGTCGGCTTCGACGTCGAGCTCGCCGACCTGCTCGAACCGCAGCTCGGGGTCGAGTTCGTGTGGAACAACGCACAGTTTGACGGGCTCATCACTCAACTGAAGTCGGGCCGCATCGACGTGGCGATCTCGGGGATGAGCGATACGGCGGAGCGTCAGAAGGAGATCGACTTCGTCGACTACTACAACGCAGGCGGCGTCCTTCTGGTCAAGAAGGGCAACCCGGCGGGCCTGCAGTCCGCCGCTGACCTGTGCGGAAAGACGCTCGCCGTCCAGCGCGGCACGACCGCAGAAGAAGTGTCTGGCGCCCAGAGCACGGCTTGCGAGGCCGACGGCAAGGAACCGCTTGAGGTGCTTGCCTTCGATCGCGAGACCGAAGCGATGTTGCAGGTCAAGAATGGCCGCGCCGACTCTGGCATGCAGGACTACCCGATCGCCGCCTACAACGCGCGCACCTCTGGTGGTGGCAACGACTTCGAGATCGTGGGCGACCAGATCGAGGCCGGACCTCTTGGGATCGGGGTCAGCAAGGAGGACACTGCCCTGAGGGACTCCCTGCAGCAGGCGCTGCAGGGAGTCATGGACTCCGGTGACTATCAAAAGCTGATCGATGCCTATGAGGTTCCCCTCGGCGCGATCGACAAGGCCACGGTTAACGGGGGCCAGTGAGGTGAGCGCGTCCGCACCTGCGGGCACCGGCGAACGGCGAGTTGCAGACCCCGTCGCGATCCCGGTGCGCCACTACGGGCGTTGGGTAGGCGCCGTCGTCGTGCTGGTGCTGCTTGCGGGCCTGGTCTGGGCCTTTTCCCGCGGCAATATCGACTACGGCGTGACAGTCGACTACGTCACCAACAAGCGGATCCTTCACGGTATGTGGAACACGCTGTTGATCAGCGTGCTCGCCCAGCTCGTTGGCATCGTGCTCGGCGTGGTCGCCGCCGTGATGCGGAAGTCTGCCAACCCGGTCACCTCGTTCGTCGCGTGGCTCTACATCTGGTTCTTCCGTGGAACTCCCGTGCTGGTCCAACTGTTGGTCTGGTACAACCTGTCCCTGGTGTTCCCCACCATTGGGCTGCCTGGCCTGGTGAGCTTTGACACCAACACCCTGATGACACCCTTCCTCGCAGCGCTGCTGGGGCTGGGCATCAACGAGGGCGCCTACATGGCCGAGATCGTGCGGGCTGGCATCAACTCGGTCGACGAGGGTCAGACGGAGGCAGCCAAGGCCCTCGGAATGTCACCCAGCGGGACGATGCGGCGGGTAGTGCTGCCACAGGCCATGCGGGTGATCATCCCCCCGACGGGCAACGAGTTCATCAACATGCTCAAGACCTCCTCCTTGGCCTACGCGGTGCAGTTCTCCGAACTGCTGCTGTCCGCCGTGGGGATCTACTCCAACAACCTCATGGTCATCGAGCTGCTCTTCACCGTCTCGATCTGGTATCTCGTGCTGACCTCGGTCTTCTCTGTGGGGCAGTACTTCTTGGAGCAGCGCTTCGCTCGCGGGCACCGCCGCGATGCGCCGGTGGGTGGTCCATTGAGGCGGATCCTGACTAATCTGGCGCCCGGGAGGACGCGATGACGACCACACCGCATACCCCAGTCCTGTCGCGACCTGGCAAGCCGATGGTCGAGGCCGTCGGCGTGCGTAAGCGCTACGGGCGCCTGGAGGTGCTCAAAGGCATCGATCTGGAGGTCAACAACGGTGAGGTGCTCTGCCTCATCGGGCCGTCGGGATCAGGCAAGTCGACGTTCCTGAGGTGCATCAACCATCTGGAGCGCCTCGATGGCGGCACGCTGCGCGTCGACGGAAACTTGGTCGGTTTCCGCGAGCACGAGGGCAAACTCTACGAGCTTCGAGAGAAGGAGATCGCCGCCCAGCGGCTGGACATTGGCATGGTGTTCCAGAGGTTCAATCTCTTTCCGCACATGACCGCGTTGCACAACGTCATGGAAGCCCCCGTCCAGGTCCAACGTGAGAAGTCGGGGCAAGCCAAGGAACGTGCCATCGCGTTGTTGGAGCGGGTCGGCCTCGCGGACAAGCAGGGCGCCTACCCCGCGATGCTCTCCGGTGGCCAGCAGCAGCGAGTCGCGATCGCCCGGGCGCTGGCGATGAGGCCCAAGTTGATGCTCTTCGACGAGCCGACCTCCGCGTTGGACCCGGAGCTCGTCGGCGAGGTGCTCGACGTGATGCGCGGACTAGCCAGCGAGGGGATGACCATGATCGTCGTCACTCACGAGATGGGCTTCGCACGCGAAGTCGCCGACACCGTCGTCTTCATGGACGACGGGGTCGCCGTGGAGAGCGGCAGGCCAGTCGACGTGCTGAGCAACCCGCAGCACACGCGGACGAAGGCCTTTCTCGGCAAGGTGCTGTGAGGGCCCGGTGACCGACAGGTTAGTCACGCTGGGCAGCGAGCTCGATGGCGCGGGCCAGGATCTTGGCGGCGGTGGGCAGCGGACCCGTCTCGTACTTCAGCGTGGGGACGTGCAGGCCAGGGGTCAGGCCAACTCCGACGGCCAGCATGGCTGAACGGAGCTCGGGCCGGCCGAAGGAGTAGTAGTGGAAGTCGTCGGCGCCCGGCGTGATGATCTCCTCGGCAAAGGCGTCCTCTCCGGCCACCTCGCGGATGGCGACGGCCAAGGTGGCGGCGGCCTCCGGGTGCACTTCGGCTCCCGGGGTCCCATCACGCCACACGACGTCCACCGTCACGCCATACGTCGCGGCGATGCCGCTGGCAGCCTCGCTGATCCGCTCTTGCAGGCCCTCGATCACCTCGTTGCGTTGGGCCCGCACGTCGATGGCAGCCTCAGCGATACCCGGGATGACATTGAGGCTGGCCCCACCGGCACGGATGCGCGTGATCTTGGCTGAGTAGGACTCGCCGGGGGCGTAGCGGATGGTTGACAGCACCTGGTGCAGCGCGATGAGCGGGTCGATCGCGTTGTGCCCCAGGTGAGGTCGGGCGCCGTGAGCGTCCTCGCCCGAGATGGTGACGATGCCCGTCACCGAGGCGCCGCTGTGCAGCGCCGGCGCGAATCTGCCATTCTCCAGCTCCTCGATCGGGCGCAGGTGCAGCCCGAACAGGTCTCTCACCCCGTCGAGAGCCCCGCGCTCGATGAGTTCCAACGCCCCCGTCCCGGTCTCTTCCGCTGGTTGGAGAAGGAAGCGGACACCGACTCCCTCGGGCAGCGATCGGTCGCGCAACAGCAAGGCTGCGCCGAGCACCACCGCCATGTGGGCGCTGTGCCCGCACGAATGCACCGCATATCCATCGTCTCCCCCCATCCAGATCGCGTCGAGATCCGCACGAACCGCCACCCAGCGTGGTCCCTCACCAAGTTCGGCGATCGCGCCGGTGCGGCCTTCCACCCGCTTCGAGGGGATCCCCATCGCGGCGAACTGCTCCACGAGGTATGCGGTCGTCTCGTGCTCACGCCACGCCGGCTCAGGATGGGCGTCCAGCCAGGCGTGCCACGTGAGAACCTGTGCGGCGAGGTCGTGGGTGAGGGTCATCGCGCCTCCAAAGTTGGTTGCCCTACGATCCCAGACCGCGTGTCGACTGCCTATGGGTGGGTGAGCACACCAGGCTGATGGCGACGATTACCGCCTGCTGGCGCTGATCGATAAAGTTCACCTCCGGCGGGGTGTCGGCAAACACTGATATACAACTCCCAAGTCAGCGAGAAGGCGATATGACGGCGACGACGACGGCCCGCCCAGTTGCGCCTCTCCTGTCGGAGGTCTGACCGATGGATCTATCGAGCGGTATGGCGGCGCTCGTGCTGATGGCAGTCGTGATCGGCGCCATCCTGCAGCGGGTGTCGGGCACCGGGATGGGTCTCGTCCTGGCTCCGGTGCTGACCCTGCTGGTGGGTCCGGGCCCGGGCGTGCTCATCACGAACGCGACCACGATGGTCTCGGCGCTCTTGCTGATGTTGGCGATGCGGCAGGACATCGAATGGCGACGTGCCCTGCTGATCATGGCGTGCGTGCCGCCCGGAGCGATCGTGGGCGCCCTGGTCGTCAAGAATCTCTCAGTGGCCTGGTTGCAGGTCACGGTCGGCGCCGTGGTGCTAGGAGCCATCGGGATCACCGTCCTGATGACGCAACTAGGCAAGCTCCCGCATGTGCGCACGTGGTGGATCACGCCACTGGCCGGCACCGTCGGCGGCATGCTCAACACGGTGGCAGGCGTCTCTGCCCCCGTCGTGGTCGTTCATGCCCGGCTCGTACGGTGGACCCACCGAAACTTCGCGGCGAGCATGCAGCCCGTCTTCATGACGATGGGTGCCGCCTCGGTGGCGAGCAAGACCGTGTTTGGCTCGGTGGAGGCGGGGCTGCCGCCGGTCTGGGTGCTGCCAGCGGCACTCCTCGCGGTGCTGGTGGGTATCGCGCTCGGCGGATACGCGACCAAAAGGATCAGTGCCAGCCACGCCGCGACTGCAGCGCTGGTGATCGCTGGCCTCGGAGGACTCAGCGCGATGATCCGGGGACTAGCGACCCTGCTCTAACGGTCTGAGGAGCGCACGTAGAGCCACAGTCGGTGCGCGATGATGACTGACAGCGCCCATGCGGTGCCGATCAACCAGCCGCCGAACACATCGGTGAGCCAGTGTTGGCCGAGGTAGACCCGGCTTAACCCGACGCCCAGTGCGAGACCGAGCGCAAGGATGATCGCGAGCGCACGACCGAGTCGGCTCGCCACGGTCAGGAGGACGAGGTAGCCCACGATGACGGCGAGAGCGGTGGCGTTGAGGGTGTGTCCGCTGGGGAAGGACGGAGAATCTTCGTAAGGCGGAAGGGCGAGGGAGAGGGGCGGGCGGACGCGGCCCACAAAAGACTTCCCTGCGATCGTGAGCAGGAGCGCTCCGGTCATGGTGGCGCCGATCAGGGCCACCGGGGTCCAGTCCCTGCGACGCCACGTCAGCAGCCCCAACGCAAGCAGCGTGAGCACGGGGGAGCCGACACGTCCGGCGAGCAGCGTCAGTCCGACTGCTGCGTCCGTCAACGCAGGGGAGCGCAGGGCGATGGCACGGTCCAGCACCGGATGATCGATGGCCGCGACGCCATTGCCCTCCGTGACTGCCTCATAGACCTCGTGCCCCAGGTAGCTCAGCCCAAACACCATCCCTAGCAGGACGATGACGGTGATCGCGAAGAGGATGCTGGCGCGCGTCCAACGGCGGGTCACGTTTGAGGATTGCAGCGCGGACACCGACGCATTCTGGCACGCCCAGCCGTGAGAAAGAGACGCTCGTGGACCGTTGTCCGTGGAAGGTCAGGAGGGAGCGGGCGCCCACATCTCCTCGCGACCGACCGACACGCAGAGGTCGACCTCGTTGCCCTCCGGGTCGGAGAGCGTCCACCACAGCGGCGCCTTCGCTTCATACAGGACCTTTCCGCCGGCGGCCAGGCCCGCGTCGACCCGCGCACGCACGAGGTCGTCTGGCAGGTAGACGTCGAGGTGGATGCGGTTGCGCTGGGCGCGGCGCGCGTCCTCACCGGGCTCCAGGTCCTGGAAAAACAGCGGCATGTTGAGCTGCTGCGGGTCGACGATGTCCGTGACGTGGTCCCGACCGTCCTCCTCATACCCCAGGACTGCCCGCCAGAAGCCGCGGACCGCAGGAATATCCACGGCGTCGATGCCGACCTGGACGAAGCGCGGTCGCGCGGTGTCGGCGGTCAAGCCCATCGCGCGGGCGGCTTCTTGGATCCGTGCGGCCAGCTGTTCGTAACCGTCGTCCAGCTCCCACGCGTCTTTGCCGCTGTCGAGCGTCACCAGGTCGGGCCGCACGTCGATGCCGAGGGATAGATCCGCGGCATCAGCGAGGCGGGCGACTGCTTCGGCAAGCTGCATCGATGCTGCCATGGAGGGCGTGGCATAGCAGGCGACCGCGGAGAAGACGAGGCGCCAATCCTCGGTGTCCTGGCCCGTCCACCGGTCGGACCCTTCGGGCAGGGGGAGTATGTCGACCTCGTTGCCCTCCGGGTCGGCAACCGTCGCGTAGTAGCCGTGCTCGCGGACCGCTGCTCCGGCCGCCCTCGCGGACGCCAGCGTCGCGACGGCGACCTCCGAGGCGGTGACCACATCGAGGTGAAGACGGTTGCGCAAGGGTCGCGGCGCGTCTTGGTCCTGGAACCACAGAGGTGGGAGGCGCCGCGCCGGGTCGATAAGGTCATCCTCACCCCTCCGCTCGTGGCCGAGCACACCTCCCCAGAAGTCCATGACCGACGACTGGTCGAGCGTGTCGAAGGTCAGCTGCACGTCCTGGACAGCGGCGGGGTCGGCGCGCAGGCCGAGCTCTGCTGCCGCGGTGGAGATCGCGCCGGCGAGGGCGACCTCGGCGTCGGTGAAACCGGCTGGTGGGTAGTCGACGTAGACCCGGATGCCGCACGGCCGGATGTCGAGGTCGGGGACCGTCCAGCCCTGCCCCTCGCACAGTTCCATAACCCGGCGCGCCAACATGTCGCCGGTCGCGTGAGAGGGCGCCTCGAACCATGCGCAAGCACCGCGACCCAGCACCCTCCAGTCCTGGGTGCCCCCGGCGAGCTGGAACTCTCGTGCCGTCAACGTTGCGTCCATCACCAGCAGCCTGCCACTGCGGGGAGGTCGCCGTCAGGACGATCCGGTCAGTTTCCGTCCTCGATGAGCAGCGCCTCATAGGCTGCGACCTGCTCGTCGCCCCAGCCCAGCACCTCCTGGAGCACTGCACCCGTGTCCGCACCCAGGTCGTGGCCCAGGCTCTGGATCGGCTCGGACCGACCGCGGAGCACCGGCACGATCCCCGGGAAAGGCACGCCCTCCAGCATTCTTTCGCCGGTGGAGACGTCCAGTCGTTGGATCATGTCCCGAGCCGCAAGCTGAGGGTCGGCGACCAGGTCGTCGGCGCGATAGATCGGGCCGGCCGGCACGCCGACGGCAGACAGGGCATCGAGGACTGCGGTGCTCTCCCGCCCCCCGCACCAGGTGCCGATGGCTTTATCCAACTCCTCCCGGCGCGCCCAACGACCCGCATTGGTCTGCAGGTGCGTGTCGGCACCCAGGTCGCGTCGCCCGATCGCCTCCATCAGCCGCTGATAGATCCCGTCGCCGTTGCCAGCGATGACCACCGACCGTCCATCGGCACAGGCGTAAGCGTTGGACGGTGCGATGCCTTCCATCCGTCCGCCCGTCCGGGTGCGGAGCACGCCATACGCGCCGTAGTCAGGGACCAACGACTCGGTGACTGACAGCATGGCCTCGTTGAGCGCGACGTCCACGGTCCGCTCGGACAGCGGACGAGCGGGCGGCGGGCCGGAGGAGTGGTCGCCAGGGTTGCCAGCTGCCTCCGCGGCGCGTCGATAGAGCAACATCATCACCCCGTACGCCGCCTGCATGCCGGCGATCGTGTCGCCGATTGAGACCCCCACCCGCACGGGCGGCCCGTCCGGCTCACCGACCAGCTCGCGGAAGCCGCCGTAGGCCTCCGCGACCGCGGCGAACCCTGGCATCGCCGACATCGGACCGGTCTGCCCGAACGCCGAGATTCGAGCCAGGACGAGATCGGGGTTGGCGGCGTCCAGGGCTGCCGACCCCAGGCCCCACTTCTCCAGGGTGCCGGGGCGGAAGTTCTCCAGGAGGACGTCGCAATGAGGTAGGAGATCGAGGATGAGCGCCCGGCCAGCCTCAGACCGCAGATCGACGACTATCGACCTCTTGTTGCGGTTGAGGGTGCGGAAGAGCATCGAGGTGGTGCCCTCGTAGAGTCGCCAGTTGCGCAGCTCGTCTCCGCGGCCAGGTCGCTCGACTTTGATGACCTCAGCGCCAAAGTCTGCGAGCATCCGTCCGGTCGTCGGCGCGGCGATGTAGTTGCCGAGCTCGAGGACGCGCAGGCCGCGCAGCGGGCCGGTCGGGGTCGGGTGATCGGTCACGGCGCCTCGCTGCCGTCCCAGACCAGGCCGCCCTCCGGAAGGATTCGCGCACCTTCGCTCAGCTCGTGGGTCATGAGGCGTCCGTCGTGCATCAGGTGCAGGACCGGTATGCCGTGCGCCCCCAGGACGACATCGGCGATGATCCGCCGGTGGCATCGCCACCAGACCGCCTCGGAGCACATGATCGCGGTGCGCTGCTGCGGTATGTCGCCGAGCAGGTCCGCAAGGCCAGCACCAAAATCTGGGGAGCGGGTCCAGGTGGCATAGGACTGGAACTGCTTGACGCGCCACCACGTGTCCGGGCTCTGCGCGAACTCTGCCGCGGGGAGGTGGCGACGGCCGCCGAGACGGTCGTCCCATCGATAGCTGACGTCCAACTCGGCGGTCAGGGCCTCGAGGGCGGGTTGCTTGGCGGCGGGGTTGGTTCGACTGCCTGGATAGCGGCGGACATCGACGAGCCTGCGCACACCAGCCTCGCTGAGCAACTGGCACAGACCGTCGTGGTCAAGCGTGCCGTGCCCGAAGGTCAGCAGGGCGGGTCCCTCCGGTTCAGCTAGCACGGTTGCGACCCTACTCGGGCGCGAGGGGCGCTCCCTGTCGATGTGGCCGGTCCGGTGCCCGGCCGATGCGATCCAGGTGCAGATCCGCGGCGGCGCGATAGCGCTCGAGCACCGCTTCTCCACCCGTTCCAGCCTCGGTGAACTCAGCGGGTCCGTCCCATTCCCAGGGCGGGGGCTCAGGGCTGCTGGCCAATGCCCAGGCCGCCTGGCGGGCGGCGCCGCGAGCCACATACTCAGCGGCGGGTGGGATCTCCAGGGGTAGACCTAGCATCGTCGCCAGCGAGTCACGGAGTGCAGCGGAGGCCGCCGCGCCCCCGATGAGGAAAATGCGTCGGGCCTGCACGCCTTGTGACTGCAGGGCTCCGAGCGCGACCGCGAGGCTGCCGGAAATTCCGTCCGCGGCGGCTCGCGCGAGGTGGGCAGGCGAGAGGGTGGCGAGCGTGATCCCGTGCAGCGCGCCGGTCGCCGTGGGCAGGTTGGGGGTGCGTTCGCCTTCGAGGTAGGGCACCAGCACCAATCCGTCGGCGCCGGCGGGCACAGACAGGGCGAGCTCGGACAGCTGTTGGTGGTCTACGCCTAGGAGCCTGGCGACTCCGTCCATCACCCTTGCGCCGTTGAGCGTGCAGGCGAGTGGGAGATAGCGTCCGGTTGCGTCGGCGAAGCCGCTCACCAAGCCGCTGGCGTCGCTCGCCGGGACGGGTGAGCACGCGCTGACCACCCCGGAGGTCCCGACGGACATGACGACCTGCCCGGGGCCAATGCCAAGTCCCAGCGCGGCGGCGGCGTTGTCACCGGCTCCGGCACCGATGACCGTGCCGGGGCTGAATAGGCTGCCTTTGCGCACGGGCAGTGCTTCGCTCGGTGCTGCGACGCGGGGGAGCGCGGCATCGTGCCCCAGGGCCAGTTCGAGCAGGCCGCGGTCATAGGTCCCCGCCTTCGGCGACCAGTACCCCGTGCCGGAGGCGTCCGAGCGGTCCGTCACCAGGTCCAAGAGGTCGGTGCAGCCACGTAGCCGCCAGGTCAGCCAGTCGTGGGGGAGCGCGACGGCGCGCACCCGGGCGGCGATGGCCGGCTCATGGCGGGACAGCCAGGCAAGCTTGGTGACGGTGTATGACGCGAGCGGCACCGAGCCGGTCCGCTCCACCCATGCCTCTTCGCCCAGCTGGGTCCGGAGCTGCTCGGCGTCCGGGGCAGAACGGGTGTCGTTCCACAGGATCGCCTCGCGCAGCACCGCGCCGTCCTCGTCGAGGAGGACCATGCCGTGCTGCTGCCCGGCGACGCTGACTGCGGAGACGTCGCGCAGGCCACCAGCCTGGGCGACCGCCTCTCCCAGTGCGACCCACCATGCCTCGGGATCGACTTCCGTGCCGTCGGGGTGCCCGGCCCGACCCGAGCGGAGGAGAGTGCCGGAGGCCGCGTCTCGGATCTCGACCTTGCAGGCCTGGGTCGAGGAGTCGATCCCGGCGACCAAGCTCATGTCAGCGAGCTCCGAGGAGATGGGTGAGGGCGAGCTGGTTGAGGCGCACGAAGCCATAGTCGCGCTCGGCGAGGCGGTCGGCCTGAGCCTGCATCGTCTCCACGTCCCAGTCGAGCAGGTCTGCGGTGGTCTCGCCGTCGGAGAGAGTGGGCTGCGCCAGCTCGGTCAGGCCGGAGTAGGCCATGGCCTGTTGCACCTCGGGGTCCGCGCGGAAGGCGATCGCACGCTCACGCAGCAGGCGGTAGGTCTCCATGTTGGCTGCTGCCGAGGCCCAGACGCCATCCATCCCCTCGGTGCGGGAGGGCTTGTAGTCGAAGTGGCGCGGGCCGTCATAGGTGGGGCCACCGCCAGCGAAGCCGTTCTCCAGCAGGTCCACCGTAAAGAATGCCGAGAGCACGTCGCCATGTCCGAAGACGAGGTCTTGGTCGAAGCGGGTGCCGTGCTGGCCGTTGAGGTCAATGTGAAAAAGCTTGCCCGCCCACAGCGCCTGACCGATGCCGGCGGTGAAGTTGAGGCCGGCCATTTGCTCGTGCCCCACCTCTGGGTTGACGCCGACGATGTCGCCGTGCTCAAGGGTGGCGATGAAGCCGAGCGCGTGACCGATCGTGGGCAGCAGGATGTCGCCACGGGGCTCGTTCGGCTTGGGCTCCAGAGCGATCCGCATCCCATAGTCGTGGTCCTTGATGAACGCCGCGACGGTGTCGATGCCCTCCCGGTAGCGTTCGTGAGCAGCACCGTAGTCCTTGGAGCCCTCATATTCCCCGCCCTCGCGACCACCCCACATGACGAAGGTCTGCGCCCCGACCTCGGCGCCGAACTCGACCTGGCGCAGCACCTTGCGCAGGGCCAGCCGGCGCACGTCTCGGTCGTTGGAGGTGAAGGCGCCGTCCTTGAAGACGGGGTGGCTGAAGGTGTTGGTCGTGACCATTGGCACGGCCAGACCAGTCTCGGCGAGCGCCGCGCGGAACCGGGCGATGATCTTGTCGCGCTCCCCGGCGGAGGTGCCGAAGGGCACGAGGTCGTCATCGTGGAGGGTCACGCCATACGCGCCGAGCTCAGCGAGCCGGTGCACGGACTCCACCGGGTCCAGGACCGGCCGCACGGCGGACCCGAAGGGATCGACCCCTTGCCAGCCCACGGTCCACAACCCGAAGGTGAACTTGTCCTGAGCAGGGGAGTTGGTCATGGAGTGCCTCCTGGTTGGTTGTGTGGCAAAACTATACGCGGTATGAGCGGGTGTCCGGGGGTGAAAGAGCGGTCGCCGTTGCGTACTCTGAATCCCATGCCCCCTGTCCCCTCGCCCGTGGAGCTGCCGAGCTCGGCCCGACAGTCGACGCTGCGGGAGACCAACCTGAGCGTGGTGATGCGGTGCATCTGCGAGGCCGTCGAGCCGATCTCTCGAGCCGGTGTCGCGGCGGCGACGGGGATGACGCGATCCACGGTGTCCCGGTTGGTCGACGACCTGGTGGCGGGTGCACTGGTGGAGGAGGGCAAGGCAACGCTCTCCGGTCCGGGGCGGCCGCCGACGCCGCTGAGCCCGGCGAGGGGGACCGTCGCAGCGCTCGGCCTTCAGGTCAACGCCGCCCATGTGGTGGCTCTGCTGATTGACCTGCGCGGGGACGTGCTGGTCGAGTCGAGATCTGAGCCCAACCTGGTCGGGTCCGACCCCGACGTAGGTCTGGGGCAGCTGACGGCACACGTGAGGGAGGTGTTGGCCACCGCCCCTGCTGGGCTTCGGGTGCTGGGCGCAGGACTCGCGCTGCCCGGGCTCGTTGACGCGAGCGGTCACCGGCTGCTGAAGGCTCCGAACCTGGGCTGGCGCGAGGTGGAACCGGCCACCGAGTTGTATGACGTGCTGCGACACATCCCCCTCCGCCTCGGCAATGAAGCGACCCTTGCGGCGCACGCGGTCGCCCAGCCCCGACCCGGTCGGCGTGGCCCACACCGTGATTTCGTGTATCTTTCCGGCGAGATCGGCATCGGCGGTGCGATCGTGACCGACGGACGCGTGCAAGCAGGGGCACGGGGATTCGCCGGCGAGATCGGGCACATGACGTACTTGCCGGACGGCGACGCCTGTCCTTGCGGGTCCACGGGTTGTCTGGAGCGCTACGCCGGGCGGCTCGCGATGACCACTCGCGCCGGTCTGCCGCCAGAGACGACGCTGGCCGAGCTGGGTCGCCGGGCAGAGGCCGGGCACCTCGGGAGTCGGGAGGCCGTCGCGCTGGCTGCCGATGCGCTCGGGGTGGTGCTCGCTGGCGTGGTCAATCTCCTCGACGTGTCGACGATCGTGCTCGGTGGTGAGATCGGTGACCTCCTCCACCGGTTGGCCCCCAGGATCGAAGCGCTGCTGCGTGAGCGGGTGATGGCAGCTGACTGGGTCGAGGTGACCCTTTCCCGCGACCATGACGACGTGGCTGGTGCCACCGGCGCGGCGCTGCTGCAGCTCGGTGCGGTCATCGACGATCCAGCCGCTTACCTGGACTCCTGAGAAGGTCGTCCCCTTCGAGCGCACGGGTCAACCCTTTGCGGTGGCTCTGGACCGCCCCCGCGACCCAGAGCCACCGCACCGCCCGCGGATTACTCCGCTCCGGTGTTGTACGCCGCGTCGAACGCCGCGTCAGACGGGTCGACCGCAGTCGCGCGGACGAAGGCGAGGGCCTCGGGTGCGCCGACCAACCGGTCCATCCCAGCGTCCTCCCACTCGACCGACAGGGGACCGTCATAGCCGATGTGGTTCAGGGTGCGGAAGCACCTGTCCCACGGCACATCCCCACGGCCCACCGAGATGAAGTCCCAGCCGCGGCGGGGGTCGGACCAGGGCAGGTGCGAGGCCAACCGGCCGTTGCGCCCGTTGGCGAGGGCGACCTTGGAGTCCTTGCAGTGCACGTGATAGATCCGGTCAGCGAAATCCAGCAGGAAGGTCGGTGGGTCCAGCTGCTGCCAGATCATGTGGCTGGGGTCCCAATTCAGACCGAAGGCCTCGCGGTGACCGATCGCCTCCAGGGTGCGCACCGTCGTCCAGTAGTCATAGGCGATCTCGGAGGGGTGGACCTCGTGGGCGAAACGCACGCCCTCCTCGTCGAAGACGTCCAGAATGGGGTTCCACCGAGTGGCGAAGTCGTCATAGCCGGCCTGGATCATCTCCTCTGAAGCGGGCGGGAACATCGCCACTGTCTTCCAGATCGAGGAGCCGGTGAAGCCGGTCACCGTGGTGGCGCCGAGCTTGGCGGCCAACCTGGCGGTCAACTTCATTTCCTCGCCAGCCCGCTGCCGCACGCCCTCGGGCTCTCCGTCACCCCAGATGCGTGCAGAGACCATGTCGCGATGGCGTTGGTCGATCGGGTCGTCGCAGACGCACTGGCCCTTGAGGTGGTTGGAGATGGTGAAGACCTTCAGCCCGTGCTGGTCGAGCATCTCCAGCTTGCCCTCGACGTAGCCGGGCTCGTCGACGGACCAGGGGTCCAGGTGGTCGCCCCAGCAGGCGATCTCCAAGCCGTCGAATCCCCAACCTGAGGCCAGACGACATACCTCCTCGAACGGGAGGTCGGCCCACTGGCCGGTGAACAGCGTGATCGGACGAGGCATGTCTCGTCACTTCCTTCCGGGTATGCCGTCGGGCTCGACCTGGGTCCAGGTGCCGCTCGCGGCGCTTGCTTCCACCGCGGCCAGCACGCGCTGAACGTGCAGACCGTCGGCGAAGTTGGGGGTAGGTGGACCGGCTTGCCCACCCAGGCTGGCCATCAGGTCGACGACCTGGTGGCTGAACGCGTGCTCGTAGCCGAGCAGATGACCGGGTGGCCACCACGCGCTCACATACGGGTGGGTGGGCTCCGTGACCAGGATCCGGGTGAAACCCTGGGTCTGCACGTCCGTGGTGTTGTCGAAGAAGTGCAGCTCGTTCATCGACTCGAAGTCGAAGGCGAGGCTTCCGTCGGAACCGTTGACCTCGATCCGGATGGCGTTCTTGCGGCCGGTGGCAAAGCGAGTCGCCTCATAGGTGGCCACCGCGCCACCGCTGAAGCGGCCCAAAAAGAGCGCCGCGTCGTCGACGGTGACCGCACCCATCGTGTCGCCGCCGGTCCCGCTCAGACCGGAGGCCTGGGTGGGGATCGGCCGCTGGTTGATGAAGGTCTCAAGGAGCCCAGAGACGCTTTCCAGGCGCTCGCCGGTGATGAACTCGGTGAGGTCGATGATGTGCGCGCCGATGTCACCCAGGGCACCGGAGCCGGCCGACTCCTTCTGAAGGCGCCACGACAGCGGTGCCTGCGGGTCAACGATCCAGTCCTGCAGATACTGCGCGCGGACGTGGCGCAGGGTGCCGAGCCGTCCCTGGGCGACCAGGTCGCGGGCCAGCGCGATGGCGGGGACGCGACGATAGGTGAACCCGACCATCGCGATGATTCCGTGGACGGCGGCCTCGGCCGCCGCCTGCGCCATCGCCTCGGCTTCTTCGACGGTGTTGGCCATCGGCTTCTCGCAGAGGACGTGTTTGCCCGCTGCCAGTGCCGCGATCGCGATCTCGGCATGGGTGTTGCCAGGCGTGCAGATGTCCACGAGTCCGATGTCGTCCCGGGCCAGCACGACCCGGTAGTCGGACTCGACCTCATCCCAACCCAGCTGTGCCCTGGCCGCTTCGGCCTTGCCCCCGTCGCGCCCGCAGATGACGCGCATCTGCGGACGGACGGGCAGGTCGAAGAAGCGGGGAGCGCTGCGCCAGGCCTGGGAATGGGCGGCGCCCATGAAGGCATAGCCGATCATCCCGACACCGATCGTGCCGTTGGTCACTCCTGGTGCAGTCATCGCGATCAGCTCTCGAAGGCGGTCGGCAGGAACTCTTCGACGTTGTCCTTGGTGACGACCGGGGCGTTGAGCTGGATGGTGCGGGGGACCTCGACCTCGACCAGGTCGCTCAGGTGCTTGCCCTGTGTGATGAGGCGGGCGAGCATGATGCCGTCGGCGGCCTGCGTGGAGGGGTAGATGACGGTCGCCTTGAGGACCCCGTCGCCTGCCTGGATCTCACGCATCGCGTTGGCTGACCCAGCGCCACCGACCATGAAGAACTCGTCACGGTTGGCGTTCTTGATCGCGGCCAGGACGCCGACGCCCTGGTCGTCGTCGTGGTTCCAGATGGCGTCGATCTTGGGCAGCGCCTGCAGCAGGTTGGATGCTGCGCGCTCGCCCCCTTCCACGGTGAAGTCGGCGGCGACGCGGTTGGCGACCTTCAGGCCACACTTGTCGAGGGCCTCGGCAAAGCCCTTGGACCGGTCCTGGGTCAGCGGCAGCGAGTCGATGCCGGCAATCTCCGCGACGATGGCGTCCTTGTTGTCGCCGAGCTGGTCGCAGATGTAGGTCCCGGCGGAGACGCCCATGCCGTAGTTGTCGCCAAGGACGGTGGCCCGCGCGGCGAATGTCGAGTCGAACTCGCGGTCGACGTTGATGACCGTGATCCCCGCCTCCATCGCCTTGGTCGCGACGGCGGTCAGCGCGGCGCCGTCGAAGGGCAGAATGACGATCGCATCGACCTTGTCGTTGATGAAGGTCTCGACCTGGCTGATCTGCAGGTTGACGTCGTTGGTGCCCTCCGCGACCTTGAGGTCGATGTCGGGGTACTTCGCGGCGGTGTCCTGCGCGTTCTTGGTGATTGCGCTCATCCAGCCGTGGTCGGCGGCCGGGGCCGAGAAGCCGATGACGACCGTGTCGCCGGACGCGTCATTGCCGCTGGCGTCTGCTGGGGCGTCCCCGGTGGCGCCGCCCGAGGCGTCCGAGCTGCCGGTGTCGGACTGGGCTGCCGAGGGTTCGGGCGTGTCCGTGGCGGGGTCGTTGCCGGTGCACGCGGTCGTCAACGTCATCGCGGCGACGCTGAGGCCGACGATCAGGGAGGTGCGGATTTTCATGCTGTTCTCCTGGAGGGGGATGTGGTGGTGCTCTGGCGGTGGATTGTGGGTGAAACGTCGGGCTGCGCGGCAGACCTGGCAGGTATGGCGAGGCGCCGGGGTGGGTGGGTCATCTCACTTCTTCAGCTCCCTCCGGGCGAGGTACTGCTGCAGGAGCACGGCCAGGATGATGACCACGCCCTTGGTGATGGCCTGCTCGGAGATGTCGCGGTTGTTGAGCGTGAAGATGTTGGTCATCGTGGTGAAGATGAGCACCCCGAAAACGGTCCCGACGATCGTGCCCCGACCGCCGGTCAGCAACGTGCCGCCGATCACCACCGCGGCGATGGAGTCGAGCTCGTAGAGCGTGCCGTGGGTTGAGGATCCGGTCGTGGTGCGCGCGATCATCATCACCGCGGCGATCCCGCAGCAGACACCCTGCAAGACGTAGAGCCACATGGTGTGCAGCTTCACGTTGATGCCCGCCAAGCGCGCGGCCTCGGGGTTGCCGCCGACGGCAAAGGTGCGGCGACCGAACGTGGTGCGGTTTAGGACCACCCAGCCGATGACGGTGACCACGCCGAAGATCCACACCAGCATCGGGATGCCGAGGATGTTCCGGTCGAAGGCGGCCGTGAACTCGTCGACCCTGTTGATCTGGGTGCGCCGGTTCGAGATCAGCTCGGCCAGGCCGCGGCCCGCCGCGAGACTGGCCAGCGTGGCGATGAACGCCACGACACGGCCGTAGGCGATCACCACTCCATTGATCAGGCCGCACATCGCGCCCACCGCGACCGCAGTGAAGACGATCACGCTCCAGTGGAAGTCCTCCGCGAGCGCCTGGGTTGCCAAGGTGGTGGCCCAGACCGAGGCCAGGGCGACGAGCGCGCCGACGGACAGGTCGATTCCGCCACCGGTGATCACGAACGTCATACCGATGCTGACCACGCCGATCACCGCAGCGAGCCGCAAGATGGTCAGCACATTGTTGACCGAGCCGAAGCGGTCGCCGGCCGTCCACAGGCCAACGGAGATGAGGACCACCAGCGCGATGATCAGACCGAGGTTGCGCCAGAAGCCGGACATCGCCATACCTGAGCCGGCGGCGGCCGGAGGAGTGGCGCGCCCCGGCAATTGGGGGTCAGTCCCGGCGGCGGGGTCGGCACCGGTGGTCTCCAGTGGGGCAGAACTCATGCGGCCCCTCCTTCCATGACGAGGTTCAGGACATCGTGCTCGGTGATGGTTTCGGCGGCGCCCTCGTGGACCACGCTGCCTTCGCGGACGACGAGGACCCGGTCCGCTAAGCCGAGGACCTCCTCGACGTCGCTGGAGACCACGATGATCGCGACCCCACGATCGGCCAGGTCTCGGATGAGAGCGTAGATCTCGGAGCGGGCCCCGACGTCGACGCCGCGCGTGGGTTCGTCCAGCAGGAGGACGCGGCAGTCGCGCATCAACCAGCGGGCCAGGAGCGCCTTCTGCTGGTTGCCACCGGAGAGCGTGCGGGCGGCCCGGTTGACGTCTCGGGGCCGAAGGTCGAGGGAGTTGACCAGTTTTGAGCTCTCCCGGCGCTCGCGTCGGTCGTCCAAGAAGCCGAGCCGGGAGAACCGCTTGAGGGAGGAGATGGTGATGTTGTCGGAGACCGATTGGTCGAGCAGTAGCCCCTGAGACTTGCGCTCCTCGGGACACAGCCCCATGCCGGCACGGACTGCCGCCTTGACGGAGCCGCTGCGAACCTTCTCCCCGTGCACCTTCACCGAACCGGTGCGGGCACGCCGCGCACCGAAGATCGTCTCCAGGATCTCCGAGCGGCCAGCGCCGACGAGTCCTGCGATGCCGAGCACCTCGCCCGCGTGCACGTCGAAGGTCGCGCCGCGAAAACGGGCACCGTCGGAGAGGTTCTCGACCGACAGGGCGACCTCGGCGCCCTCAGGCACGCCCGGACGGTCCGGGAAGACATAGCTGATGGACCGGCCGGTCATCAGGCGGATCAGCTCGGAGGTCGGGGTGTCCTTGGCGGAGAGCCCGGAGGCGACGCTGACGCCGTCCTTGAGCACCGTGACGCGGTCACCGACCAGGCGGATCTCCTCGAGCCGGTGCGAGATGTAGATGATCCCCACTCCCTGAGCGGTCAGGTCGCGGATCATCTGGAACAACGTGCTCACCTCGTCCTGATCCAAGACCGCGGAGGGCTCGTCCATGATGATGACCCGGCTGTCGTGCGACATGGCCCGGCACATCGACACGGTTTGTTGCTTGGCCGCCGAGAGCCGACCGACCTCACGGTGCGCGCTGATCTCGGGGTGGCCAAGACTGGTGAGGAGTTCGGTGGTACGGCGCACCGTCTCGCGGCGTTGGGTGAAGCCGGCGGTGTCGAACTCGTGACCCAAGAAGACGTTCTCTGCCACGCTCAGCTCAGGCACAAGGTCGAGTTCCTGATAGATGGTGGCGACACCGGCCTTCAGTGCCGCGATCGGCGAAGCAAATCGGACCGGCTCGCCTCGTAGCAGGATCTGGCCCTCGTCCGGTGGCTGTGCGCCGCTGAGGATCTTGATCAGGGTGGATTTGCCGGCGCCATTCTGCCCGAGGAGGCAGTGGACCTCGCCGGCCCGCACATCAAGGTCGACGCCGCCGAGCGCACGCACCCCGGGGAAGGCCTTGACGATGCCCCGCATCTGCAGAAAGGGCACGTCATCGCCGGTGCGGACCGCGCCCGGGTCGTCGGGGCCTTCCGCGTCCGCCCCTTCTCCGAAGGGGATGTCGTGACGCGAGGCGTCGATGTCGCTGGCCATGAGGTCACTCCTAGGGCTGGGGTGCTGGGTGGGCGGCGCGCAAGCCGGAGTGGACGCAGACGATGCGCTGGAGCAGTAATGATGCTGGAGCCTGGCCGCCTCGTTGGCGATGCGCACCTAGACCCGCGCAGGCAGGACTGGACTCGTGGGGCCCATCCGAGGACATCTCACCTCCACACCGACATCGCACCGTCACACCAAGGACCTCGCACCTACACCTCGGTCGGTGCAGCAGACCTACGAATTAGTTCTTCGTATATACAAATAAAGTATGGCGCGGGGCGGTCGGAAGTCAAGGACATCTGCAACTCAACTGCGAGGAGATTCTGCGGGTGATTGTCGCGGCCTGCGGAGAACGAGATCAGCCCGCAGAAGACCGCATCGAGGGGCACCGCGGTGGGTACGGGCCGCCATGACGGCCCACACCCACCGCGCAGCTTCGACAATCAGCGGGCGTCAGGTCCTCCGGCGCGCGCACGGGCCAAGGCCAGCGAGTGGTCGAGCCGGCTGACTACTTGCCCATCCCGTCGCTCAGACCGCGGAAGAACTGCCGCTGGCCGAAGAGGAAAAGCCCGATCATCGGCAGCGCGGCCAGGGTCAGCCCAGCGAACTGCACCGGCCAGTTGGTCAGCAGGCGGGACTGCATGTCCATCAGGCCCACGGGCAGTGTCTTGAGATCGCCGTCGCTGAGGAAGACCAGGGCGAAGGCGAACTCGTTCCAGGCGAAGAGGGCCTGCAGGAGCGCTGCGGAGACAAGGATGGGCCGGCTCATCGGCAGGATGAGACGCCAGAAGATCTGCCAGTGGTTGGCACCGTCTACCCGTGCCGCTTCGTCCACCTGGGGCGGGATGTCGATGAAGTACGCGCGCATCAAGAAGGTGGTGAACGGGATCCGGTATGCCGTGTAGAGGACCACGAGGCCCCAGAGGGTGTCGAAGAGGTTGAGGCGCTGGAGCAGACCGAAGAGCGGGACGAGTGCCACGGTGGGTGCCACCATTAGGCCACCCAGGATGAGGGTGGTCCCGAAGCGGTCGAACGGGAGGTTGGTGCGGGTCAGTCCGTACGCAGCCCACGCGCTGATCAGGGTGGTGGTGACGATGGACAGCGCAGTGACGAAGATCGAGTTGAGGAAGTAGCGACCGACGCCAGCGCGCAGCGCCTCACCGAAGTGCTCGGGGTGCCACTGCGTGGGAAGACCCCACGGGTTGGCGAAGATGTCGGAGTTGCTCTTGAAGCCGCTCAGCACCATCCAGGCCAGGGGATAGAGCACGGCGAGCGCAAGGGCCGTGAGCAGCACGTAGACGAGGATCTTTCCCAGGACCAGGCCCAAGTTGAGCCTCGATCCTGCGGTGCGGGTCGCAACGACGGACATCAGACTTCCACCCGCTTCTTCTTGGCGTAGGCAAGTTGTCCGACAGCAAGGACAAAGGTAATGGCGAAGATGACCGTGGCGATCGCCGACGCATACCCCATGTCATCGGCCATGAACGCGTTGAAATAGAGCCACGTGCCCAGCACGTGGGTGGAGTTCGCGGGGCCACCGGCCGTCATGACCATGACCTCGTTGAAGACGAGGAAGGACCCCGAGACGGTCAGGATGATGAGCAGGGTTGTCATCTCCCGCACCAAGGGGATCGTCACCAGGAAGAAGGTGCGGACCGGCCCCGCACCGTCGACCTTGGCCGCCTCGTAGTACTCGCGCGGGATGCGCTGGATGGCGACCACGAAGAGGACCGCGCAATAGCCAAAGTTCTGCCACTGGCTCATGGCGATGATCGACCAGATCGCCGTCGACTGCTCGCCCAGCCAGGCGTGTGTGAATTCACCGAGGCCGACGGCCCGCAACAGCGCGTTGAGCAGGCCGAACTCGGGGTTGTAGATAAAGCTGAACAGGATGCCGGCCACCGTGATGGAGATGACGGCCGGCACGAAATAGAGGGTGCGCAGGAAGCCTTTCAGCCTCTGGTGCACCGCCTCCTCCAGGATCGCCGCCAGCACCAGCGCGAAGGCCACTTGGAAGACCAAGGACACCACGGCATACGAGGTGTTGTTGACGATGGCACGCCAGAAGACAGCGTCACCGAACGCCTCCCGATAGTTGTCCAGGCCGACGAACACGGGTGTGGTCGAGAAGGCGTTCCAGCGGTACAGGCTGAGCTGGAAGTTGGAGAAGATCGGGTAATAGACGAACGTCCCGAGAAGGGCGAGCGCAGGCAGCAACCACCACCAACCGGCCGATCGCCGAAGTGATCGTCTCATCGCGTGCCTTCCTGTTGAAGGATCCCTCGGTGGCCGGCCGGGGCGGCGTCGAGCCGCCCCGGCCGAGTGTCCGAGGTCAGCCCACGGACTTCTTGGCGTCGGCAGCGGCCTTCTGGACGCTCTTCATGACGTCTTCGGGCGTCTGCGACTCGTCGAGCAGACCTTGGACCCCGGCGAGGTAGGCGGCCGCCACGTCGGCGTTCACCACGGTGTCCAGCCAGATCGCGAAGTCGTCAGCAGTGCCGATGTCCTTCAGTCCCTCCTGGAGCTGGGGGAAGGAGCCTGCCTTCTCGGCCGCACCCTCGACCGGGGACAGCCAGCCGATGTCGGTTGTCAGCTTGGTCGCGTTGTCCATGTTGGTCATGAACTTGAGGAAGTCGAGCGCCAGGGCTGGGTTCTCACTGCCCTGGTTGACCATGAAGCCATCTGGCGCACCAGTCAGGGTGGTCGTGCTGCCAGCCGCGTCGTCAGCCGGGGGCAGGCGGAAGAAGGACCAGTTGTCCTTGAACGCAGGGTCGACATCCTCGCCCACGAGCGTGGGGAACTCGACGATCTCGATGTACTGCATCGCGGCCTTACCCGACATCAGGTTGGCCTGAGCCACCTCGTGCGACAGGCCGTTGACGCCATCGTTGAAGCACGCGTCCGACAGCGACTTCATCTGCGCCAGCGCGGTCACGTAGCCGGCGTCGGTGAATTCGCCCGATGCCGGGTTATAGTCCTTGGCCAGCGTGTCCGGCGCGACGTTGAAGGCGTTGAGCTGGGTCATGTAGTGGATTGCCGGCCAGCCGTACTGGTTGCCGAAGGCGATCGGCGTGTAGCCGGCGTCGGTCAACTTGCCGCAGGCATCCAGGAGCTCGGCGAAGGTCGCGGGCACTGCATCGACGCCTGCCTTGTCGAAGGCGGCCTCGCTGTAGGCGAGGTACTTGGCGTCAAGGTTGATCGGGACGCCGTAGTACTTGCCATCGGTGGCGAAGGCTTCGAGCGCTGCGGGGGCGAAGGTGCCACCCCACTCGGTGTCTGGTGCCAGCTCCCCGGAGAGATCCGCGGCCAGCCCGGCACGCACGAACTTGTTCGCGAAGTCACCGGCCCAGGAGAAGTAGATGTCGGGCAGCTCCTTGGACGCCGACAGCACGCGGATCTTGTCCTTATAGGGCTGATCCCCGACCTGCTGGAGGTCGATCGTGACGTCAGGGTTCTCCTTCTCGTAGGCAGCGACCACGGCCTCGAAGTAAGGGGCGTATTCAGGCGCGGCAAACTTCGTGAGCATGGTGATGGTGCCGCTCTTTTCGGCCGGTGAGGAAAGGTCCGCCGCGTCCGCTGAAGAACTATCGCCGGCGGGGGTGCCCGGCGTGCTCGGTGCACAGGCGGCCAGCGAGCCCAGCCCGAGGGCGAGGGCGGCCAGGTATGCCGTGGCTCGGGTGGTTTTCATACTGTCTCCTTAGTGGGTCTGACTTCGATGGCAGAGGTGAGAGGTGTTCGGTGCCCGAAGGCGCCGTATTCGGTGCAGGCGGTGGTCGCATACGCCGTGGCAGCATCCAGGGCGCTGGCTGCGGACTCGCCGTTGATGAGCCCAGTGAGGAAGCGGGCAGCTGCGGCGTCACCCGCACCGAGGGTGTCGACGATCTGGCCTAGACCTGCGGGGGAGTGGTGCAGTCCCTCCTTAGTCAGGAGACTGGCTCCGCTCGGGCCCTGGGTCACGACCACGATCTGGGGTCCGAGACCTGCCACGGCCCGGGCTCGGTGCTCGACCGAGTCGCCGGACGGTAATGAGCAGAGAGCGATGTCGACCAGGGGCGCGTGCTCGGCGATGTAGTCCCAGGGCTGCTCAGAGAAGTCGAAGCTGAGCCACTGCGCGTGCTCGCGCAGCGTTCCAAGGTGCTCCTCCATCATCGAGCAGTCGCCGGTGTGGACGAGGTCGGCGCCCGCGATCAGTTCCAGGTCCGCCGGTGCCGGCACGAATCGCGAGACCCCGACGGAGCCGTCGCCGAAGACCCGGTTGCCGTCGACAACGTGGACCACCGCTCGGGCGTTGGGCCCTTCGATGACTCGCGTCCGAAGGATGTCGACACCTTCGTCTCGCAGCGCGTTGCGCACGCACGCTCCTGCCTCGTCGGTGCCGACCGCCCCGATATAGGCGGTGTGCATGCCAAGTCGGGCGGCGTGCACGGCGACGTTCACGGCATTGCCCCCGGGATACATCCACCCGAGGTCGACGTAACAGTCGACGACGTTGTCGCCGATCGCCACGATGCGGGGTGCGCCGTTCCCCATCAGTAGGACACCCGACGGTAGTAACGGCGGGTGCTCAAGGGGTGATCACGGATGACCTCCAGGTGGGCACTCACGCGCTGCAGCATCGCGGCATGGACGACGTGAGAGAGCAGGTGCCGGTGCCGGTCGTCCACTCCCGGCAGCGCGTGGTCAGTGGAGTCGAGGACGACGAGCTGGTCGGTGATCTGGCTGACGAAGTCCCGCACCCGTTCATCCATCGCTCGGGTCGGGCCTTCACCGATGAGCAGCACGATGCTGGTGTCCGGTTCGACGAGCTCGAGGGTGCCGTGGAAGAAGTCGGACGCGTGGACGGGTCGGGTCCGTATCCACTGCATCTCCTCCAGGATGCACATCGCGTAATAGTGCGCCTCCGTCCAGCTGGGACCAGATCCGGTGAAGATGTGCCAGGAGTGTTCGGCCAGGTGGCGAGCGATCTCCTCCGCTCGCGTTTCGGAGTGCTCCTTAATCGACAGGAGTGCCTCAGGAACGCCCTGCAGGCCTTCTAGGTATGCCGTTGCCGCCGACCACTCGCCGCGACGTTGAAGCAGGGTCACGGCAAGGATCTGTGACTGGAGGTAGAAAGACTCGCTGCTGGTGTCGTCCGCGGCCCTGTTGGCGACCACGTGGTCGCTCGCCTGGGCCACCGGGGTGTCTGCGTCGCCGACGAGCGCGAGGACCCGCGCGCCTGCTGCCTTCGCGGTGGCGATGTGCTCCAACGCGTCCGGCGTGGTGCCGGACAATGACGGGACGACGACCAGGGTGCCTGGCCCCAGCAGGCTGGAACCCGCAGCGACGAGCTCACCACCCACTAGCCTGCGCGTCGGGAGGGTCGAGCGTGCTGCGAGCAGCTCGGCAGCCGGATCCATGAGGAATCCGGCCCCGCCCGCCCCGAGGAAGAGGACGCTGTCCAGGCCACGCTCGAGCTCCCGGTCGACGATCTCTGCGAGCGCAGGAGCGGTGCCGACGGCACCCTGCTGGATGCGGACGTAGCGATCTGGATCGAAGTTGAGCACGGTCCAGGGCCTCTCAGTACTCGACTTTGAACATGTACTTGCGCTGCTTGAGGTCGTGGCCGCGCGCCGCCTCGTAGTGCTGCGCGAGACGTGAGCACAGGCCAGCGATCACGAGCGGGGTCAGATCCGCGCGCAACTCGGGGTCTACGCCGTCCAGCTCCAAGCCGGCCGTATCGATGCACTCCGACCGTTTGCCATAGGTGTCGAGGAACGTTTTTGCGCGCTCGGCCAGTGGCCGTGAGTTGTCCTCCGCCATGAGAAGGATGACGGCAGACTCATCGTCGACGACCTCGAACGCCCCCTGAAAGAACTCGCCAGCGTTGAATCCCGCGGCGTGCTTCCACTGCATCTCTTGCAGGTAGCACATGGCCAGGCCGTAAGCCCATGCCTCGTTCGGGCCGGAGCCGAGCACGTAAGTGATCTCGTCGTCCTTGAACTTCTCGGCGATCTGGGCGAGGTGGTCCTCCGACTGCTCGGCGGCGCTGCGGATCGCCTGGGGGAGGGCCGCCAGCGAGGAGGCGATCGCGTCGTCGTTGTCAACCTTCCCGGTGGCCTTGAGCACCGCGTAGGCGAGCATGAGCTCGAAGAAGTCGCTCTTGGCGACGAAGTTGCGGGTGGAGGCCTCGGCCAGTGGGGTGCCCGCCTTGGCCGCGGTGACGACGGTGGCGCCTGCGTCCTTGGCGGTCTTGGCCGCCGCCACGGTCTCTTTCGTCGTGCCGGTGTAGGAAGCCAGCACCACCAGGGAACCGGGGCCCATCGCTGCTGGCGGGGCGGTGTTGAACTCGTCGGACTGCGCCTGGAACGCCGGGGTGTCGCCGCGCTGGGTCAGGACGTAGTGGCCCGGGTAGCTGCAGATGAGGGAGCCACCGGCCCCGACGAAGTAGACGTTGCGCAGCCCTCCCTCGACGAGTGATTTGACGTATGCATCGAGCTCTTCGCGAAGCGCGACGGTCGCCTGTGCGCGTTCGAGGTCCTCGGGGTCGATGGGCTTGACTGGCTGCGCTGCCATGTAGGTTCTCCTTGGTATGAGAGCGATCTCAACGATGTTGGTGAGAACGATCTCAGAGTGGATCTTCTGCGTCAAGGGGTACGGTGAGAAAAGTTTTGGCCGAGTTCGTCGACAGGAGGGCAAAGATGACCTCGACCGCCAAGCGAGGTGGGTCGACCACGGTCACCGACGTCGCCCGGGTCGCGGGGGTTTCACGAGCCACGGCAGCGCGCGCGCTCGGTGGCTATGGCTCCGTGAGCGCCGCCTCGGCAGAGGCGGTGCGGGCTGCTGCCGAGGCCCTGGGCTACCGAGTCAACAGGGTGGCACGGAGCATGATCACCGGCCGGACCCGCACCATCGGTGTCGTGCTCTCCGACATCGAGAACGACTTCTTCGTCCGCGCGCTGCGCGGCATCTCCCACGTGGCGCGAGAGCGTGGCTATGACGTCCTGCTCGCCAACACGGATGAGGACGTGGACCTGGAGCGGGATGCTGTCGAGGTGATGCGCGGCCGCCGTGTCGAGGGATTGGTGGTCTGCCCGGCCGACGTGGACGACGCTGCGCACCTGCTCGCCGCCGTTGACTCGGGGGCCTCGCTCGTGCTCCTCGACCGAACCGTCGCCGGCCTCTCGGTGCAGAGCGTCGGGATCGACAACCGACAGGCCGGTTACGACGCAACGAAGTTCTTACTGGACGCGGGGCATACCCGCATCGCGATCCTGTCCGGGGTCAAGCCGGAGATCATGAGGCGTGCGCTTGCGCACGCCCCCGACCAGCCCCAGTTAGGAGAGACGCCTGCGGAGGGGCGCGTCGTCGGTCATTACCGAGCTTTGCTCGAAGCCGGGGTGCAGCCTGACGAGCTCCTGCAGGTGCCCGCGGAGTTCCACCGGATCGCTGCTTCCGAGGCCGTCACCAAACTGTTGGAGTCCGGCGCCGATCCGACCGCGATCCTGACGTCGGACTCTATACAAACGCTGGGCGCCTTGCACGCCATTCGCGCTGCCGGCTACGTCATGCCGGACGATATCTCGCTCCTGGGGTTCGACGACTCGGAGTGGGCCCCCGTCGTTCAGCCGCCCATCACTGTCATCGAGCAGCCGGCCTATGAGATCGGCACCCGCGCAGCAGAATCGCTCATCAACAGGATCGAGGGCGAGGCCGGGTCACCGGAGGTGATCCTCCTACCGACCACGCTCATCGAGCGAGGATCTGTGGTCGTTCCCCGCGCGTAACACCCGGCCGTGCAAGGGTTAGGAACGGCTGTAGTCGTCCTCGATGCGGACGATGTCCTCCTCGTCGAACTGGCCAAAAGCGACCTCCAGGACCAGCCCCTCCTTGTCGCTCACACCCTCAAGCCGGTGGAGGGTGCCCTGCGGGATCCAGATCAATTCGCCGACCTGTGCCTCCCACGTCTCCTCACCGACAGTGACCAGGACGGGTCCGTGGACCACCTGCCACATCTCGCTTCGGGCCCGATGCCACTGCAAAGAAAGCCGGTGTCCTGGCTTGACCAGCATGGTTTTCACGGTCGCGTGCTGGTCCGTGACGAACTGCTGAAACTGCCCCCAGGGCCGCTCGACGACGAAAACGTCGTCACGGCGGTCTCGTTGCAGATCGGTGGCTGGGCTGGCGTCCGGCTGGCGCCTCGGCGAAGACCCGTTGACCGGTGGGATAGGACTCACGACGACCACGCTCCTTGTGCGCCGCCGCGCCGATACCCTCGGCACGTGGCTCAGATCTCTAGCTGGCTGGGGACGGTCACGGCGAAGGCCCAGCCACTGGCTGCCCATCATGTCATGGGCTGTCCTCGCGCGGAGCCGGCCTCTTCCTGTGCTGCAGCCACCTACAGCCGGTCCGACGGGTGATGCTGACAGACTGCGGCCATGTCAGGAACTGCTGATCGAGAGGCATTGCCGGAGAAGGTCTTCGACACCCCGGTGACCCGGCAGGCGAAAATCCGAATCTACGACAGGGTCTTCTTCTTCCTCGGCACGCTCGGCGCGGTGTGGCTGGCGATCGTGCTGGCCGTCCTCACCCCGAGGCTGAGCTGGGTCAGCGTGCTGGCTTTGGTCCTGATGTGGGGGGTCCTGGCCTACCTCGCGCTGCCGCGGCTCAACCGGATGATGGCCGCGATCTATGTTCCGGACTACTTCATTGGCCGCACCCGGACCAGTGACGGACTGCTTGGAGACCCTCTCAACCTGGCCGTCCGAGGCACGGGGGAGCAGTTGGCGACCGTGATGCACCAGGCCGGCTGGATCCTGGCGGACCCGGTGACGTTGCAAAGCTCGATCGCGATCGTCCGATCCACCCTGACCCGACGTAGCTATCCCACGGCGCCAGTCAGTCCACTGCTGCTTTTTGATCGCAGCCAGGACGCTGCCTACCAGCAGGAGGTGGAGGGCAACCCCGCACAACGGCACCATGTCCGGTTCTGGCGGACGCCGGAGGGCTGGCCGCTGCCCGGCGGCGCCCACGTGGACTGGCTTGCTGGCGGCACCTACGACCGTCGGGTGGGGCTGTCGCTGTTCACCCTCCAGATCACCCACAAGATCGACGCCGACATCGATGTGGAGCGGGACTTCATCATCGAGACGGTCACGCGCGCCGAACCGGCCGTCACGGTCGATGTGCTGCGCGACTTCACCACCAGTTACCACTCCCGCAACGGGGGCGGTGACAGCGTGCACACCGACGGCGACCTGCCGATCCTCGACGTCACCGCGGTCGTGCCCGACCCAGCCGCCCCTGACCTTCGGCCAGGACCGCCGAGCGGCGTGCCGCTCCAGGTCTGGCTGCCTGCGCTGATCAACCTGGTCGTGGTCCCCTTCGTCGCGTGGTCGACGCTTCGGACGAGGTGGCAGATCGACGCCGACCACACCCTCGCCGCCACGACACTGGTCGGATCCCTCGTCATCGCGGTGATGTCGTTCACGATGTATGCGCGCAGTGCTCTGGCCCGGCGGGTGCTGCTTGCGGTGGCCGCGTTCGTGGGACTGACGCACCTCGGTGGTCTCGTCTACGACTCCACCGTCCTGCAGTCGGGGCACGCGCTGGGCGCCATGGTCGCGATCTTGGTGCTGGTGGCGCTGTCCTCGCCCAAGGCCACTGACTGGACCACTCGAGGATCGTGACCCCAGGACGCGGGGTGATGAGCTCGCACGGTGCCCCCAAGTGAGCGTTCGGAAGGGGGTTGAGGATAGCCTCGCCTGTCTGGAAATTGTGGCCACGACGCGATATGGCTAGGGCATGGGCAAGATCGTGAGGGTCCTGAAAAAGTATCCGCTGGTCGGCTTGACGCTGTTCGTCGGCGCAGTGGTGCTGACCCTGCTCTGGCTGGGCCACGGCGGCCCAGCGCAATGGATCGCGACTGGTTACGTCGGCGCCATCATCGTCATGACGGCGATCGACATGGCCCGCGACATCCTGCGAGGACATTGGGGCCTGGACATCCTGGCCGTGATCGCCATGGTCGCCACGCTCGCGGTCGGGGAGTATGTTGCGGCGCTGATCATCGTGCTCATGCTCACCGGTGGCGAGGCGCTGGAGATGTATGCAGCGAGCCGGGCTCGTGCTGAGCTGACCTCGCTGCTCGACCGGGCACCGCGGACCGCACGCCGGATCCGTCCCGGGCAGGGCGGCGATGACCAGATGGAGGACATCGGTGTGGCCGAGGTCCAGGCCGGGGACGTCCTCCTGGTGCGACCCTCCGAGGTGGTCCCTGTCGATGGCGACTTGCTCGACGCCGCGGGAGTCTTTGACGAGTCGTCCTTGACCGGCGAGAGCCTGCCGGTGGAACGGGTCTGTGGCGATCCCCTGATGAGTGGCTCGGTCAACGGTCAGCGCGCGGTGCGGATGCGTGCGACGGCTTGTGCCGCAGACTCGCAGTATCAACAGATCCTCGCGCTCGTCGCCGACGCCGAGGACGCCAAAGCGCCGACGGTCCGGTTGGCGGACCGGTTTGCGGTGCCCTTCACCATCGTCTCCCTGCTCATCGCCGGGATCGCCTGGTGGGCCTCCGGTGACCCGGTGCGTTTCGCTGAGGTTCTGGTCCTGGCGACACCTTGCCCGCTGTTGATCGCTGCGCCGGTCTCGTTCATGGGTGGCATGAGCCGCTCGGCGCGCTCGGGCGTGATCGTCAAGGGCGGGGCGACGTTGGAGTCACTGGCGCGTGCCACATCAGTCGCGTTCGACAAGACGGGCACGCTCAGCCACGGTCGTCCTGAGTTGACTCAGGTCCGCACTGCAAACGGCTTCTGCGCCGATGAGGTGCTGCGCTTGGCGGCATCCGCGGAGCAGTTCTCCTCGCACGTGCTGGCCGCGGGCGTGATGCGGGCCGCTGCGGAGCGTGGGCTGGCGTTGGCTCCGGGCGTCGAGGCCAGCGAGTTCGCTACCAGCGGCGTCGAGGCTCAGATCGAGGGTCGCCGGGTGCGCGTGGGCAAACTCAGCTTTGTGCAGGAGGTCGACGGGTCGGCCCGGTTCCACGAGTTGGAGGCCGGTCACACGGCCGTTGCGGTCGCGATCGACGGGCGCTTCGCCGGCACGCTCGTGCTGCGAGACACGTTGCGCGAGAACGCGGCCGCGACGGTGCGCGTGTTGCGTGACTGGGGGATCCACCACGTGGTGATGCTCACTGGAGACAACGAGGCGACCGCCGTTTCGCTGGCTGGTGCGGCTGGAATCGAGGAGGTGCACGCCGGACTGCTCCCGCAGGACAAGGTGCGCCTGGTCAGAGAGCTCGAGCCACTCGTGGTCATGGTCGGCGACGGTGTCAACGACGCTCCCGTGCTGGCGGCCGCCGATGTCGGCATCGCGATGGGTGCGCGTGGGTCAACGGCGGCCAGCGAGTCAGCCGACGTCGTGATCTTGACCGATGACATCGGCAAGGTCGCCCAGGCGCTGGAGATCGGTCGGGACACTTACCGGGTGGCGTTGACCGCCATCTGGATCGGGGTGCTGCTCAGCCTCGGCCTGATGATGGTCGCGGCGTTCGGTTACATCCCCGCTGTCGCCGGTGCGCTGACGCAGGAGCTCGTGGACCTGGCCGCGATCCTCTATGCGCTCCGTGCGCTGAGCGGGCGCACCAGCAACCCCGAGCTGGCCCTGCCCACGTCCGGTCGGGCAGGCACGGTGAGTGCTTCGACGCCCGAGCCGGGTCCGCAGGTGGGTGCCACCGCGCGGTGAGCAGGTGGCCGCGCCCAAGTGGTCGCTTGAAGGCGGGCTGAATGACGCGTCGCGCCGTGCAGGACTGGTAGAGGACCGTTGGACCGTGGGGATACTCTCCCGGTGGAGGTGTTGCGCGGTGTGGGTCCGCTACCTGGGGTTTGTCCTGCTGGTCGTGCTCGTCGCGGCGATCGTGCTCGGCGCCCTGCGCGCACAGGAAAAGCTCGCCGGCCGGTGGTCCAGGGCTGATGCCCCCGCCGCGCGGCATGACGACGCGGTCAAGGCCGCGCGGCGCCGGCTCAAGGCGGCCCAACGCGACCACGCCCAGCTCGTCCGTCGTGCGGAGCGGGCCGTCGCCAAGGTCGCCAAGGACCCTGTGATCGCGAAGGTGGGGCGGGCCACGCTCAAGCAGCTGAGCATCTGCGTGCAGGGCAAGGAGCACGCGCTGTCCCCCACCACGACCTTTTCCCTCGAGGTCGTCGGTGCGGTGGAGTCCGTCTTGAAGAACAATCAGATCACCAAGATCGATCAGCGTGAGGTCTATCTGACCGTCACCGATCGGGCCTGGGCAGATGTCGTCAAGCTCGCCGGCTCCGACCTCGAGGGGGCACGCCGACTGGTGGTCGCCGGCCAGGCTGCGGTGCGCAATCTTGACCAGGCTCGGTCGGAGCGGGACCGGCGAGGTGCGGTTGCGCAGGCTGAGCTCGACCGGATCAGGGCGGACACGGGTGAGATTGCTGCCGCCCGGTTGACGCTCGAGGACTTAGAGGGCTCACCCCCTCGGCGGATCGACCTACCTCCGCCACCAGAAGAGACTGACCCCGAGAGTTGACGAGGGCGCACCCGCCGGCGGCCAGCGAGCAGCGGCCAGCCGGCTCGTGAGGCTCAGTCGGTGAGAGGTGGGTGGCTCAGTCGGTGAGCAGGTCGGCGGGCATCCGCTCCGCCGAGCGCACCCGTCGCAACATCTCCTTTTCGATCAGCACACCGCGCTTGAGCACGCTGAGCTCCCCGGTGGGCTCGAGGATCACCGCCGCAACCTCGTCGTGCGCGCGGATACCTGACCGGCGAAGCTGCGAGCGCACCTGAGCCACCGTGACGTGGCACCGGTGCATCTCCTCGGCCACGAACTGGTCGCCGGCCATAAGCAGCACCGGTCGGTTGTTGACCATCCGCTCCATCAAGCTGTTCTTGGTGATCTGACCGATGCTGGCCTCCAGCGCCAGCAACGTCACCATAGCGACGAGGCCCCCGGCCAGGGTCGGGATGTGCCCGAGGATGGCTCGGCCGATCACCGCTCCGAAGACGATAACCACCAGCAGATCGAAGCCGGAGAGCCTGGCGAGCACCCGCTGGCCCAGGAGCCGGCTGAGAAAGATGAAGGAGGCATAGAGCAGAACGGTGGAGATAACGACGGCCAGGGCCGCCAGCGGTGGTATCCCGAGGTAGTACCAAAGATCCTGCATAACGCACATCGTCCCTCAAGTGAACCTCGGTCGTCGGCACCTCGCTCCGGAATGCTCAGACTCGGCCCTTGAGCAGGGCCCGGTAGTAGATGACGGGCTCGACGTAGCGGTCGAACGCCCAGAGCGCGCGGCGTGGAACGGTGAGGTCGATCCAGCTGACGGAGGGCGCAGGAGTCCCATCTCGGTCAAACTCTGCGAGTAGCAGGCGTCGCCGGTCGACCGTGATCGGGATGATGGTGTATCCGTCGTAGGAGCGAAGGGGTTGGGACAGGCGGCTCGCCCGGATATTGGCGGCTAACACCTCGACCTGGCGTCGCAGCGCACCGCCGGAGGGTCGGGTCGCCACCGCAGCGACGTCGCCCAGACTCCAGACCCGCGGCAGGCGCCGGTGCGCGAGCGTGGTGGGATCGATGTCGACGAGCCCGCCGGTGCCCTCACCCGCCAGCGGAGCGAGCCAAGCCGGGGCGCGGTAGCGCGGCACGACGAAGGCGCGTTGCACGTCCGCGAGGACCTGGTCTGCGTCATTGGTGCGCAGCGTCACGGTCCGCTCACGATGGTCCATGGAGGCCACCGTGGCGCCGTGATGAACGGTGATCCCGAACCCACGCAGGATCGGCTCAAGACGCCGATCGGCAAAGGGGATGTCCAGGACGGAGCGATAAGGAGTGAGGAGGTGGACCTCGATCTTGTCCAGCACACCCTGCTCGCGCCAGTAGTCGCACGCGAGAAAGAGGGGCTTGAGAGCGGTGCCGCCGCAGGGTGACGGCTCCGGAGGGATGGTGAAGACCGCCCGGCCGCGCGTCATCCCCCGGATGGCCTCCCAGGTGTCCTCGGCGAGCGAGCTCAGGTGCGCGTTAGCCGACCACCCGGCCTCCATCGCTTCAGCCAGGCCGGGCGTGGCATCGAGGTCCGGCTCCAGGCCGGAAGCGATGACGAGGTCCCGGTAACCGATGTGCTCACCGCTGTCGAGCTCCACCTCGCAGTCGTGGGCGTGGATGGCCACAGCCCGGTCCGGCAACCACTCACAGCCACCGGGGACGACGGAGGCCGTCGGCCGGGTCAGGCGGGACATGGAGGCCTGCCCGCCCGCGACGTAGTTGAGCAGCGGGCGGTAGCGATGCACAGGGTCCGGTGAGACGACGGCGACGTCCCGAGCGCCCAGGCGGCGCAGCCGGCCTGCCAGGGAGATCCCGGCGTTGCCGCCTCCCACGATGACGACGTCATGAACTGCCATAGTGCTCTCCATTCTCGAGGGCTTCGCGTTGGGCTGACTGTATGTCGTCAGGGTGCCGCACGCCTGTCGGAAGCGTCGTCCGGTCTCACTTATGTATAAACTTTGTCCATGCTTAGTTCACCTGCCCGTCGGCTGCAGCGCGTGCTCGGTCACTCCTTGCGCAGCCGAGTCGCCGGCGAGGATGCTGCCGACCAGGCGCGCATCATCTGGGACACCCCGGGTCAGCGATGGTTCACCCCGCAGGATCCCGTGTGGAGGGTCCATGCTGACGCAGCCATGTTTCCCGGTGGGGTCGCTGCCTTGCTCCTCCAGATGGTGCACCCGATGGCCATGGCCGGGGTCGCCGGCCACTCCGGCTACCGCGGTGACCCGTGGGGCAGGTTGCAGCGCACCAGCACCTACCTCGCTGCCACCACCTTCGGCACCATCGATCATGCCCTCGGCACCATCGCGCAGGTTCGCGGGATTCACGCCCGCGTCCGTGGCAAGGACGTCTTCAGCCGCCCGTATCGCGCCGATGACCCTCACCTCCTGATGTGGGTGCACCTCGCGCAAACCGCCTCATTCCTGCGCGCCTACCAGGCTTACGCCGCTACGCCTCTGGTCCCCGACGAGGCGGATCAGTACGTCGCTCAAGCCGGTGTCCCCGCCGCTCACCTCGGGGTGGTGGACCCACCCACGACCGTGCGCGGTCTGGAGGACGCGCTGGCGGACTACCGGTCCGAGCTCGAGTCGACCGAACCGGCGCGCGACGCGTGCCGCTTCCTGCTCGTGGAGCCGCCGCTGCCCCCCGGCGCGCGGCTCGGCTACTGGGCGATAGCTGCCGGCGGTGTCGCTCTGCTGGAGCCATGGACCCGAGACATGCTCGACCTGCCGCGCTCGGATCGCCTTGCCCATCGGCTGCTAGCGCCGATCGGGCGGGCCAGCACCGGCACCGTGCGGTGGGCGATGGCTGGGGTGGAGCGGGACGCCGCCTGAGCGGCTCAGGCCTCCCGGCGCCCACGCCTGCCGGAGCGCAGCCACCCTCCGCCGTAGAGCGCCCACAGCACGAGGACCGGTTGAAAGAACAGCCGTGCCAGCCGTTTGCCGTCGGTGTCAAGACCGAACGCGTCGACGCCCTCGACGTATTGCCCCACGTTGCCGGGGAAGATCGCCACGAAGAACGCCGCGAGCAAGAGGCCGATGGTCCTCTGGTGGCCAGGTAGCGCGAGGAAAGCGGCGCCGAGCGTGATCTCCAGGACTCCTGACCCGAGCACAGTGAGGTCTTCGGGCAGCGGGAACCACTGCGGCACCTGCGCCTGGAACTCTTCGCGCTGGACAGTCAGATGCGCGGTGCCCGCGCCCACCATCGCCGCCCCGAGCACGACGCGCGCGATAGTGCGCAGGATTGACATGCCGCGAGTCTAGACGGGGCCCGCTTGGCGCGAGCGCAGCCGCCACCGGGGCGCTTCGGCGAGAAGACTAGCGCTGCGATCGCCATACTCGACGGTGTGGGCAATGCAGGCGTGGTCGTGGTGGGAGCCGGTCCCAACGGACTCGCTGCTGCGGTGACTCTGGCCCGGGCGGGCGTTCCGGTCCGGGTTCTCGAGCGCGCCGACACGATCGGCGGGGGAGCGCGGACGTCCGAAGAGACCCTCCCGGGCTACCTGCACGATGTGTGCTCCGCGGTGCACCCGAGCGCGTTTGCCTCCGAGTTCTTCACCCGGTTCGGGCTGCGGGACCGGATCCCGTTCGTCAACCCCGAGGTGGCCTACGCCCACGGTCTGGACGTCGACCGAGCTGTGCTGGCCTGGCGGGACCTGCAGCGGACCGCCGACGGGCTCGGTGCCGACGGCGCGGCGTGGCACTCTCTCTTCGCTCCCTTCGTGCACAGCCCGGCGCTCACGAACGGACTGTTGTCCGACTCACCGCTGCGTCCGCCGCTGATGCCTGTTGGCCTGACGCGCGTCGGCCTGCGCGTCCTTGACCAGGGCAGCGAGCTGTGGAACCGCCGATGGCAGACCGAAGAGGCCCCGGCGCTGCTCACCGGAGTGCTGGCCCACCCGATCCAGACGATGCCGAGCCTGGGGACCTCCGCTGCCGGGCTCGTGCTGGCGGCGATGGCGCACCTGGGCGGCTGGCCTATCCCGGTCGGCGGCAGCCAGTCCATCATCGAAGCCCTCGCCGCAGACGCACGCGCCCACGGTGCGCAGATCGTGACGTCCCACGAGGTGCGCAGCCTGGACGAACTCTCCGATGCCGCGGCCGTCGTGCTCGACACCAGCCCACGGGCCCTCCTGGCCATCGCCGGGGACCGGGTGCCCGCTCGCTACGCCCGACGCCTGCGTCGCTACCGCTACGGCGATGGTGCCGCGAAGGTCGACTACGCCCTGTCCGGGCCGGTGCCGTGGACCAACCCCGACCTGGCGCTCGCCAGCACCGTCCACCTGGGTGGCCCGCGTGGCCAGATGGCTGCCGCCAGTGCCGCTGTCGCGCGTGGAGAGCTGCCGGCCAAGCCCTACGTGATCACTTCCCAGCCCACCACTTTTGATCCCTCCCGTGCCCCCGAGGGACGGCACGTCCTGTGGGCCTACACGCACGTCCCTTCGGGCTCGACGGTCGACCCGACTGAGGCGCTGACCAGGCGCATCGAAGAGTTCGCGCCCGACTTCCGCGACGTGATCATCTCCTCCTCGGCCCGGTCCGCGAGCGACCTGGAGCGCTACAACCCGAACTACATCGGTGGCGACATCTCGTGCGGCAAGGTCGGGGCGCGACAGATCCTCGCCCGCCCGGTGCTGTCGACGGACCCGTGGCGCACGCCGCTCGAGGGGCTCTACTTGTGCTCCTCGGCGACCCCTCCTGGGCCTGGGGTGCATGGCGTCTGCGGTTGGCGCGCAGCGCTGTCCGTGCTGCGGCACGAGTTTGGCATCACCACCAGCCCGGACCTTTCCCCGTGAGCGGGCAGGACCTTCGTTCGCCGACCTCACCCCGCCTACCGCGACGCCAAAGGAGCACCATGTCCGTCAACAGCCGTCTCATTGCCGCGCCGCCGGAGGTCATTTTCGGGGTGCTCGCCAACGGTTGGCTCTATCCGGTCTGGGTGGTCGGCGCCTCCCGCATGCGCGCGGTCGATGACCATTGGCCGGCGCGCGGAGCCAAGATCTACCACTCGGTGGGCATCTGGCCAGCCCTCATCGACGACTCGACGACGCTGCTGGAGTGGGACCCGCCACGCCGTGCCGTGATGCAGGCGAGGCTGTGGCCGGTCGGAGAGGCCACGGTCCGGCTCGACGTCGAGCCGCACGAGGGGGGCGGCGCCATGGTGACGATCACCGAGGAGCCCTCCAGCGGCCCGTTGGCCTGGCTGCCCGGTCCTGCGGCCGAACTGCCGATCAAAGTCCGTAACGTGGAGACACTGCACCGCCTTGCTTACCTGGCGCAGGGGTGGGCGCGGTAGATCTGCTTCGCGCCTCGGCTTTGCCCACTCCGGACGCGGTCTGCCCACATCCGGTGCGTGGCGTCGGAAGAGGCACTGGGGTAGAGCTCGATGTCCTTGCTACGTGATACATCGAGATCTGCCTAGAGTAGCGACATGGTGGTCGGCGCACGGATCGAGATGACCCAGCCGAAACCTCGACATATGTCCCCCGAACGGCTGCGATGACCGTGCCGAGTATCGGCGTTCTCGCGCGATCGGCGCACCCGGGCCCGGCGGCCGCCGTCACCGTGCTCGCGGGCGCACTCGCTGTCTCTGCAGGGCTTCCCGCCGGACGTACGGCGCTGGTCGTGGGGGCAGTGGCGTCCGGACAACTGTCGATTGGTTGGTCCAACGACCTGATCGACCTCGTCCGCGACCGTCAGGTCGGGCGCATCGACAAGCCGCTGGCCACTGGCGAGCTGTCGGCCACGCTGACGCGACGGGCCTGTGTCGCGGCTGTGCTGGCCACGGTGGTGCTCTCCCTCCTGAGCGGGATCGTGGCCGGTCTCATCCACCTTGGCTGCGTCTGCGCAGGGTGGGCGTACAACCTGGGGCTGAAGTCCACGCCGCTGTCCTGGCTGCCCTTCGCGCTGGCATTCGGCGGCCTCCCGGTCTTCGTCGTGATGGCCGAGCCCGGCGCGGGACCACCCGCACTCTGGATGCCGGTCGCTGGCGCGCTGCTGGGGATCGGGGCGCATCTGGTCAACACCCTGCCCGACTTCGCCGGGGACGAGCTGACCGGAGTACGAGGTCTGCCGCACCGGATCGGCGAGCGGGTGACCCGCGTGCTCGCTGTCGCCCTGCTGTGCCTGGCCTCGGGCGTGATCGCCGCAGGATCCGGCTCGATGCCCACGGCGCTGCTGGTCCTCGTGCTGAGCGTGGTCGCCGTCCTCGGCGTGGTGGCGCTGCTCACCGGCGGACGGACGCCGTTCCGGGCTGCGGTAGGGATCGCCCTGGCCGATGCGGTGATGTTGGTGGTGGCACGATGACGCTTTGCCCAGGGGAGCCCACAACGTGAGAATTCTGTCGGTCACGGGCGCACTTGCGCCGCATCGGCACTCGCAGGGCGAGTTGACCGACGCTTTCGCCGGTGTGATCGCGCGAGGTGGTCTGGACGAACGGGTGCTGCGCTCCATCCACGGCAACGCCGGAGTCGCCTACCGGCACCTGGTGCTGCCGATCGGGAAGTACGCCGACTTGGACAGTTTCGACGAGGCCAACGACTTGTTTCTCGAGCATGCCGTCGCGCTGGGCACCCAAGCTCTGGCGGGAGCGCTCCAGGCCGCTGGTCTCACCCCGGGCGATGTCGACCTGATCATCTCCACGACCGTGACCGGGCTCGCCGTGCCCTCCCTCGACGCCAGGATCGCCGCCGCCATCGGACTTCGACCCGACGTGAAGCGGCTGCCTCTGTTTGGACTGGGCTGCGTCGCCGGAGCAGCCGGCGTGGCACGCCTGCACGACTACCTCGTGGGTCATCCGACCTCAGTAGCCGTGCTCGTCGCCGTGGAGCTCTGCTCACTGACCGTCCAGCGCGACGATGTCTCGCTGGCCAATATCGTGGCCAGCGGACTCTTCGCCGACGGGGCGGCAGCGGTCGTGGCCGGTGGAGACGCCACGAGTGGGCTGATCGAGGTGCTCGGCACCAGGAGCCGCCTCTACCCGGACTCGGAGCGGACGATGGGCTTCGACTTCGGCGCCAGCGGTCTGCGGATCGTCCTGGACGCGCAGGTGCCCGCGATCGTGGGGCGCTACATCTGCGAGGACGTCGACGGTTTCCTCCAGGAGCACGGCCTCACCCGCAGCGACGTCGAGTGGTGGGTATGCCACCCCGGCGGCCCGAAGGTGATCGATGCCCTTCGCGACTCTCTTGATCTGAGCGACCATGATCTCGCCCTGACTCGACAGTCCCTGTCTCGGATCGGAAACCTCTCCTCGGCCTCGGTTCTGCACGTCCTCGCGGACACCTTGCGGGAGCGACCACCGCGTCCAGGCTCCTACGGGTTGCTGATGGCGATGGGGCCGGGTTTCTGCTCCGAGCTCGTGCTGCTGCGAGCCGTTGAGGATCGGAAGTAACGCGTGACGAGTCTGGTCGCCTTCGCCATCGTCGTGGCTCTCGTCGCGGTCGAGCGCGTGGCCGAGCTGATCGTCTCGCGCCGCAATGCTGCGTGGAGCTTTGCGCGAGGCGGGCGCGAGACTGGCCAGGGTCATTACCCCGTCATGGTGGTGCTGCATACCGGCTTCCTCGTCGCGATGCTGATCGAGGCATTCGTCCGCCGGCCTGACGTATCACCGACCCTGGCCTGGTCGATGGTGCTGGTGGTGATCGCAGCTCAGGGGCTGCGCTGGTGGTGCATCGCGACGCTTGGACCGCGATGGAACACGCGCGTAATCGTCGTTCCCGACCTGCCGCCGGTGCGCTCGGGGCCCTACCGCTTTCTGTCGCACCCCAACTACGTCGCAGTCGTCCTCGAAGGGGTGGCGCTGCCCTTGATGCACGCCTGCTGGATGACGGCGCTGGCCTTCACCGTCGCGAATGCAGCGCTGCTGACGGTCCGTCTGCGCGTCGAGAACCGTGCGCTCCGCGAGCTCCCGTCCCTGGCACCCCGGCCGGCCGATGCGTGACCTGATCGTCGCCGGTGGTGGACCTGTCGGCCTCGCGACGGCCCTCTACGCCGAGCGGGCAGGGTTGGACGTGGTCGTGCGTGAGCCGCGCCCGGGGATCATCGACAAGGCCTGCGGAGAGGGGCTGATGCCAGGTGCCGTCGCCGATCTGGTCGCGCTGGGGGTCCGGCTCGATGGGCACCCGATCGATGGGATCCGGTATGTCGACGGGCCCCGATCAGCCGAAGCAGTCTTTCGCAACGGCACCGGGATGGGGGTGCGACGCACGACCCTGCACGCGGCCCTGCGGGAGCGCGTCGAGGCCGCCGACATCCCCCAGGTCACCGCGGCCGCGCGCCACATCGTCGACCACGGGGATCACCTCGACGTGGACGGCGAGACAACTCGCTACCTGATCGCCGCTGATGGCCTGCACTCCCGCATCCGTCGCGAGCTAGGGCTTGGCAGGCCAGCTGCCTCGCACCGTCGCTACGGACTCCGTGCTCATGCCGAGCTCCGGCCCTGGACCCGTTTCGTCGAGGTCCACTGGGCCACGTCGGGCGAGGCCTACGTGACACCCGTGGGAGACGGATCCGTGGATATCGCGCTCCTCAGCGCACAGCGCCGCCCGTTTACGGACCTCCTTGGCGACTTTCCGGCCCTGGCCGCCCGCCTCGGCGGACATCCACTCCTGGACGTCCGAGGCGCGGGTCCGTTGCGGCAACGCGCGAAGCGACGCGTGAGCGGACGGACCCTCCTGGTGGGTGATGCCGCAGGCTACGTCGACGCGTTGACCGGTGAAGGGATCGCCCTCGGCCTGGCGCAGGCTCGCGCCGCGGTCTCGGCGATCGTCGACCAGGAGCCGGAACGTTATGAAGCCGACTGGCGCAGGCTGCGCCGTCGCCACGATCTCTTGACTCTCGGCCTGCTCAGCGCCTCTCGAGTCCCGGCCGTCCGTCGCCGGATCGTCTCGTCCGCGCACTACCTTCCGAAAGTGTTCGCGCTGGCTGTCAACCAGCTCGCCCGGCCATCAACGTCTGGGCAGCAGTGAGCGCAGCGAGAGCACCCGCGGCGCTGAGGTGTCGAGTGGTTGGCGCACCGGCGAGGATCGCGGCTACGCGGTGGGCCTGGGCCGCTGGGACGGCCCGGAGCCACCGCACACCGGCAGGCAGGTTCAGCCGACCGCGGCGATCGGTGCCTGTGCGGGGACGCCGGAGCCGTCGCGCTTGTCGTTGGTCTCGGGCAGGTCGACGGGGGCTCCCGAGCCGCTAGCTGCGCGCGGGGGTGCAGCACCGACCCAGGCCAGGATGAGCGCACCCTCGCCCCTGAGCAGACGGTGGCAGCGGACGCCGCCGGTGGCGCGGCCCTTGGGCGGGTAGGCCCACAGGTCGGTGACCTTGACGGTGCCGGGCTCGCTGCCCGGAGCCGAGCCCGCGGCGCCGGCGATGGTGACGACGACATTCTCCACGCCGGCGTCCACCGCGTTGAAGCCGACCACCCTGGCGCCACCGGCCAGCTTGATCCCGGCAATGCCACCGCCGGTCCGGCCCTGCGGCCGCACGAGTGAGGCAGAGAAGCGCAGCAGCTGCGCGTCGTCTGAGGTGAAGACCAGCTCTTCCTCACCGGTCGTCAGCTCGACGGCGCCGACGACCAGGTCGCCCTCCTTGAGGCGGATTATCTCGAACTCGTCCCGGTTGGCCGGGTAGTCGGGGATGACGCGCTTGACCACGCCCTGTGCCGTCCCGAGCGCCAAGCCCTCGCCCTCGCCGGAGAGAGTGCACAACGCGAGCGCCTTCTCATCGGGCGGCAGGTGCAGGTATGCCGAGAGCGGCGCCCCACCGGAAAGCGTCGGCGCGCCTGCGGTCGGGGGGAGGGTGGGCAGTTCGACCACGGACAACTTCAGCACCCGGCCGGCCGTGGTCACGACACCGACCTCACCGCGGGCGGTCGCGAGCACGGTGGAGACGATGACGTCGTGCTTGGCGCGGCGCCCGCCAGAGCCGAGCTCCTCGACGGTCGTGGTCCGCGCCAGCAGCCCGGTCGAGGACAACAGGACGCGGCACGGCTCGTCGGGGACCTCCAGTGGGGTCACGCCGCCCTTGATGGAGGCCGCGTCGACGGCCGACTGCCTGCCCGCGGCGCCATCGCTTTCCAGCAGCACCGTCCGCCGTGGGGTGCCGTGCTCCCGGGCGACCTCGGCGAGTTCGTCAGAGACCATGCGCAGCAGCAGTTGCGGGTCATCCAGGATTGCCTGCAGGGCCTCGATCTCCCGCGCCAGCTCATCGCGCTCGGCCTCCAGCTCCAGACGGGAGAACTTGGTCAAGCGACGCAGCGGGATGTCCAGGATGTGGTTGGCCTGGATCTGCGACAGATCGAACACCTGCATCAGCCGGGTCCGGGCCGTGCCCACGTCGTCGGAGGCGCGGATCAGCTGGATGACCTCGTCGATGTCGAGGATCGCGACGAGCAGTCCCTCGACGATGTGCAGACGGTCCGTCTTCTTGCCCAAGCGGTGCTCGGTCCGGCGGCGCACCACCCCGGTGCGGAAATCGACATACACGCGCAGCAGCTCACGCAGCCCCAGCGTGCGCGGCTGTCCGTCCACGAGCGCGACATTGTTGATCGAGAAGGACTCCTCCAGCGGCGTCAGCTTGTAGAGGCTCTCCAGCACCGCGTCGGGGTTGAAGCCGGTCTTGATCTCGATGACCAGGTGCAGTCCCAACTTGCGGTCGGTGAGGTCAACGATGTCGGAGATGCCCTGCAGCTTCTTACCCAGGACGAGTGCCCTGACCTTCTCGCGAACCTTCTCCGGGCCGACCAGGTAGGGCAGGTCGGTGACGACGATGCCCTTCTTGCGAGCGGTGATGTTTTCGATGCGGGCCGTCGCGCGGGTGCGGAACGACCCACGGCCGGTCTCGTAAGCCTCGCGGATCCCGTCCAGCCCCACGATCCGGCCACCGAGCGGGAGGTCGGGGCCCGGCACGAACCGCATCAGGGCCTCCAGATCGGCATCCGGGTTGGCGATGAGGTGGCGCGCGGCGCCGATGACCTCGACCAGGTTGTGCGGCGCCATGTTGGTCGCCATGCCGACCGCGATCCCCGAGGCGCCGTTGACCAGCAGGTTGGGGAAGGCCGCCGGCAGCACTTCCGGCTGCATGAGTTGCTCGTCGTAGTTGGGGACGAAGTCGACCGTGCTCTCGTCCAGGCCGGTGGTCATCAGGAGGGCGGCCGGTGCCATCCGGGCCTCGGTGTAGCGGCTGGCCGCCGGTCCGTCGTCGAGGGAGCCGAAGTTGCCGTGCCCGTCGACCAGCGGCAGTCGCATCGTAAAGTCCTGCGCCTGCCGGACCATCGCGTCGTAGATCGCGGTGTCGCCGTGCGGGTGGTACTTACCCATGACGTCACCGACGACGCGGGAGCACTTGACGTGGCCGCGGTCAGGACGCAGGCCCATCTCGCTCATCGAAAACAGGATCCGACGCTGCACGGGCTTGAGCCCATCGCGCGCGTCCGGGAGGGCGCGGGAGTAGATGACCGAGTAGGCATACTCCAGAAAGGCTCCCTCCATCTCGTCCTGGACGTCGATCTCGACGATCTTCTCCTCGACGGCGAACAGGTCCGGGTCCTGCGGGCGCTTACGGGGGGCCATGGGTGTGGTGCGGTGCCTCTCGGGTGTGGTCCCGTCCTCAGCTGGGACGGTCGTGCTGGTGCGGACGCCGTTGCTGGCGCGGTGCGCTGCTGCAGGCGCAGACCCGCATCGCTTCAGGGTATGTCGTGCCCGCGCCGGTCCGGCGCAGGCTCGGCTGTGGGGCCGCTCCGCCGTGCCTTGCGCCGCAAGGTACTGATGCACTAACGTGTGATGCATGGCAGCCCAGTATCCAGCGCTCACCCAGCTCCGTAAGGGGGTGCTGGAGCACTGCGTCCTCGCGCTGCTGCAGGAGGAGGAAAGGTATGGCTACGACCTCGTGACCCAGTTGTCAGAGGCGGGACTCGTCGCGAGCGAGGGCACCATCTATCCGCTGCTGAGCCGGCTGCGCAAAGAAGAGCTCGTCGCCACCTCCTGGCGTGAATCGACCAGCGGCCCACCACGTCGCTACTACTCGCTCACCGACCAGGGCCGGTCGGTGCTCGCGGACTTCAACCGGTCCTGGACGGATTTCAAACACTCCGTCGACCTCATCCTGCTGGGAAAGGAACTTCGATGATGACTGCACTGGACCATCCCCTGGTCGTGGAGTATCTACACCGTCTGGCCGCGGAGTCCGCTCGGCTGCCGGCCGACCAGGCCGCGGAGCTGCAGCGCGACATCCGCGAGCACCTGGCGGCTGCGTTGGGCAACGACCCCTCCGAGCCCAGCATTCGCGAGGGCATCGACCGCCTTGGCATGCCTGCCGAGCTCGTCGACGCCGCTGGCGGCGCACCGTCACACCAGGATGGCGCGCCCGACACGAATCGCCGGAGCGGCTCCGATGACGGAAACGGGGGCGTCGAGTTGGCAGCGCTGGTCTTGCTCCTGGGCGCGGGGGTGTTCTTTATCCTGTGGCCGTTGGCGCTCCTGATGTGGGCCGTTGGCCTCGTGCTGGTGTTTCGCTCGCAGCGCTGGGACGTGGGAGAGAAGCTGCGGGCGGCTCTGGTGGTAGGGCTGACGATGCCGCTGACGGTCATGGTGCTCGGCCTGGCTGGCGCCTCGGCGTGGACCCAGGCATGCTCGCCGTCCTCAGGGGGCCAGGTCCAGTGCCCGGAGAGCGGGATCCCGGCCTGGGGCATCGTGATCATCCTCCTGCTGGTGGCCTACCTGGTCTACCTGGTCTGGACCGTGGTCCGCCTCGCCCGGGCCGCCCGCCGCTCTCGCTGAGAGCGCAGTCCGTCCGCGGGCGGGTGCGAGGGCGAGCCCGCCCGGTGGGGTGAGGGCGAGGCCGAGGGGTGTGGTTGGGTGACGCGTATGGAGCTGCTTGACGCCGCGCGCGTGCGTGACCTCATCGATCCCTGCGCCCTGGTCGAGGCGCTGCGGGACGCCTTCGCCCACCCGGACGCGACCACGGTGCCCGAGCGTGGTCACTACCGCATCGACGAGGACCTGGGGGCCACGCTGCTGGTCATGCCGGCCTGGACCAAGGGCGACCTGATCGGCGTGAAGGTGGTCGGTCACTATCCCCGCAACAGCGAGCGTGGGCTGCCAGCGATCAACGGCTCCTACCTGCTCGCTGACGCCACCACCGGCGTGCCCGTCGCGGTTCTGGACGGCACCGAGCTGACCCGGCTGCGTACCGCGGCCGCCAGCGCGCTGGCGGCCGACTATCTCGCGCCGCCACGGATCGGCGAGCACCTCCTCATCGGCGCGGGAAACGTCAATGCGGCGATCCCGGTGATGTATGCAGCAGTGCGGCAGGTGGCGATGACGCGGGTCTGGGCGCGCAAGCCGGAACAGGCCATGGCGCTGGTCGAGAGGCTGCGCGCCGATGGTTTCCAGGCGCAGGTAGCCGGCAACCTGCGGGAGGCGGTCCGGCGGGCCGACGTCATCACCGCAGCCACCTCCGCGACCAGCCCGTTGGTGCTCGGCGCCGATGTGCGTCCCGGCACCCACGTCGACCTCATCGGTGCCTTCTCGGCCTCAATGATCGAGGCCGACGAAGAGCTCATCACCAGCGCCAGTCTGTTCATCGATGTCCCGGCCGCGCTGCACGAGCCGGGCGACCTCGTTGGGCCGCTCGAGCGCGGGACCCTCACGGAGGAAGACGTGAAGGCGACGCTCGCGGACCTGGCGGCAGGTCGCCATACCGGACGAAGCACTGCGGAGGAGGTCACGGTCTTCAAGTCGGTCGGGAGCTCCCTGGAGGACCTGGTCGCTGCCCGCCTCGCCTGGTCGGCCCGCTCGTCGTGAGTCAGGACCTGCGGCTGCCGGGGGAGAGGTTCCTGGCGCTCCTGGCCGAGGATCGTCCGTTGCAGGACTACAACGCGCTGCTGAGCAGTCTGCAGGAGGAGGGCGGGGACCCCGACGACGTGCAGCGGCTCCATGACCTGGCCGTGCGGGCGCGGGCACTGCGCGAGATCGGGCAGCGTCGTGAGTCGGAGTTGTCAGCGCTGTTCGACACCGTCGCTGACCTCGCCGAGCTCAAAGAGCTCGATGACGTGCTGGAGGCCATCGTGCGACGGGCCCGGACGTTGCTGGCCTGCGACGTGTCCTACCTGTCCCTGAATGACGACGAGGCCGGTGAGACCTATATGCGGATCACGCAGGGCATCCACACCGAGGAGTTCCGCAACGTCCGGCTGCCGTTCGGTGCGGGGCTGGGCGGCCTGGTGGCCCAGACCGCTCGGCCCTATGCCACCGATGACTACTTCACGGACGAGCGCTTCCGGCACCTGCGGGGCATCGACCACGCGGTCGCCGGGGAGGAGATCCGCTCGATCATGGGCGTGCCGTTGCTGATCGGCCGGAGGGTGATCGGCGTCCTCTACGCCGCAAATCACGAGGTGCGGCCCTTTGCTCGCGAAGACATCGACCTGATGACCAGTTTTGCGGCGCACGCCGCGATCGCTCTCGATAATGCCCGTCGCGTCGAGCAGACGGCGGCGGCGTTGGCTGACCTGAAGGCCACCGGAGAGCTGCTGCAGCGCAACATCGAGGGTGTTCAGCGTTCTGCGCGGGCCCATGACCGACTGGCCGGGGTAGTGCTGAGGGGCGGCGGCCTGGAGGACATGGCCAGCGAGCTGCATCAGGTCCTCGAGGAGCCGGTGCAGATCCTGGATGCGCAGGGTGCGGTCCTGGCCAGCAGCGCGCCCGATCTGGGCACCGATGACGTCGACCTGGACCAACTGCACGGCGCACTGGAAGAAAATCACACGGTCACCGGTGACGGCAGGTCCGTCGCGCCGGTGTGGGCTGGCGGCGTGCCGCTGGCCGCGGTGCTGTTGCGTAGCGAGGTCGACGAGGTCAACCAGCGGATTCTGGAGAGGGCGGCGATGACCGCTGCGCTCATCATGGTGGTGCGGCGGTCGGTGGCGCAGACCGAGTCGCGTCTGCGCGGTGACCTGCTGGTCGACCTGCTCGTGGGGCGGGCGGGGGCGGGCTCGCTCACTGCGCGGGCGAGCCTGTTGGGCACCGACTTGTCCAGGAAGATCTCGCTGCTGGTCATCGACGGCGCCGACCCCCGAGTGCGACAGGCCACGGGCGACCTCGCTGCCACGCACAGCGGGCTCAGCGCCGAGGTGGGGGACCGGATGGTGCTCATGCTGCCGGACCGCGACGCGCTGGAGACCGGCCGTCACATCGTGCAGTTGGCCGGTCGGACGCGCCCCAGTGCGCGTCGGACCGTGGGTCGGGTGCTACCCACGGTGGGGGTCGCCGGGCCGGTGACGGGGGTGGAAGGTGTGCGGTCGGCATACCAGGAGGCGACGCGCTGCCTGGAGGCGCTGCTCGCGCTGGGGCGACGCGGCGACGTGGCGGACTCCGCGTCGCTGGGCTTCGTCGGTCTGCTGCTCGGCAAGGGGGATCCCGCCGACCAGGTGGATGCCGTCCTCGGACCCGTGCTCGACTACGACCGGGACCGGGGCACCGACCTCGTCCTGACGCTGGAGACCTGGCTCGGTCAGGACCGTCACCTGGGCCGATCTGGTGAGGAGTTGCACCTGCACCCCAACACCGTGACCCAGCGTCTGGACCGGGTGGGTCGCCTGCTCGGCGATGGCTGGCAGTCACCCGAACGCCTGCTCGAAGTCTCCTTAGCCCTCCGCCTGCGCCGAGTCCTGCCTTCGCCCTGAACCGGCCAGAGGCGCCGTTCGGTGTGGCAGGGGCGACCGTTCGGTGTGGCAGGGGCGACCGTTCGGTCTAGAGGGAGACTTCCTCGCCGTCGGCGGCGCCGATCGGCTCCTCGACGACCTTGTGGCCGCGTCGACGAGCGACGAAGTCGACGAGCGTGCCCCAGACGCCCCGGCGGAACAGCAGGACGACGATGATGAAGACCGATCCGGTGATGATGCCGATGCCGTCGAAACCGGAGGAGGCCAGCGCGTCCTCCATCAGGACGATGATCGCGGCGCCGATGATCGAGCCCCAGAGCGTGGCGATGCCACCGAGGACGGTGATCAGGACCACTTTGCCCGAGGTCTGCCAGGCCACTTCCTGCAGGGACACAAAGCCGTGGGACAGGGCGAAGAGGCCGCCAGCGAGGCCCGCCAGACCCGCCGAGATGACGAAGGCCATCACCCGGTAGCGCTCCACGTCGTAGCCCAGGGCACGAGCCCGGGCCGGGTTGTCGCGGGTGGCGACCAGGACCCGGCCGAAGGGGGAGTGGACGACTCGCCAGGCGATCCAGATGCCGAGCAGGATCATCGGGAGTGCCGCGTAGTAGAAGTAGAAGGCGTCGGACTCCACCACCGCTACCCCGAAGAAGTTGCGGGGGACGCCCTGAAGACCGTTCTCACCACCGGTCAGCCCACGCCACTGGTTGACGACGAAGAAGACCATCTGCGCGAAGGCCAGCGTGACCATCGCGAAGTAGATGCCGCTGCTGCGGACGGACAGGAGCCCGAAGGGCAGTGCCAGCAGCATCGCAAAGACGGCGCCAGCGAGCGCGGCGACCGGGAACGGCATACCGAGCTCGATTGCGACCAGGCCGGTGACGTAGGCCGAGCTGCCCCAGAAGGCAGCGTGACCGAAGGACAGCAACCCGGCGTAGCCCAGGAGGACGTCGAGCGCGACGCCGAAGAGTGCCCAGCAGGCGATGTCCATCGCGATCGGGGGATAGACGACCCAGGGCAGGGTCAGGGCGGCCAACAGACCGACGACGACCAGGACGAGGTGCAGGGGGGAGCGCTTCACTTTGATTCCTCCCGCCCGAACAGGCCGGCTGGTCGCCAGAGGATGACCAGGGCCATGAGGACGAAGATCACGATCTGGGAAAGGGCGGGGGCGTAGGCCTGACCGAAGGCTTCGACCAGGCCGACGAGGAAGCCGGCGACCACTGAGCCGACGATCGAGCCGAGGCCGCCGATGACGACTACGGCAAACAGGATGATGATGAAGTTGGACCCCATGTCGGCGGTGATCGCGCGAAACGGTGCAGCGAGAACGCCGGCCAGGCCGGCCAGCGCGATGCCGAAGCCGAACACCGGCGTGACCCACCTGTTGACATCCACGCCCAGAGCCTTGGTCAGCTCGGCCTTCTCGGTCGAGGCGCGCACGATCATCCCGATCCGCGTCCGGGTCATCAGCAGCCAGACGGCCAGGCACACCAGCAGCGAGAAAATCAGGACGAACACCTGGTAGGTCGGTAGCCGCAGCGCACCGATGTCGATCTGCCCGGTGAGGATCTCAGGGCGGGTGTAGGGAAGGCCCGACACGCCATACCGGCGCTTGACGAGGTCGACCAGGACCAGGGACAGGCCGAAGGTCAGCAGGAAGTTGTAGAGCGGATCCAGCCTGATCAGGCGAGAGACGAACAACCTCTCGATCAGCACTCCGACGATGAACATCAGGATCGGCACCACGATCAGGGCCCACCAGAAGCTGAGCCCGGTCAGGTCAAGGAGCACCGCGGCGATCACGGCTCCGAGCATGTAGCACGCACCGTGCGCGAAGTTCACGACACCGAGCACACCGAAGATGATCGCCAGACCGAGGGCGGCGAGGGCGTAGAAGCTGCCGGCCGCCAGGCCTTGGATCGTGTACTGCAGGAACTGATTCATCACTGTCCTTGGGGAGGTGGAGGCCGGGCGCCTGCGTGGCGTGGGGACATATCGCCACGCAGGGCACCCGGGGTCCGATCAGGTCAGCTCAGGCCGACCCGACGATGCGCGAGCGACCTGACGGTCAGCCGTCCATCTTGCAGGTGGACTCGCTCAGCGGCATGAAGGCGTCGGCGGCGGGGATGGTGGAGACGATCTCCTCGTAGTCCCAGTCCTCGGTGACGTCGGCCTTGGCCTTGACCTTGGCCAGGTAGACGTCGTGGATGACGCGGTGGTCCTGCGCGCGGACCTCTCCGTTCTTGAGGAAGACGTCGTTGATCTTCTTCCCCTCGAGGTTCTTGACGATCGTGTCGGCGTCGTCGGTGCCGGTCTCCTGGACCGCCTCAAGGTATGCCGCTGCCGCCGAGTAGTTCGCGGCGTGCGCGAACGAGGGACGGGTCTGGGTCTTCTCCAGGAACTTGTCGGCCCACGCGCGGTTCTCGTCGTCGTGGTTCCAGTACCACGCCTCGGCGAACTGCGTGCCCTCGAAGGCCTCGACCCCGAGGGAGTGGATGTCGGTGATGAACATCAGGCCCACGGCCAGGGAGATGCCGTCGTCCTTCAGGCCAGCCTCGTTGTACTGCTTGACCAGGTTGATGAGGTCACCGCCGGCCTGCATGGCGCCGATGACATCGGGCTTCTCACCGGCAGCCTTGGTCAGGAAGGTGGAGAAGTTGTCGTTGGGGAACGGGGTGGCGATGTGGTCGCCGACGCTGCCGCCAGCCTTGTCCACGGCTGCGGTGAACGACTTGTCCATGTCCTGGCCGAAGGCGTAGTCGGGGTAGATGATCTGCCAGTTCTTGGCACCGTTCTCGGTCACTGCGGTGCCGGTCACATTGGCCAACTGGTAGGTGTCGTAGGCCCAGTGGAAGGTGTACTTGTTGCACTGGCCGTTGGTCAGCTCGGTGGTGCCCGCGCCGATGTCCACGAACAGCTTCTTCTTGGCCAGCGCCTGGCCGGCGACGGCGAGCGCGGCCGAGGAGGTCGGCACGTCCAGGATGATGTCGGCACCGTCGCGGTCGTAGAGCTCCTGCGCCTTGGTGTTGGCGATGTCCGGCTTGTTCTGGTGGTCGGCGGACTTGACCTCGACCTCCTTGACGACGGCCTTGTCGCCGTACTTCTCCTGGTAGTCGGCGACGGCCATCTCGACAGCCTTGACCGAGTTGGGGCCGGACAGGTCCTTGTAGACGCCGCTGGCGTCGTTGAGGACGGCCAGGACGACCTTGCCGTCGGTGAACTTGCCCTCGTCGGCGCTGGGGCCGCCCCCGCCGCACGCGGACAGGACGAGCGCGCTGGCGCTGGCCAGCGCGATCAGGATGTTTTTCTTACTCATGGTGTGGTTCTCTCCTTTGAGATGCTGCGGGCAGCACTGGTGGTGGTGGGCACGGGTAGTGGATGGAGATAGGTGGCGCTGGAGTCGCTGGGTCACATGCCGAGGTACTCCAGCAGCTCGTCCTGGCGGGAGGTGAACTCCTCGTTGTCCAGATCGCGCATGACGACGCCTTCGGCCAGGACGTAGTGGCGGTCGGCGACGGTGGAGGCGAACTTGACGTTCTGCTCCACGAGCAGCACGGTCGTGCCCTGCGCCTTGACCTCCAGCAGGATGTCGCGGATGCGCTGGACGATCACGGGGGCCAGACCTTCGCTGGGCTCGTCGAGCAGGAGCATCGCGGCCCCGGTGCGCAGGACGCGGGCGACCGCGAGCATCTGCTGCTCGCCGCCGGAGAGTGTGGTGCCCGGCGCGCGACGGCGGTCAGCCAGGACGGGGAAGGCTTGGTAAACCTGCTCCATCGACCAGGATTTGTCGGTGTTGGTCACGGGGGCCAGGGTGAGGTTCTCCTCGACGTTGAGCGAGGCGTAGATCCCTCGGTCATCCTGGACCCAGCCCAGCCCCCTGCGGGCGCGCTGGTGAGGGGGCAGCGTGGTCAGGTCCTCTCCGCGCAGGGTGATCGCTCCCGAGACGCCGGGGTGCAGCCCCATGATCGAACGCAGCAGCGTGGTCTTACCGGCGCCGTTGCGGCCCACCAGGGTGACGACTTCCCCTTCCTTGACCGTGATGCTGACCCCGTGCAGGGCCTGCGCCTCGCCGTAGTAGGCGTCGAGTCCGCTGACCTCAAGCATGGCTGTCCTCTCCGAGGTAGGCGGTAATGACGCGCTCGTCGTTGCGCACCTGCTCGTAGGTGCCCTGCGCCAGGACCTGGCCCTGCATGAGGACCGTCACCTCGTGCGCGAGCTCACCGACCACGTGCATGTTGTGGTCGACGAAGACGACCGTGCGACCGTGGGCGATCTTCTTGACCAACTCGATGGTGCGCTCCACGTCCTCGCGGCCCATGCCAGCGGTCGGCTCGTCGAGGAGCATGACCTTTGGGTCGAGCGCCAGGACGAGCGCCATCTCCAGGGCCCGCTTCTGCCCGTAGGCGAGCTCGCCGGCCGGCCGGTCAGCCAGGTGGGAGAGTCCGACCTGCTCGATCAGCTCGTCGGCCCGGTCGCGGAAGCGGAGCAGCACCGACTCCGAGCGCCAGAACTGCATACCTCCACCGGCCATGCCCTGCAGCGCCAACTCGAGGTGCTCGCGGGGCGTCAGGTTGTCGAAGAGGCTGGTGATCTGGAAGGACCGGGCCACGCCCTGGTGGGCGATCACCTCCGGCTCCTGACCCGTGATGTCCTTGCCGTGCACGGTGATGGTGCCTGCGGTCGGCTTGATGAACCCGGTCAACAGGTTGAACAACGTCGTTTTGCCGGCGCCGTTCGGACCGACGAGCGCGTGCACCTGGCCTTCACGGACGTCCAGGGTGACGTCGTTGACCGCGAGGAACCCGCGGAAGTCCTTGGTGAGGTGGTGCGCAGACAGCGCATAGACGTGCGCGTCGTCGGCGACAAGATCGGCAGGGCTCATGAGGATTCACCGTAGATTGCCCCGCGGAACAGGCCTATGTGGTGTCCTCACATAAATCGTCCGCCCTGAATGGGTAGCGCAGACATGGACATGGTCTGCTGTCGCGGCCCAAGATGCTGGCGACGGCATTGTGCCGAGCCGAGCCACGGAAGAGGAGCGTAAGTCGATGACGACACGGACAGTGCTGGTGACGGGGGCCGCGAGCGGGATCGGGGAGGCGGTAGCGCAACGCGCCGCCCAGGATGGTCACCGCGTGATCGTCGCGGACCGTGACGGGGAGGGCGCGGAGCGGGTTGCTGCCGACATCGGTGGCGAGGCGTGGGTCGTCGACCTGTCCGAGACAGAGGCGCTGGATGACCTTCAGCTGGAGTGCGACGTGTTGGTCAACAACGCCGGCATCCAGCGGGTCGCGCCGATCCAGGAGTTCGTGCCGGAGGACTTCCGTCTCATCCAGCGGCTCATGCTGGAATCGCCCTTCCTGCTGATCCGTGCCGCCCTGCCGCACATGTATGCACAGGGCTGGGGCCGCATCGTCAACATCTCCTCGGCTCACGGACTGCGTGCGTCCGAGTTCAAATCCGCGTATGTGGCCGCCAAGCACGGCCTGGAGGGGTTGTCCAAGGTCGCCGCGTTGGAAGGGGCACCGCATGGGGTGACCTCCAACTGCCTTAATCCCGGCTACGTGCGGACCCCCCTCATCGAGGCCCAGATCGCCGATCAGGCTCGCACCCATGGCATCCCTGAAGCCGAGGTCATGGCCAAGATCATGTTGACCCGCTCGCCCGTCAAGCGACTGATCGAGCCAGCCGAGGTGGCCGCGTTGGCGGCCTTCCTGATGTCGGACGACGCCGGGATGGCTACGGGTGCGTCCTACACGATGGATGGTGGGTGGACTGCGCAGTAGGAGGCTCAGGTCTTGCTCTCAGCCGTGGGCCCGCTCGCGGCCACCGCCGCTCGTAGACTCAAGGGGTGACCGAACAACAACCCTTTGAGCTGATCGAGCAGCACCCCGGCTTTGAGTTGCGTCGCTACCCGGCGCACGTGGTGGCAGAGGTCTGCGTCCGAGGGTCGATGGAGGACGCCGGCAACCGGGCGTTCCGAGCCCTGTTCGGCTATATCAGCGGCAACAACACGTCGCAGACGTCGATCGCGATGACCGCGCCGGTCGTCCAGCAGGCCGCCCCCTCAGAGAAGATCGCGATGACCGCCCCGGTGGTGCAGACGCAGACCCAGGAGGGGGACTACGTCGTCGCTTTCGTGCTCCCCGAGTCGATGACCGAGGAGACCGCTCCGACTCCGGGCAACCCGGAAGTCAACATCAGGACGGTCCCCGAGTGTCTGTCTGCGGTTGTCAACTACAGCGGCCGCTGGTCGGAGTCCAGCTATCGGCGCCACTTTGCGGAGCTGCAGGCAGCCGTCACGGCTGCCGGTCTAGAGCTCGTCGGCAGTCCTCGCTGGGCCCGCTTCGATCCGCCGTTAAAGCCGTGGTTCCTGCGACGCAACGAGGTGATCCAGGACGTGGTCAGGCCGCCGTCCTAGCCGAAGGGCCCTCACCCCTGTAGTCGTCACGGGCGGCTCAAAGGCTTAGTGGCCCGACCCGACGCCGACCCAGGCCAGCGTCGCGGCGACCATCGCGCGCACCCCGGTGTCGAGCATCGGCTGCAGGACGGGGACAAACTGCGGCGAGTGGTTGTCGGGCAGCTCAGCGAGCGTCCCGGCCGCTTCCCGCTTCCTCCAGTCCGAGGCTTCGAAGGCACCGAAGCCCCAGTAGCAGTAGGGGATTCCCCAGGCGTTCGGCAGCGAGGAGAAGTCCTCCGAGCCACTCTCGGGGTGGAAGACGCGGACCTGGTCCTCGCCCAGCTCAGCCGCGAGCGCGGAGCGGACGACGGCGGTGGTCTCGGGATCGTTGTCCGTGACCGGCAGGTGGTCGAAGGTCTCGAACTTTGGCTCCGGCGCGCCCCAGGCGGCAGCCTCGGCCCGGGTGGTCCGCTCGATCGCGGCCAGGCACGCGGCGGCCACGTCTGCGTCATAGGTCCGCACCGTTCCCTCCAGCACCGCCTGCTCGGGGATGATGTTGGTCTTGGTGCCCGCCACCATCCGGCCGACGGTGACCACCGCAGTGGCAGCCGGAGAGGTCTGCCGCGACACGATCGTCTGCAGCCGCATGACCAGCGAGGCCGCCATCACCACGGGGTCCAGCGCGGTGTGCGGCGCGGATCCGTGACCGCCCTTGCCGCGCAACGTGATCCGGAAGTCGTCGCAGCTGGCCATGATCGGCCCGGACGCCACCAGGACCGACCCGGCCGGGCCGGGCAGCACGTGCTGGCTGAGCGCCACGTCCGGTGCGGGCAACCGGTCGACGAGGCCGTCGGCCACCATCGCGTCGGCCCCGTTCTCGGCTTCCTCTGCGGGCTGGAAGACCACGAGCAGGGTCCCCGACCAGGCATCCCGTGACTCCAGCAGCAGACGCAACGACGCGAGCAGCGTGGCCACGTGGGTGTCGTGGCCGCAGGCATGCATGACCGGCACGCTCTCGCCCAGCTCGTTCTGCACCCGGACCGTGGACGCATAGTCGAGCCCGCTGTCCTCCGCCACGGGCAGCCCGTCCATGTCGGCCCGCATCAGCACCGTCGGGCCTTCGCCGTTGCGGACCACGACCACCACCCCGGTGGTCGCGAGGCCGGTCACGATCTCCAGCTCCTCGGCACCCTCCATACCCTTGATCTCCTCGATGACCCGAGCAGAGGTCGCGTGCTCAGCCATGGACAGCTCGGGGTGGGCGTGCAGGTGGCGGTAGAGGTCCTCGAGCCAGGGGCGGTGCTGGTCGAGGCGGGACAGGACGCGGGAAGTGGCGGTGCTCATGCCCTCATCGTGGCAGGCTGACCTTCGTGAGTGCCAGAGTGATCCATACCGGGCAGGCGTTGGTCGACGTCGTGCTCGAGGTGCCCGGCCTGCCCGTTCGCGGCGGCAACGTCAACGCGGCCACCTATCGGCGCTATGCCGGCGGGGCCGTCAGCACCCTGCTCGCCGCCGCGCGCACTGGCGCACCGGCTGCCCACGCCGGCGCCCACGGCACCGGTGCCAACGGTGACCTGGTGCGCCAGGCGTTGACCGACGAGGGGGTCGAGGTGAGCGCCCCTCCGGTTCCCGGCCTGGACACCGGCATCTGCGTCGTCCTCGTCGAGCCGAGCGCGGAGCGCACCTTCGTGACTACGTATGGAGCAGAGCGGGAGATCTCCGTCACCTCCCTGCAGACCAGCGAGCCCCAACCGGGCGACCTGGTGTGCGTCACCGGCTACAGCCTCTACCCGCCGACCCGAGACCCGCTCCTGCAGTGGCTCACCGACCTGCCCGAGGGCGTCGTCGTCGTCCTCGACCCTGGGGCCGCCCTCGCCGACATCCCTGCGGAGATCGCCGCCCGCCTGCTGGGCATGACGGACGTGTGGACCTCTAACGCGCAGGAGGCCCAGGAGCTGACCGGGGTCGACGATGCCGAAGCGTCCTGCGGGGCAGTCGCCGCGCGTCTGTCGAGGGCGGCCGCGGTGATCGTGCGCGACGGACCAGCGGGGTGCTTCGTGCACGTCGAGGGTCGGACGACCTCTGTGCCGGGCTATCCGCAGACACCGCTCGACACCAACGGTGCCGGGGACACGCACACCGGGGTGCTCTGCGGCGAGCGAGTCCTGGGCACCGACTGGCTCCAGGCGGCACGCCGCGCCAACGCGGCAGGAGCGATCAAGGTGACCCGCAGGGGGCCGGACACAGCGCCGACCCGGGCCGAAGTGGGGGAGTTCTTGCGCCAGCAGGAGCACTGAGGGCCAGCACGTCAGGGCGAAGTGGCCCATCGGTGTCCAAAACGTCCCTCGTGAGCCACGTCCGCGACCGGTCGGCGACCACGACGTAAGGACGGAGACCGGCGGTCCGGCACGCCATACCCCATCGCCACCACCCCGACGAAGCCTCTGCCGGACGGGATGGAAAAGTCGTTGCGCACGCCCTCGTGCCGCTCCGGTGGCACCCCGAAGAAGAGCCCGCCCAAGCCCTCATCGACCGCCGTGAGCAACATCAGCAGCGCCGCCATCCCGGTGTCGACGTCCCAGAAGGGGACCGGCCAGCGCGCCTCGTCACGGTCCGTCCACCCTTTGTCCGCCTCGGCGTAGCGGGACAGGTAGGTGTCCTTGTCCGAGAGGCACACGATCAGGCAGGGCGCGGTCCTCACCCCGCGCAGCCAGGAGTCGGGCGCGCCACCCTCGCTCGGGCTCGTGGATGCCCAGAAGCGCTCGCGGTCAGCTGCTTGGGTCAGGACGAGGAAGTCCCAGCCCTGGGAGAAACCGGCGCTCGGCGCCCTGATCGCGTGCTCCAGCGCCCGGTCGATGACTTCTCGGGGCACCGGTCGGTCCGGGTCGTAGGCCCGCACCATCCGCCGCCGTCGCACCACGTCCTTGAAGTCCATGCGGACGATCGTGGCACGCCGCGGGGACAAGGCCGCCGCCTGCGGCGGGAGCCGGGGGACAGCAGCGAGCCTGCGGTGCACGCCCAGTGGGATAGTGGACCCATGACGGAGCAGGCAGAGTTGCCCCCGGGCTACCCGCAGGAGTGGGAGGCCGACGTCGTCCTCTCCGACGGCAGGGTCGGGCATGTGCGCCCGATCCGCCCCGACGACATCGAGCCCATCCACGAGTTCCACGCCGCACAGTCCGCGGAGTCCATCTACCTGCGCTTCTTCGCCCCGATCAAGCGGCTCTCGGACCGCGACGTGCACCGCTTCACCCATGTCGACTACAGCGACCGGGTGGCCTTGGTCATGATGATCAACGACCAGCTCGTGGGCATCGGTCGCTACGACCGGCTCAAGCCCAGCGGACCGGTGGCCGAAGTGGCGTTCAACGTCTCTGACCACCACCACGGGCGAGGCATCGGCTCGGTCCTGCTCGAGCACCTGGCCGACATCGCCCGCGAGGACGGCGTCAAGCAGTTCCTCGCCGACGTCCTGCCCCAGAACCGCAAGATGATCAGCGTCTTCAAGGACGCAGGGTATGAGGTCGCCCACGAGTTCGACGACGGCGTCATCGCGGTCTCCTTCGACATCGAGCCGACCGACGCCTCCCGCGCGGTCCGCATGTCGCGGGAGCACCGGTCGGAGGCACGGTCGGTGCGTCAAGTGCTTTACCCGTCCACGGTTGCGGTGATCGGCACCGGCCGCACGACGGGCACGGTGGGGCGTGCCTTCTTCGACGACATCGTCGACGGTGGCTACACCGGGCAGGTGTATGCCGTCAACAATCGGGCTCAGCCGGGGACGCTGATCAACGGTCACCCGACCTACGCCTCGGTCGGCGACATCGATGCCGCCGTGGACCTGGCCGTGATCGCAGTCCCGGCCAAGGACGTGCTCGACGCTGTCGCCGAGTGCGCCACCGCAGGCGTGAAGGCGCTGCTGGTCGCCTCCGAGGGCTTCGCCGAGTCCGGCCCCGAGGGGGAGGCGCTGCAGCGTCGCCTGCTGCGCCAGGCCCGCCGGTCCGGGATGCGCGTCCTCGGACCCAATAGTTTCGGGCTGATCAACACCGACCCGACCGTGCGGCTCAATGCCTCCATCGCGGACACGGGGCATGTCCCTGGCCATGGTGGTCTGGGACTGTTCGCGCAGTCGGGCGCGCTGGGGGTGACCGTCCTCTCCTCGGCCCAGCGTCGAGGTCTAGGCATCTCCACCTTCGCCTCCGCCGGCAATCGGGTCGACATCTCCGGCAACGACCTGATGCAGTACTGGCTGGACGACGAGGACACCCGTGCCGTCGGCCTCTACCTGGAGTCGATGGGCAACCCACGAAAGTTCTCCCGCATCGCCCGCAAACTCGCCTCGATCAAGCCGGTCATCGTGGTGAAGTCGGGGGCAGGTGGCCAGAAGGCGCCGGCCGGTCACCACGTGCGTTCCACGCGGGAGCGCCCTGAAGCGTTCGCGCAGATGCTCAAGCAGGCGGGCGTGATCCGTGCGGAGAACGTCCACCAGCTCTTCGACGTCGCCCAGCTCGTCATCAACCAGCCGCTCCCCGCCGGTCGGCGCGTCGCCGTGGTGACCAACAGCCACGCCCTCGGTTCCTTGGCGGCCGGTGCCGCCCAGTCCTGGGACCTGGAGGTCGTCCACGGCCCGGTCACCCTCCACGCGGAGGCGGTGACCGAGCAGATCCGCGCCACTGTCGAGGCGGCGCTGGCTGACCCGGACGTCGATTCGGTCATCGCCTGCTTCAGCCCGCCGGTCGCCCGCATCGACCCCGAGGTGGTCCAAGCCTTGGGCGAGGCGGTGGCCGCCGCCGGAAAACCGTGCGTCGCCACCTTCCTCGGCATGCGGGGGGTCACTCCCGGCAGCGGCGTGCCGGCCTACCCCACCCCCGAGGACGCTGTCCTCGCGCTCGCCGCAGCGACCAACTACGCCGCGTGGCTGCGGACTGACCACGGCGAACGGGTCCGTCCCGAGGGCATCAACCGCCGCACCGCTAACGACGTCATCGAGACGGCCCTGCGCCGTGACCCGGCCGGCACCGACCTGGCCGAGGAGGAGGCCACCGCGCTGCTGCAGGCCTACGGCATACCGGTCTGGCCGATGATCCCCGTGACCTCGGACGTGGAGGCGGTCGCCGCCTACAAGGAGCAGGAGGGCACCATCGTGCTCAAGGCGACCTCTCCGCTCCTGCGGCACCAACCCGGGCAGGGCTGGGTGCGGACCGGCCTGCGGCACCCGAAGGCCGTCGGCGCGGCCTATCGTGACCTGGAAGCGCTCATCTCGCCCCTGGGGGCCGAAGGTATCGCGCTGCAGCGGATGGCGCCGCCGGGCGTGGCGGTGGAGATCCTCAGCTCTGAGGACCCGCTCTTCGGGCCGGTCATCAGCTTTGGCGTGGCTGGCGTGCCGGTGGACCTGCTCGGTGACGTCACGCACCGCTTCCCACCGCTGACCGACATGGACATCATCGACATGGTGTCCTCGATCAAGGCCGCGCCGCTGCTCAATGGCTACCGCGGCGCGCCGCCCGTGGACCTGGAGGCGCTCTACGATCTCATCGCCCGCCTGTCGGTGCTGGCGGACGACCATCCCGAGTTGGCCTATGTGCGACTCAACCCGGTCATGGCGCACCCGCTCGGCATTGAGGTGCTCGGAGCACAGGGCCACGTCGCACCCGTCCCGACGCGGACCGACGCCGAGCGACGGACGATGCCCTCCTGAACACCAGGTGGCACCATGGGTCCATGGTGCGTCGCCTGAGGTCCCCGTTGCCCGAGTCCCTGGTCGCTGACATCGAGGACGCCGGCTATCTGCCGGCAGTGGTCCATGACGTCGTGCTCACCGCGGTCGGTCGCGACCAGGTGGTCAGCCACCTGGTCCACGCCGAGACGACCTTCGACGAGCTCGCCGTCCGCAACCATCTGACCGTCCTCGTCCTGACCGATCGCCGACTCGTCATCGCGCACGCCGACGACCACGAGGGCCCCGAGCACCAGCGTCTGGCGACCGCGACGAGTGAGACCGTGCCGCTGCGACAGGTCCGCGGAGTGATGCTCACCCACGTCATTCCCGACCCGGAGAACTTCGACGGTGGGCTCGAAGGACGCGCCGCCACCCTCACCCTCGGCTGGGGTGCGGTGGCGCGGGTCGACCTGATCCCGGCCATCTGCGACGACCCCGAGTGCGAGGGTGACCACGGCTATGAGGGCACCGTCGCCAGCGACGACATCTCCTTGCGGGTTGCGGCGGACGCGGAAGGCGTGGAACGGCTCGAGCGTGCCCTGGCCTTCGCCCAGGAGCTCTCGGCCCGCCTCGGGCGATGAGCGCGTATGTCGAGACGGCCCGGGCGGCCTATCAGCCACCCGCGCCTGGCGAGGGTTTGGCCTCGGTCGTGCCGGCGGCGCTCCTGGCGCTCGGCGGACGGCTGCCGGAGGGTATCCCCGCACCGACCTGGTCGCTGCCGCCGACCCGCCAGGTCGTCGTCGTCCTCGTCGACGGGCTCGGGGCCAGGCAGCTGGCACGACGAAGCGGGCATGCCCCCTTCCTGCGAACCCTCACCTCGCCGGTGCCCGATGCCCACTGCGGCTTCCCGTCGACGACCGCGACCAGCCTGACCAGCCTGGGCACCGGACGCCTGGCGGGTGACCACGGCGTCGTCGGCTGGCAGACCGGGCTGCAGGGCGGCGAGCGCTTGTTCAATCATCTGGCCTGGCGGGACGGTCCGACGCCGGAGCTCTACCAGCCACACCGCACCCTGTTTCAGGAGGCCGGGCGACTCGACATCACCATGACCTCGGTCTCGCGAAAGATGTTTGACGGGTCGGGCTTCACCCGCGCAGCCCTGCGCGGCGGTGGCTATCGCGCGGCGGACACCACGGCCGAGCGCGTCAGGGGCGTGCTCGGCGCGCTCGCGGAGGCGGGGCGCAAGGGACGAGCACTCGTCTATACCTACTGGGACGAGGTCGACAAGGTCGGCCATGTCCGCGGGCCGGGCACCCTGGAGTGGGGCGAGGCCGTCGAGGCGGTCGACAGCTATATCGCCACCCTGGCGCAGGCTGCCCCGAAGGGGACCGTCTTCGTGGTCACCGCCGACCACGGCATGGTCGATGCGCCGGTCGCGCAGCGTCGTGATCTGGCCGCCGGTGACCCCCTGGGCCAGGGGGTGCGGCTGCTGGCGGGGGAGCCACGGGCCCCGCAGGTATGGTGCGAGCCGGGCGCGGTCGACGACGTGGCCGCACTCTGGCGTGCGGAGTTGGCCGATGACGCCATCGTGCTCACCCGCGAAGAGCTGCTGGAGTCCGGCTGGCTGGGCCCTGTGCGTGAAGGGGTGGCCGAGCGCGTCGGCGACCTGGTCGTCGCGATGCTCGGCAATGCCACCGTCATGGACTCTTCGCTGCTGCGGCCCGAGGTCGTCCGGCTCGTGGGGCACCACGGCTCGATCACCGACGCCGAGACGGCAGTCCCGTTGCTGGTGCACCAGTCCTGAGGCGGACCGACACGGCACCCTCGTCGCCTAGACTGCCGGCGTGGCCGAACTTGCCTTCTTTACCGGGACGATGGACTGTGGCAAGTCGACCCTTGCGCTCCAGATGGATCACACCCACTCCTCGCGGGGACGCTCCGGGCTGCTCTTCAGCAAGCACGACCGGTCGGGGCAGGCCGTCCTCTCCTCGCGGCTCGGGCTGACCAAGCCGGCGCTGGAGGTCCTGGACGACCTCGACTTCTGGGACCTGGTCGTCGACCAAGTCACCAACGGCCGGATCGTCGACTACCTCATCTGCGACGAGGCCCAGTTCTACACCCCGGTGCAGATCGAGCAACTCGCGCGCCTGGTGGACGAGATGGGGATCGACGTCTTCGCCTTCGGCATCACCGCTGACTTCCGCACCGAGCTCTTCCCGGGGTCGCGCCGGTTGATCGAGCTCGCTGACCGGACCCAGCAGCTGCAGGTGCAGGCGTTGTGCTGGTGCGGGAAGGCAGCGACCGTCAACGCCCGCGTGGTCGATGGGGTGATGGTCGTGGAGGGCGAGCAGGTGGTGGTCGGTGACGTCACTGGCGTCGACGAGCAAGCGGTGCCGACGGTCGAGTACGAGATGCTCTGCCGCCGTCACTACATGCGCCGGATGAACGCCTCCGCGGCCCGTGCCCAAGCGATGTCGCCGGACGTCCTCCCATTCGACCTCGACCTCTGCGCACTGCCCCACCCCCGTCCCCCCACCCCCTGACCGGGCGGTCGCGGTTGCCGGTCCGGGCGGTCGTTCTTGCCGGACCGGACGGGCGTTCTTGCTCGCTCAGTCCTACCGTCAGCGCCGGCGACGGTCGCCGGCGCCAAACATGATGTCGTCCCAGCTCGGCACGCTCGTGCGCCCGCCCTTGCGCTTGCCTGACTCTTCCGCCTCAGACGTGTCGGTGACCTCAGCCTCGTCCGCCGGTTCGTCTGAGTCCCCGTCGTCTGAGTCCC
>NZ_JAUNVI010000003.1:7404-25815 GCF_030537745.1 Ornithinimicrobium sp. | reverse complement strand
ACCGCATCGTCCGAGACCAACGCGCCGGCGGCTGCGGGCTCCTTATCTGTAGCGATGGAGTCCTCAGATATGTCGGGGTGCTCGTCGACGAAGTTATCGTCGTCCTCATCACTCTGCGCCTCGTCCTCATCCATGCCGAAGAACTCCTCGAAGCTGACCTCCTGCGGGTCATGCCGCGTACGGGCATAGATGCCCTCGGGCAACGCGTCCACCTCGAGTTCGGGATCCTCGGCAGTGACCTCGACGGACCCATCGAAGGTCTCGACGGGCAGGTCGACGGGGTCCGGAGACTCAGGGGCCGAACCACGCGGATGAGCGGCGGGCGGATCACCCATGGTGGCGTGGTCGAAGTCCAGGTCCTCTAGCGGCAGCACTTCATCGACCATCTGGCCCGCCGGCGGAGGTGTCTGACCGTCGGTGCCTTCTCCCGAGCCCGGCTGGGGCGTCAGGGGCGGGGCCGCCCTCTTTGGTCGCCTGGTGCGACGCTGTCGACGCTCGCGCATCGTGGCCATCAGGTCGTTGGTCTCGTCCTCGGCGCTGCGCTGACGCAGCAACGGGTGGCCGGCCAGACCGCCGGGGAGGGCCTGCTCGTCCTCACTGAGCCAGCGCGCCTCGTCGTCAAGAGCGTCGAGCGAGCGGGCCTGCAGGTCGTAGTGCCAGGCGGCGCGGCGCTCCTTGCCGCCGGCGGTAAAGATGACGAGCACGGTCCACGGGCCGTGCTGCTCGCCGCGTGCCGCATCCCACGACACACCGGACACCGCGACGCCACGGCCGTGCAGCCGCTCGCGCACCCGACGATCCAAGGTGTGCGAGCCGTCGGTCCGGCCGTGCGCACGCACATGCGCGGCCTTGGCCAGGCCCACGACGTGCTCGCGCTCGGCGATGATCGGCCCCTCGAACCGCTGCACCCTGGACACCTCCCAGCCGGTGGCTGCGGCGACGTCCTCGGCGGTCTGACCGGCCCGGATCATCGACTGGATCTCACGCGGCGTCACGGCAGCCTCGGACTGGTCTGGACCCGTCTGCACCCTGCGTGGTCGGAGGGCGGCACGGAGGCGGTCGTCGACGGGCACGGCATACCTGGCGCCGTCCTCACCCACGAAGACCAGAGCTCCGCTGTCGTCAAGCTCGGTGAACTGCAACTGCTGCATGGCTCAACATTGCCATCTGCGCGCCGCTTGCACCGGCAGGCCACGCCGCCAGCGGCTGCGGATAGGCTGATCACGCCATGCCCGCCGCCTCCGACAACGTGCTGCTCGTCCTCGATCTGGTCGGCGTCTTCGTGTTTGCGATCTCCGGCGGACTCGTCGGCCTGCGGGCCCGGCTCGACCTCTTCGGCATCGCCGTTCTCGCCTGGGTGACCGGCCTGGGTGGGGGGATCATCCGCGACGTCTTCCTCGCAGATGTGCCGCCCGCGGGCGTGACCAACCCGTGGTACATCCTCTCCGTCGTGCTCGCGGGGGTGGTCGTCGTCCTCGTGCAACCTGCCCTGCGGGACCTGCGACGCCGCAACCCCGATCTGCGGCTGAGCCGGATCGCCAACGCGGTCAAATACCTTGATGCCGTGGGCCTGGCAGTCTTCGCGGTCTCGGGTGCGACCAAGGCCATCTCTTTCGGTGCCGCCCCGCTGGCCTGCATCCTGATCGGCGGCATCACCGCGGTGGGTGGCGGCGCCATCCGGGACGTCCTGGCCCGCCAGGTGCCGGAGGTGCTGCGCCGTGAGCTGTATGCCGTGCCGGCGCTGCTGGGTGCGACGCTGGTAGTCGTCGCAGACCAGTTTGAGATGCTGAGCGTCCTGATCGTCTGGCTCGCGGTCGCGGTCGTTTTCGCGATCCGGGTGGCCGCGATCATCTTCGACCTGCACGTGCCCAAGGCGCCTCACCAAGGAGCATCATCATGAGCCAACCTGTTGCCGACCCCCTGCCCGAAGATGCCTCCGACCCGGTGACCAGCGAGTCCCCCGGCATCGCTGAACCGCTGACCAGCGCAGAGGACGAGGTCATGGCCGAGTTGGAGGAGAGCCTGGACCAGGCGGAGGACACCCGGATGTTCCCCTACCAGGCCGTCGTCCTGCTCTCCTTCGGTGGGCCGGAGGCGCCGGAGGAGGTCATGCCGTTCCTTCGCCGTGTCACCGCGGGGCGGGGCATCCCCGACGAGCGGCTGGCCGAGGTGGCGGAACACTACCTGCACTTCGGGGGCAAGAGCCCGATCAACGACCAGAACCGCGCGCTCCTGGCCGCCCTCCGCGCGGAGCTCGACCGCCGCGAACTGTCGGTGCCGGTCCTCTTCGGCAACCGCAACTCCGAGCCCTTCCTCGCGGACACCTTGCGACAGGCCCACGACGAGGGGATGACGCGCGTCCTGGCGGTCACCACCAGCGCTTACTCCTGCTACTCCTCCTGCCGGCAATACCGGGAGGACATCGCCGGCGCCATCGATGAGTTGGCGACGCAAGGGAGCACCATGAGCGTCGACAAGATCCGTCAGTACTGGAACTACCCGGGCTTCTCCAAGACCAACGCCAGGTTGGTCACCGAGGCTGCGCGACAGCTCGACCTGACCGGCGCCCCGCCATACCTTGTCTTCGTCACCCACTCCCTTCCGACCGCGATGGACGACACCTCCGGCCCCGGTGACGACGACGGCAACCTCTACTCCACGCAGCACCGGCAGCTCGCGGCGGCGATCACCGCAGAAGCCAGCGCGACCCTCGGTGTCGAGCTGCAGCACGATCTGACCTATTGCTCGCGCTCCGGGTCGCCCCATCAGCCCTGGCTCGAGCCGGACGTTAACGACCACCTCCGCGTCCTGCACGAGCGCGGAGTCCGCACCGTGCTGCTCGTGCCGATCGGTTTTGTCTCCGATCACATGGAAGTCGTCTTTGACCTGGACACCGAGGCGATGGAGACCGCACAGGAGCTGGGGATCGACCTGCGGCGCGTGCCGACGGTCGGGATCGACACGGAGTTTGTGGTGGGGCTGGTCGACCTCGTCCTCGAGCGCGCTGCTCAGGCGCGGGGCGAGGACGTGGACACGCCGACCTGGCCCGGCACCGACGCGCGACCGGCCATCTGCCGGCCCGGTTGTTGCCCCAACCTGCGGACGCACAAGCCCGCCGCCTGCGGGAGTGACTGACGTGCCCGGCCTGGAGCGCCTCCTCGCCCAGGTCGAGGCGCAGGAGCGCGTCCAGCTCGAGCGATGTGCGGTCCGCATCGCGCAGGAGGCCGGAGCGCTGGTGCGCGACCAGCGACCCGACCGTCTCGGGGTGCACCACACCAAGTCCTCGGACCTGGACGTCGTCACGGTGATGGACACCCGTTCCGAGCAACTGCTGCGCGACCGGATCGAGGCGGCCCGACCCGATGACGGGATCCTCGGTGAGGAGAGCGGGGGCGGGCGGATCGGTCGCTCTGGGCTGACCTGGGTGCTGGACCCTATCGACGGGACCGTCAACTACCTTTACGACCTACCTGGGTATGCCGTGTCGGTCGCGGTGGTCGTGGGGGACCCGCTGACCGAGGGGGCGTGGACGCCGGTTGCAGGGGCCGTCTACAGCCCTCGGGTGGCGGAGACCTTCCACGCGCACGCCGGTGGCGGCGCGTGGTTGACCGACGTGGCCGGCACGCGTTCTTTGAGCTGCTCGACGCAGTCCGATCTAGGGCTGGCTCTGCTGGCGACCGGCTTCGCCTATGACCGGGAGGTCCGAAGGCGGCAGGCGCGGATCGTCGCCGACCTGATTCCTCGCGTACGTGATATTCGTCGCATGGGGGCCGCGGCGATCGACCTGGCTCACGTCGCGGCGGGACGGGTCGACGGCTATTGGGAGCAGGGAACGAAGGCCTGGGACATGGCTGCCGGAGTGCTTCTGGTCGCGGAGGCAGGAGGCCTCGTCACGGGCTCTGCGCCTGCTAGTGCGCCTGGCACGGCCATGGTGGTGGCCGCCGGAGCCGCTCTGCACGAGAGTCTGCGCAGCGACCTCGAAGCGCTGCAAATCGATCGGGTTCGCGCGAAGGGGTAAAGATAGGGCACAATCCGCCCGACACCGCTATCGCAATGGCGTCGTGCACCTCGGGCACAAAACGAGGGCCCAGCGCGTTGCTGCGGGCGAGATGCTTCCGGCGAGACCCGAAGGAGAGGGCTATGGCGACTGACTACGACGCCCCCCGCAAGACCGATGATGAACTCAGTGAAGACTCGATCGAGGAGCTGAAGGCTCGCCGCAACGACAAGGCTTCTGGCAGCGTCGACGTGGACGAGACCGAGCAGGCTGAGGGCTTCGAGCTCCCGGGCGCAGATTTGTCCAACGTCGAGCTGTCCGTGCATGTGCTGCCCCGCCAGTCCGACGAGTTCACCTGCTCCCGATGCTTCCTGGTCCACCACCGCAGCCAGCTCGCCAAGGAGGTCGGCGGCATGCTGGTCTGCGCCGAGTGCGCGTCCTGACCGGTCGATGCTGACCGTCCCGGTCGCGCTGCAGCGCCTCGACGCGGGTCTGCCGGTGCCCCGGCAGGCCCGGGACGGCGATGCCGGTGTCGACCTGCTGGCCCGGGAGGACCGGACGCTCGCCCCGGGTGAGCGCAGCCTGGTCCCCACCGGGGTCGCGATTGCCCTGCCGACCGGGTATGCCGCTTTCGTGCACCCGCGCAGCGGGTTGGCTGCACGGCACGGGATCACGATCGTCAATGCACCCGGCACGATCGACGAGGGTTACCGTGGAGAGATCCTGGTCAACCTGCTCAACACCGACTCGCGGGAGCCATTCATGCTGCGGCGTGGCGACCGCATCGCCCAACTGGTCGTGCAGCAGGTTGCCCGGCCGGTGTTCCAGGTGGTCGACGCGTTGCCCCCGTCGGAGCGGGGGACCGGAGGCCACGGCCACACCGGGACCAGCACCACCATGCTGCTGACCGACAACTCATCGAAGGACTGAACCACCCGTGGCACTTTTCGGCCGGAAGAAGAACAACACCGTCGACGATCTCGTCGACGGTGCGGACGAGGCCGCAGTCGAGGCTGTCGTGCGTCCGGCACCTCAGGAGGGTGAGCCTGGCGTCGACCGGCCTTGGGAGCGCGAGGGCGACGGGCCCTACGACCTCGCCGAGTGGCCGGACCTGGCCGGTCGGGTCGACCTTGGAGCCCTGCGCCTGCCTGCCGTGGCTGGTATGCAGATGCGCCTGGACATCGAGCAGGGCACCAACCGCGTGGTCGGGGCCACCGTCGGCTTCGGGGCGTCGCAAGCGCAGGTCCAAGCTTTCGCGGCTCCCCGCACCATCGGGTTGTGGGACGAGTTGCGGGCCGAGATCGCGCGTGGGCTGGTGGAGGCCGGTGGTGCAGCGCAGACCGTGGACGGCGTCCTCGGTAAGGAGTTGCGCGCCCGGATGCCCGGCCGAGCCCCCGACGGGCGCGTGGCCTTCCAGCCCGCGCGCTTCCTCGGGATCAACGGGCCGCGCTGGTTCCTGCGGGTCGTCGTCAACGGTCCGGCCGCCCAGGACGAAGCACAGTTCGCGCCGATCCTGGCCTTCGTGCGGATGATCGTGGTCAACCGTGGCGATGAGCCTCGTCCGCCCCGCGAGGTGCTCGCGCTCACCGCGCCCGCGGGTGTGATGGAGGCGGCAGCCGTGCAGGCGCAGGCCGCTCGCGAGCAGGCCGCCCAGGCGGCCGCGGCCCAGGTGGCCGAGCAGGCTCCCGTGCTGCGTCAGCCAAGCGCTGCTGCGGTCGCTGGAATTAGGCCTGCTGCCGCTCCGTCGACGGCCCCGACCGTCCGCGAGGCCGCCCGGCACCGCGAGGATGGTCCCGACACCGAAGCACCCAAGGCGCCGAGCAACCCCGAGTTCACGTGAGTGAGGCAGCGGCGGAAGCGGGCTCGACCCACACTGTCGAGGCCACCGTCGAGCAGGTGATCCGCACGCGGATCAGCTCGGCGCTGGGTGGGTGGTACGGCTCCCTGGAGACGGCGCTGCCCACCGTCGCCTTCGTCGTGGCTTGGCTCGTGCTCAAGGAGGTCCGGCCCGCGGTCATCGCCGCGGCGGCACTCCTGGTCGTGCTGGCCGTCGTCCGTCAACTGGTCGGCGGGTCGTGGCGCTTCCTGGGTTCGGCGGTCTTCGCGACCGCTCTTGCGGCGTTTTTCGCGCTGCGCTCCGGCCAGGCCCAGGACGCTTTTCTTCCCGGGATCCTGATGAGCGGTGCGTATGGCGTGGGCGCGCTCGTCTCGATCCTGACCCGGTGGCCGCTGGTCGGCTTCATCGTCGCGATCGGTGACCCGGACTATGCGCAGCGACCGACCGCGTGGCGACGTGATGAGGGTCTGGTGCGGGTGTGCACCCGACTGACGTGGGTCCTGGTGGCCCTCTTCGCGATCCGGCTCGCCATCATGGCACCGCTCTACCTGGCGGGTGAGGTGGGTTGGCTCGGAGTGGCCAAGATCGGACTGGGCTGGCCGGCCTATCTGCTGGCGATCGTGCTCATGGGGATGATGCTGGCCACGGGTCACACGCGCCAGTCCGAGGAGGAGCTGCCCGGCAGCAGGAGTGCGGCGGGCACGACGTGAGCGAGCAGCGTGGCGCGGGGCTCGCCGTCGGAGACGTGGTCATCGTCGACGTCGGCGCGGTCGCGCACGGCGGTCACTGCGTGGCCCGCGACGAGGGTGGCCAGGTGCTCTTCGTCCGGCACACGTTGCCTGGAGAACAGGTGCGGGCCAGCGTCACCGAGATTGGTTCGGGGGGCCGTTTCGTGCGTGCGGACGCCATCGAGGTCCTGCGCGCTGCGCCCGGCCGGGTGACGGCGCCCTGCCCCTTCTCCGGCCCGGGCCGCTGCGGTGGCTGCGACTGGCAACACGTGAGCCTCCCGGAGCAGCGTCGGCTGAAGGCTGCGGTCGTGGTCGAGCAGTTCGAGCGCCTCGCGGGGATCTCCGCGGACGCCCTCGTCGGCCCGGATGGGGTCGTGAGCGCTGGCGGCATCGTGTGCGAGCCGCTCGCTGGCGACGATGAGGGCTTGCGGTGGCGGACCCGGGTCGGGGTCAGCGTCAGCGATGGGCGCACCGGGTTGCGGGTGCACCGCTCCCATGCGATCCAACCGGTCGACGACTGTCTCATCGCGGATCAGGGCGTGGTGGGCACCGGCGTCTTCCAGGCCCATCCCGACGACCCGGTCGTCGCGCTCGACGTGGTGGTGCCCTCGGTCGGAGGTCCCGTCGTGGTGGCCCTGGGGGAGCCGACCCACCGACCCCGCAAGGGCCGGCACGGACGCCCTCAGAGCCGAGCGCCACGGCATACACCCCAGCCGCTCGCGCCCGTCCCCACGGTGACCGAACGGGTGGGAGCGCACGACTTCACCCTCTCCGCCCGCAGTTTCTGGCAGGTGCACCCGGGCGCCGCGACCACCTTCACTGACCAGGTGCTGCAGTGGCTCGACCCGCGACCCGGAGAGAGCGCTCTCGACCTCTATGCGGGAGTGGGTCTCTTCGCGGTCCCGCTCGCCGAGCGCGTAGGCCGGAGCGGCCGGGTGCTGGCGGTCGAGGCGGACCGGGTGGCCGCCGACGCTGCCGAGCGGCACCTGTTGCCGTGGTCCACCGCCTCCGTGTGGGCCGACTCGACGGAGCGTGCGCTGGCCGACCTGGTCGCCGACGACGAGCACGCCGACGTCGTCGTCCTCGACCCCCCGCGCACCGGCGCCGGTCGCCAGGTGGTGGAGTCGATCGCCGCGTTGCGTCCCCGCGCGGTCGTTTATGTCGCCTGCGACCCGGCGGCGCTGGCCCGGGACGTTGCTGTCGCGCGTGAGGTCGGCCTGGAGCTGGCGCGGCTGCGGGTCTTCGACGCCTTCCCGATGACCCATCACATGGAATGCCTGGCGCTGCTGCTCCCGGCCGCACCCTCCTCACCGGAGTTGCGCTAGCCACTGGTGGCAGGATGGCGTCCGACGCAGCGTGGCGCAAGTTGAGTTCCGCCCCTGCGATGAGATATCTTGACGTCAAGATAAATAGGTCATCGAGTGACGCGAGCGAAGGAGCGACACGTGAGCACGAACCCCGACAGTTTCGGTGCCAAGGGCACGCTGCAGGTAGGCGAGCAGAGCTACGGCATCTACCGCATCGCCCAGATGGAGGGCGCGAGCGACCTGCCCTACTCCCTCAAGGTGCTGCTGGAAAACCTGCTGCGCACCGAGGACGGCAAGTACATCACCAAAGAGCACATCTCGGCCCTGGCCAACTGGGACGAGAACGCCGAGCCGGACATCGAGATCCAGTACACCCCGGCGCGCGTCATCATGCAGGACTTCACCGGGGTGCCGTGCGTTGTCGACCTCGCCAGCATGCGTGAGGCGATGGTCGACCTGGGTGGCGACCCGACCAAGATCAACCCGCTGGCGCCCGCCGAGCTGGTCATCGACCACTCAGTCATCATCGACGTCTTCGGCCGCGCCGACGCGTTCGAGCGCAACGTGGAGATCGAGTATGAGCGCAACTCGGAGCGCTACCAGTTCCTTCGCTGGGGTCAGACCGCGTTCGAGGACTTCAAGGTCGTGCCCCCGGGCACCGGCATCGTCCACCAGGTCAACATCGAGCACCTCGCCCGCACCGTGATGACGCGCGAGGTGGACGGCGAGTTGCTGGCCTACCCGGATAGCTGTGTGGGCACCGACTCCCACACCACGATGGTCAACGGCCTGGGCGTGCTGGGCTGGGGCGTCGGGGGCATCGAGGCGGAGGCTGCGATGCTTGGTCAGCCGGTGTCGATGCTCATCCCTCGCGTGGTCGGCTTCAAGCTCAGCGGCTCGGTGCCGGCCGGCGCGACCGCGACCGACGTGGTGCTGACGATCACCGAGCAGCTGCGCGAGCACGGAGTGGTCGGCAAGTTTGTCGAGTTCTACGGCGACGGCGTGAGCGCCGTCCCGCTCGCCAACCGCGCCACCATCGGCAACATGAGCCCGGAGTTCGGCTCCACCTGCGCGATCTTCCCGATCGACGAGGTGACCCTGGACTACCTGCGGCTCACTGGTCGTTCGGTGGAGCAGGTCGCTCTGGTCGAGGCCTACGCCAAGGAGCAGGGCATGTGGCTGGAGCCCACCGGCAACGCGGAAGCCCGCTTCTCCGAGCACCTCGAGCTCGACCTGTCCACGGTCGTCCCCTCCATCGCCGGGCCGAAGCGCCCGCAGGACCGCATCGAACTGACGCGTTCCAAGGAGCAGTTCCGTGCCGATCTGAAGAACTACGTGATGGATGGCAACGGCATCCTCAAGAGCTCGGTCGACCAAGAGCTGAGTGACACCTTCCCCGCCTCCGACGCCCCCTCCCACGACGCTACCGAGGAGTCCGAGAAGGCGGGCCGCCCCAGCCATTCGACCCTGCTCAACGGCGACCGGATCAGCACCCCGGTCAGGATCAGCATCGATGGAGACGACGTGACGGTCGACCACGGGCACGTGGCGATCGCCTCCATCACCTCCTGCACGAACACCTCGAACCCGTCGGTGATGATGGCCGCGGCGATGCTGGCAAAGAACGCCGTCGAGAAGGGCCTGACCGTGCCGCCGTGGGTCAAGACGTCCATGGCACCCGGCTCGAAGGTGGTGACCGGTTACTTCGACAAGGCCGGGATGTGGCCCTACCTCGAGGCGCTCGGCTTCCACCTGGTCGGCTACGGCTGCACCACCTGCATCGGCAACTCCGGCCCGATCATCGACGAGGTCTCGGCCGCGGTGAACGACGAGGACCTGGCCGTGGTGTCGGTGCTCTCCGGCAACCGCAACTTCGAGGGCCGGATCAACCCGGACGTGAAGATGAACTACCTTGCCTCCCCGCCGCTGGTCATCGCCTATGCCCTGGCTGGCACCATGGACTTCGACTTCGAGAAGGAACCCCTGGGGCAGGACCAGGAAGGCAAGGACGTCTTCCTGGAGGACTTGTGGCCCAAGCCCGAGGACGTGGAGAGCACCATCGCCTCCTCGATCAGCCGCGACATGTTCACTCAGGACTACGCCGACGTCTTCGCCGGCGACGAGCGTTGGCAGGCGCTGAGCACCCCCGACGGTGACACGTTCTCCTGGATGGAGGACTCCACCTATGTCCGCAAACCCCCGTTCTTCGAGGGTATGCAGCAGGAGCCGGCACCGGTGCAGGACATCTCCGGCGCGCGGGTGTTGGCCAAGCTGGGTGACTCGGTCACGACCGACCACATCAGCCCGGCGGGTTCGATCAAGCTGGACAGTCCGGCGGGACGCTACCTCTCCGACCACGGGGTCGCGCGCAAGGACTTCAACTCCTACGGCTCGCGTCGAGGCAACCACGAGGTGATGATCCGTGGCACCTTCGCCAACATCCGGTTGCGCAACCAGCTGCTGGACAATGTCGAGGGCGGCTTCACCCGCGACTTCACCAAGGACGGCGGGCCGCAGGAGAGCATCTATGAAGCTGCCCAGCACTACGCCGCGCAGGACACGCCGCTGGTCGTGCTCGCGGGCAAGGAATATGGTTCAGGGTCCTCCCGCGACTGGGCCGCCAAGGGCACGCGCCTGCTGGGTGTCAAGGCCGTCATCGCGACGTCCTACGAGCGCATCCACCGATCCAACCTGATCGGGATGGGCGTCCTACCCCTGGAGTTCCCCAAGGGCCAGGACGCTGACTCCCTCGGTCTGGACGGGACCGAGACCTTCTCGATCTCCGGCGTCACGGCGCTCAACGACAGCACCCCGGACACGGTGAAGGTCACTGCCGTGCACGAGAACGGTGGCACCATCGAGTTCGACGCGCCGCTGCGCATCGACACCCCCAGCGAGGCGGACTACTACCGCAACGACGGGATCCTGCAGTACGTCCTGCGGAGCTTGATCGACGCCTAAGCGTCGGCAAGCGCCCACCCAGACAGGCCTCCCGGCCTCGTGCTCGTCACGAGGCGGGGAGGCCTGTCTGGCTCGGTTCCACCCTGATGAGGACCGACTTCGATGCCGGTGTCCCGCTGCCCTCGGCGATGAAGTCGAGGGGGACCAGCGGGTTGGCCTCGGGGAAATAGGCCGCGGCACACCCTCGTGCCGTCGGATAGCCGACCGCCTTGAAGGCCCGGACGACCCGGTCGACGCCGTCGGAGTACTCGCTGTGCACGTCGACGAGCGCCCCATCGGCGATGCCCAGCGCGAGCAGGTCCTCGGGATGGATGAAGATCACCCGCCGGCCCTTCTTGATGCCGCGGTAGCGGTCGTCCAGGCTGTAGATCGTGGTGTTGAACTGATCGTGGGAGCGGATCGTCTGCAGCAGCAGCCGCCCGGGTGGGCAGGGGATGACCTCCAGCTCGTTGACGATGATCTGCGCCTTGCCGCTGGGGGTCGGGAAGGTGCGGGAGTCGCGCGGCCCGTGGGGGAGCACGAAGCCGTTGTCGCGGTGCACCTTCTCGTTGAAGTCGTCGAAGCCCGGCACGACGCGCTCGATGTGATCCCGGATGACGTCATAGTCCTCCTCCATGGCCGCCCAGTCGATCGGGACCTTGGTGCCCAAGGTGGCGCTGGCTATCCGCGTGACGATCGAGACCTCCGAGAGCAGGTTGTCCGAGACAGGTTTGACCTGGCCGCGGCTCACGCGAATGGCGCAGACCGAGTCCTCGACGGTGACGACCTGCGGACCAGCGGCCTGCAGGTCGATCTCGGAGCGCCCCATCGTCGGCAGGATCAGCGCCTCCTGCCCGACGGTGAGGTGGTTGCGGTTCAACTTGGTCGAGATCTGCACATTGAGGGTGGTCCTGCGGAAGGCCGCCTCTGCCTGCTCGGTGTCGGAGACCGCGGCGACCATGTTGCCGCCGAGGGCGATCCACACCTTGATGCGGTCCTCGAGCATGCCCTGCACCGCTTTCACGGTGTCTACCCCGTGCTCGCGCGGCGGTGAAAAGTTGAACTCGCCGCCCAACGCGTCCAGGAAGCTGTCCGACATCTGCTCCCAGATCCCCATCGTCCGGTCACCCTGGACGTTGCTGTGTCCCCGGATGGGGGAGGCGCCAGCGCCCGGCTTGCCGATGTTGCCGCGCAGCAGCAGCAGATTGAGTATCTCCTGGATCGTCGGCACGGCTTCCTTGTGCTGGGTCAAGCCCATCGCCCAGGTGATGATGACGCGGTCGGCGCCCAGATAGCGGTCGGCGAGCTCATCGATCTGCGCCGTGGTCAGTCCGGTAGCGCGACCGACGTGCTCGTCGTCCAGCTCGCGCAGATGCTGCTGGTAGGCGGGCAGGCCCTCGCAGTGGCGCTCCAGGAACCGGTGGTCCAGCACCTTCCCGGGGTTGGCCTCCTCCGCCTCGAGCACGCGTCTGGCGACCGCCTTCATCAGCCAGCCGTCGCCGCCGAGGCGGATCTGGAGATACTGGTCTGCCAGGCCGGTGCCGTGCCCAAGCACCCCGTTGACCCGCTGCGGGTTTTTGAACCTTCGCAAACCGGCTTCGAGCAGGGGGTTGACTGCGACGATCGTGGCCCCGTTGTCCTTGGCCTCCTCCAGCGCGGTCAGCATCCGAGGGTGGTTGGTGCCTGGGTTCTGCCCCATGATGATGATGAGGTCGGCCTTGGCGAAGTCCTTGTAGGCGATCGTGCTCTTGCCGACGCCGATGCTCTCGCCCATGGCCAGGCCGGTCGACTCGTGGCACATGTTGGAGCAGTCGGGCAGATTGTTGGTGCCGAAGGCCCGGACGAAAAGTTGGTAGGCGAAGGCGGTCTCGTTAGCCGTCCGGCCACTGGTGTAGAAGGCTGCCTCGTCGGGGGAGTCGAGGGCGTTGAGCCGGTCCGCGACGATCCCGAACGCGTCCTCCCAACCGATCGGCTGGTAGTGGTCGGAGCCCACGGGCTTGTAGACGGGCTCCACCAGGCGACCTTGCTGACCGAGCCAATACTCCGACCGGCCAAGCAGCTCGGTGATCGAGTGCTCGGACCAAAAGCTGGAGGGGACCGTGAGGGGGGTGGCCTCCCAGGTCAGGGCCTTGGCGCCGTTCTCGCAAAACTCCACGTGCTTGCGGTGGTCGGGGTCGGGCCACGCGCAGCTCATGCAGTCGAAGCCGTCCTCCTGGTTCATGCTGCCCAGGAGCTTGACGGCGCGGGTGGGGCCCATGCCCCGCAGGGCCGGGACCATCGAGGCCTCGACCCCCTTGAGGCCGGCTGCATAGGTCGCTGGCGGACCGACCTGCATCGCCGTGGCGCGCTCGTCGACGTCGTCTCGGGGGGCTTTGGTAGCCATGGCTAGGCACTTCCTTCCTCGGGGCAGGGCCGGGATGCTGAGCGCCGGCCGCGGCAGCGGACGGGCCCCATTGGTCTGCTCCGTCCACCATAGGCCCGCTCGGCGACAACCGGCAGGCGCCGCAGCGCAGGCGCGCGCGGCCACGCCTGTCGGTGCAGGCGCTGTTCAGTCGCGCTGCGCCGCGAGGACGACCCCGCGGGCCAGGATCGCAGACGTCGCCACCGGACCGGTCTGCTACTCCAGCGCCGGGACGTGCAGGCCGGGAGTCAGACCGACCCCGACCGCGAGCATCGTTGAGGGCAACTCGGGGCGGCCGTTGGAGTAGGCACTCAAGGGGGCGCAGGAGGACGTCGAGATCCTGAACGTCGGCCCGGGGCGGCTCATCATCGTCGGGTCGGGCTGGGAGGAGGCGGGTGTGGGCCGAGCTGGAGGAGGCGCGGGTGGCGCTCAGCGAGATCGATGACGTTCGGCGCGGTCCCGACGTCGGCCCCCAGCATCCGGGCGAGCCGTATGGCGTCGAACGGCGCGTGCACCTTGACGTCGTTGTCGAAGGAGACGTAGACGTCGGCGGTGCTGCTCCAGCCGCGGATCCGCTCGGCCCAGGTCGCCAGCGCCGCGTCGGTGTAGCCGCTGACGTAGAGGTCGGTGTCGCCGTGCAGGCGGACGTAGACCACGCCGGAGGTGACCGCGTCCAGGGAGGGCCAGCGACCGGCGGTGTCGGCCACGACCAGGCCGATCCCGTGGTGGCGCAGCAGGTCCACGAACTCCTGGTTGTCGGCGAAGCTGGTGCTGCGGACCTCGAGCACGTGGCGCAGCGGCCGGTCGTGCACGGGCCCAAGCCACGTCCGGTCGGCGACCTTGCTGTCGTGGTCGGCGGCCAGCGCCAGGGCGGCCTGCGTGGTCTGCGGCAGCAGGGCGAAGAACTCTGCCAGTTGGTCCGCGTCGTAGGCGTGCCGCTCAGGCAACTGCCACAGCACCGGCCCCAGCTTGTCGCCGAGGGCCAGCACCCCGGAGGCGAAGAAGTTGGCCAGCGGCACGCGCGCGCCGCGCAGGCGCAGCATGTGGGTGATGAAGCGTGGCCCCTTGACCGAGAAGACGAAGTCGGCCGGGGTCTGCGCCGCCCACCGCTGGTAGCTAGCCGGGCGCTGCAGGCTGTAGAACGAGCCATTGATCTCGATCGTGGACAGCTGCCGGGAGGCGTGCTCAAGCTCACGGCGTTGCACCAGGCCGGGCGGGTAGAAGACGCCTCGCCACGGCCGGTAGCGCCAGCCGGAGATGCCGATCCGCACGGGGTGGGTGCTCACAGCTGGACGGTATGCCGTGCCGACGGTGGGCGCGCGCGGGGGCGGGCGGCTGACTCGCGACCGCCGGCCACCCGTCGCAGCGGTCGCCACAGGTCGCACCCGGTCGTAACGTGCCTATGCGGTGGCTTTGGGTCGTCGGGACGACCCAAAGTCACCGCGCAGGCCAGTGCAGACGTCGACCGATCCAGAGGTGAGGGTCGACGCCTGCCTGCCGCCACCCCGGCGCGGCAACTGCCGGCGGTGCTTAAGAGATGGTGAGGACCGACAGGCCGGGCAGGCCCGCCCGGGCCACTCGCTGGTCTGCGGTCAGGAGCGGGGCCGACAGCACCCCTGCCAGGACCACGTAATGCGCATCGCTGATGCGGATCGACCGGCGCAGCGCCCAGATCTCGGGCAGCAGTGCCTCGACGGAGACCCGCGTGCAGGGCAGGCGTTGCCACGCCGTGACGGCGCGGTCTGCCTCAGCCGTGGTGATGGCGTCGCCGCGTTCGAGGCGGGCCAAGGCGGAGATCACCTCGATGTCGATGAGGTCCGGTGCCAACAACTCGCCGTCCTCCAGCCGACGCATCGTCGCGTCGTGGAGATGACCCGGGACCAGCGCGTTGACGGCGGCACTGGCGTCGAGAACGAGCCTCACGGACGGACGGCCGCGTTGTCTGCTGTGGGTTCTGCGCTTGCTGGGCTGCGCTCGTCCCCGTCGTAGTCGATCCGCACGTCGTCGAGAGCTTGGACGACGTCGATGTGCCGGTGGAGCGCCTCGCTCGTCGGCTGCTCGGCCAGCCACTCCGCGATGGTCGGCCGGGCCAGGTCACGGCGGATCATCCGGGTCACGTACTCGGACATGCTGGTGCCTTGGGCTCGGGCACGCGCGGCCAGGGCGGCATGGAGCTCGTCCGGAAGGTTCTTCACCTGCAGCATGGCCACCGCATGAATTTATCATGCTGTCGTCATGCAAAAGGCTCAAAGTGACCCACGATCAGTGCCGGGGCGGGGACGCCGGAGCCGTCGCGCTTGTCGTTGGTCTCGGGCAGGTCGACGCAGAGGCGCGTGCGGCCTCGCCTGTCGGCAGGGAGTCGTACACTTGTTCGTATGTCGAGTGGACCCCCGGGATGGCCGGAGCGAGTGCCGCCTGCCGGTGTCTCCGGCTGGGAGGAGGCTGCGGTGTCCTGGCTGCTGGACCAGTGCCCGGCCGACTACCGCGCCTACCAGGCGTGGCGCAAGCACCCCGCAGCCCTGGCCTGGGTGGCGACCCGGCATCTGCAGGCCCAGCTCGAGGCGATGCGGGGGGCGTGGCGGGACGTGCGTCCCGAGCTCGGGCCGCTCCTTCCCCCCGGCACGATCGGTGACGTCCTCGATGCCCTGGCCCGCGAGGGGTTGCGGTTGCGCGCTGCGCACCGCGCCGCCGGGCTGCTCCTGGAAGCATTGCGGCTGCGAGCCCCGATGCGATGACAGCCTGCGTCAGCGTCCGTCGGTACGGCTGTGACGGCGTTCATCCCTCACCCAGCGGCCGTCCAGGCTCCGCGCCGTACACTGAATCTGTTTGATCGCTAGCCGACACCGGGGTCGAGACGAACGAAGGACGACATACGTGGGACTCATGCGCAGCATCACCGGCCCGAGCGACCTCAAGGGGTTGTCGCACGGACAGGTCGACGCCCTCGCCGCTGAGATCCGGCACTACCTCATCAGCTCCGTCTCCCAGACGGGTGGCCACCTCGGGCCCAACCTCGGCGTCGTCGAGCTGACCATTGCCCTGCACCGGGTCTTCAACTCCCCGCGTGACACGATCCTGTTCGACACCGGCCACATCAGCTATGTCCACAAGCTCCTGACCGGTCGCCACGACTTCTCCACGCTGCGCAAGCAGGACGGGCTTTCTGGTTATCCCAGCCGCGCCGAGTCAGACCACGACGTCATCGAGAACAGCCACGCGTCGACCTCGCTCTCCTGGGCGCTCGGCATCGCCTCGGGGCGCAAGATCCGAGGAGAGACGGATCGCCATACCGTCGCCGTCATCGGTGACGGGGCGCTCACCGGCGGCATGGCCTGGGAGGCCCTCAACAACATCTCCGAGCACCGCACCCTGCCGTTGATCATCGTCATCAACGACAACGAGCGTTCCTACGCCGCTACGCACGGCGGCATGGCCGACTACCTCGCCAAGCTGCGCTCCTCGCAGGAGTACGAAAGCTTGCTGTCCTGGGGCAAGCGCCAACTGCACCGCACCCCCTTCGTGGGCCGCCAGGTCTACGACACGCTGCACGGCATGAAGAAGGGCCTCAAGGACATCGTCAGCCCTCAGGGCATGTTCGAGGACCTAGGCCTGAAGTATCTCGGGCCCATCGACGGCCACGACGTCGAGGCGATGGAGACCGCGCTGCAGCGTGCCCACGACTTCGGCGGGGTCGTCCTCGTGCACGCGATCACCGAGAAGGGGCACGGCTACGACCCGGCGACGGCTGACGAGGCCGACCGGTTCCACGCCGTCGGCAAGATCAACCCCGAGACCGGCCTGCCCCTGGAGCTGTCCGGACGCAGCTGGACCGATGAGTTCAGCGAAGAGATGGTGCGGCTGGGCAAGGAGCGCGAGGACATCGTGGCGCTGACCGCCTCGATGCTCATCCCGGTGGGGCTGCAGCCGTTCGCGGAGCGGTTCCCCGACCGCATCTTCGACGTCGGCATCGCCGAACAGCACGCCGTGACGATGGCTGCCGGCCTGTCCTTTTCCGGCCTGCACCCCGTGGTCTGCGTCTACGCCACCTTCCTCAACCGCGCCTTCGACCAGCTGCTCATGGACTGCGCGCTCCACCACCAGGGCGTCACCCTCGTCCTGGACCGTGCGGGTGTCACCGGCACGGACGGCCCCAGCCACAACGGCATGTGGGACCTGACCATGCTCAGCATGGTGCCCGGGATCCACGTTGCCGCCCCACGGGACGGGCAGCAGGTCGCCCGCGCGGTGCGCGAGGCGGTCCAGATCGCCGACGCGCCGAGCGTGGTCCGCTACCCCAAAGGGTCGGTGGGCGCCCCGATCGAGGCGGTCCGCACCGTTGGCTCCGTAGACGTGCTGCGCGAGCCGCCGCCGGCCGGCAGCAGCCTGAACGGCGACAGCTCTGGTGACCAGCCCGTCGACCTGTTGATCGTGGGTCTGGGCTCGATGGCCGCCACCGCTCTGCAGATCGCCGACAAGCTCTCCGCCGAGGGCCGCTCCGTCCGGGTCGTCGATCCTCGCTGGGTGCTGCCCGTCAGCGACGACCTCGTGGGGCTGGCCCGGGACGCACGCTCGGTCGCGGTCGTCGAGGACGGCGTCGTGGGCGGGCTCGCCGGCCCGATCTCCCGCGCGATCGCAGCCGCCGGGATCGGCGTGAGCGTCCATCCCTACGGCATCCCGGCGCAGTTCCTCGACACCGGCTCGCGCACCCAGGTCCTCGACCGGATCGGCCTGACCGCTGACGCGATCGCGACGTCCCTGTCTGCCCAGCTCGTCTGAGCCCGTCCTGCCGCGCCGATCGCAGCCCCCTCGGTGACCCGCGTCGCCCTCGTCCTCAACCCGGTCTCGCGCCGGGCGCGGCAGGCTGTCGCCGCGGTCGAGTCGGCCTGCGCCGCTGCCGGGCTCGACCATCCTCTGGTCCTGAAGACCACGGTCGCGGAGCCGGGAGCCGCGCAGGCCAGGTATGCCGTGGAGCAGGGCTGCAATCGCCTTATCGTCGCCGGGGGGGATGGGACGGTCCGGCTGGTGGCTGGCGTGCTCGATGCCGGGACGGTGACCATGGGCGTGGTCCCCATCGGCACGGCCAACCTCTTTGCCCGCACGGCGCGGCTCCCGCTGCGCGACCTCGGGGCTGCCGCGCGTCAGGCGCTCACCGGCCCGGGGCGGGCCACCGATCTGGGTCTGGTGCAACTGCTGGACGAGGC
>NZ_JAUNVI010000003.1:6036-7304 GCF_030537745.1 Ornithinimicrobium sp. | reverse complement strand
GGGGCTGAGCTGGACGACGGACTCCTGCACCTCGTGCTCGTCTCGCCCTCGGGGCTGCGCGAGTGGGCCCGTATCGCTCGGACCGGATATGCACCGGCCGGGCCCGACTATCCACGCGATCATCGGGCCTTGCGTTATCGATCGGCTCACGAGGTCGTGGTCGTCGCCGAGTTGCGCCAGCCGATGCGCTGCCACGTCGATGGCGACGTCTTCGCCGAGGTGGTGCAGGCCCGGATCTGCGTCCGCGCTGGCGCCGTGCTCGTCGCGCGCTAGCTGCCGACCGGCGGCCTGCGGCGGGGGCCCGGCCAGCCGTGCGGTGTGCGCGCTGGAGCACCGGCTAGCCTCACGGCATGCACCCTCGTGCCCAGCAGATCATGGACCTCACCGACGGTTGGAGGACCGGCGCGGGCGCCGAGGCGCAGGTCATCACCGTCCTGCGGGAGGTGCCCGCGGACCAGCTCGACGCCGTCCTGGTCGACCTCGACATCGACGCGCTGATCGGTGAGGTCGACGACCGGCGGTGGGGTCCCGACCACCGCACCGCGCTCCTCGACCTGCTCCTGCGGCAGCGCATCGATGCACTGTCCACGCAATCCATCGCTGACATCATCGCCGCGCTCCACTCCGGTCCGACGCCGCGCAGCCACCAGCAGGCCATCGTGGACGTGCTCACCTCGCGCACCGGCAGTGCCTTCCACGACCTGAAGTACCACCTCAACAGTGCCCGTGACCACCACGACCTGGAGCACCTCGTCTTCGACGATCTGGAGCAGGACCTGCGCGACCGGCTGCTCGCCCACATCGCCGAGCAGGCGAGCGTCGAACCCACCTCCGACCTGCGTGTCCTCTGTGACATCGACGACACGCTGCGCTGCGCCCTTCATGATGACCGCTACCCGCGCGGCACCCTTTATCCCGGCGTCGTCGCGCTCCTGACGGCACTGGACGACGGCGCATCCGGAGCCTATGACCGGCCCGGCGACCTGACCTTCGTCACGGCCCGCCCCGGTGGCCCGCGTGGGCTCCTGGAGCAGTACACCCGCAACGGCCTGTCCGAGCTGGGCCTGCCGCCGCACTCCGTGCTCGGCGGCAGCCTGCTCAACGTGCACACCAAAGCCGCGATCGCGGAGCGCAAGGTGGCGAACATGCAGCGTGACCGACTCCTCTTCCCCGAGTGCCGGATGGTGTTCATCGGAGACAGCGGGCAGGCCGACGGCGAGGTCGGTGCCAAGATGCACCGGCTCGACCCCGAGCACATCGTCGCCACC
>NZ_JAUNVI010000003.1:0-5936 GCF_030537745.1 Ornithinimicrobium sp. | reverse complement strand
CTTCGATGTCACCGAGGCGGTCGTGACAGGCTGGGTGGCTATGGACACCGATGCTGTGCTCACCCTGCTCCAGGAGACCGCTGAGCAGGTGATCAACCCGCGCTTCCGGGCGCTCGCCGACGGCGAGGTGATGAGCAAGAGCCGTCCCGACGACCTGGTGACGGTCGCCGACCAGGAGGCCGAGGTGATCATCACCGCCGCGCTGCGTGCGGCATACCCCCACGCCGTCATCCTCGGCGAGGAAGCCTCCCTCGGGGACGCCACGGTGATCGCGGACTTTCGCGCTGCCGACCACGCGTTCACGGTCGACCCCGTGGATGGCACCCGCAACTTCGTCAACGGCTCGCCGGACCACGCCGTGATGGTCTCCGAGATGCGCGATGGGCAGGCGGTGCGGGCCTGGATCTGGCAGCCTCAGCACCGGGTCGCCTACGTCGCCGAGCGCGGTGCTGGCCTGTGGCGCAACGGCGAGCGCGTCCAGCGCGATGAGCCTGCCCAGGACCCGAGCCAGTGGCGTGCGCGCACCTCAGATCGTCGCAGGATCGGCACGATGCTCGGACCGGTCGGGCCGTTGGAGTTGACCTGGATCAGCTGCGGCATCGACTACCCCAAGCTCGCCGGCGGCGAATGCGACCTGATCGTCTACGCGGGCACCCTGCCGTGGGACCACATGCCGGGCTCGCTGATGATCGAGGAGGTCGGAGGCGCCCTCGGCGACCTCGACGGGCGGCCCTACACGCCGAGCAGACAGCCCCGCGGCATCGTTGCCGCCGCGACGCCGGGCTTACTCGAGTCGGTCCTCGCCTGGCTCTGAACGCGACGTGCCCTCGACGTCGACGTCGGCGTCGGCTTGGGGCCACACCGCTGGGGCGGGCGGATGCGGGTGACCAGCGCGGTCGTGGATCGCCTCGCGCAGCGCCAACTCGCGCGCGAGGGTGGTGACCTGCTGCTCGATCTGGCGCATCCGCCGGTAGGAGGAAGCGACGAAGCCCAGAAAGAACACGGTCAACCCATAGAGGAGCAGATCAGCGCCGCGGCCGACGCCGAGTGTCTTGGCGACCGTCGTGAGCAACCGAGGGAAGAGGACCGCCGAGGCGGCCAGGAGCACGAAACCGACCAGCATGAGCCGGCGGATCGCCTGGTGGCGCGCGCCAGCGTTAGAGGCGTTGAGCATCAGGGTGATGACCACGATGGCCACCAACAGGACGATCTTGATGATGGGCTGGTCCAACGGTTGGTCCGGCACGGTGCTACCTCACTTCAGCAGGGTGTCGACGAGGATGTTGACGGAGTTCATCAAGGACTGTCCCTTGGACCTGCTGTAGTCGGTGTAGATGATGTGCACCGGATGCTCGGCCCAACTGAGCTTGGAGCGACTCAACTGCAGCACGATCTCGGTCGCGTGCGCCATCCGGTTCTGATGCAGGTGCAGCGACTCGGCGGCATCGCGGCGGAGCACCCGAAGCCCGTTGTGCGCGTCGGTGAGCCGCAGCCCGGTCTGCTGGTTGGTGATCCAGACCGCGGCCTTGAGCACGATCTTCTTGATCAGGCCGGGCCGGGTGCGATCGTCGAGGAAGCGCGAGCCGAACACGATCCCGAGGTCCTCGGTCCGGGCCCGGTCCACCATCGCGGCGGCGTCCTCGACGCGATGCTGGCCGTCGGCGTCGAAGGTGACCAGGTATGCGGCGTCCGTCGCCTCGAGCACGTACCGCATACCTGTCTGCAGCGCCGCGCCCTGACCAAGGTTGAAGGGGTGCCGCACGACGACCGCGCCGGCCGCCTCGGCACGCGCTGCGGAGTCGTCAGTGCTGGCGTCGTCCACGCAGACGATGTGCGGAAACGTCGCGCGGGCACCGGACACGACCCCCTCGATGACCGACGCCTCGTTGAACAGCGGGATCACCAACCAGGTGTCTTCGGCCCGGGAGGATAAAGTCATACCGAGCATTGTCCCGCACCCGACCAAGGAGACTCGTGGCAACACGCATCGTCGACAGCGCAGACGTGTCGCCGGAGGCGTCGATCGGCGACGACACCTCGATCTGGCACCTGGCGCAGGTGCGAGAGGGGGCGGTGCTGGGGCGCGGGTGCGTCATCGGACGGGGGGCCTACATCGGCACCGGGGTCCAGCTCGGTGATCACTGCAAGATCCAGAACTATGCGTTGGTCTACGAGCCCGCCAGGCTCGGCGATGGCGTCTTCGTCGGTCCTGCCGCGGTGCTGACCAATGACACCTTTCCACGCGCCATCAACCCCGACGGGTCGCTCAAGAGCGCCGACGACTGGGAGTCGGTGGGCGTGACGATCGAGCAGGGCGCCTCGATCGGCGCGCGTGCCGTCTGCGTCGCGCCGGTCACTGTCGGAGCCTGGGCGACCGTGGCCGCCGGAGCCGTCGTCACCCGCGACGTCCCCGCCCACGCTCTCGTCGTCGGCGTGCCCGCGCGTCGCGTCGGCTGGGTCGGCCGCGCGGGAACACCGCTCCAGCGCACCGGCGACCCGGGGCAGTGGCGCTGCCCTGTCACCGGCACTATCTATACCGAGCACAACGGCACCCTGACCGAAGGAACAACCGATGACTGAAGATCTGCCCATGATCCCCGCCGCGAAGCCGATCATCGGCGACGAAGAACGTGCAGCGGTCGACCGGGTGCTCCAGTCGGGCATGATCGCCCAGGGCCCGGAGGTGAAGGCCTTCGAGGAGGAGTTCGCTCAGCAGTTGGTCGGGGGACGCACGTGCGTCGCGGTCAACTCGGGCACCAGCGGCCTGCACCTCGGGCTGCTGGCCGCGGGGATCGGAGCGGGCGACGAGGTCATCGTGCCCAGCTTCACCTTCGCCGCGACCGCCAACTCTGTGGCGCTGACCGGGGCGACCCCCGTCTTCGCCGACATCAGCCGCGACACTTTCAACCTGGACCCCGAGTCCGTTCGTGCGGTGATCACCAACCGCACGGCCGCCGTCATGCCGGTGCACCTCTACGGCCACCCGGCCGACATGGACGCCTTTGCCGCGCTGACCGCCGAGACCGGGATCCAGCTGTTCGAGGATGCCGCCCAGGCGCACGCCGCGACCTACCGGGGCACGCCGGTCGGCGGCTTCGGGGCGTTCGCGATGTTCAGCCTCTACCCGACGAAGAACATGACGTCCGGTGAGGGCGGCATGGTCGCCTGCGGGGACGAGGACATCGCGCGCGGCATCCGACTGCTGCGCAACCAGGGTATGGAGAAGCAGTACGCCAACGAGGTGATCGGCCTCAACAACCGGATGACCGACATCCATGCCGCGATCGGGCGGGTGCAGTTGGCCAAGCTCGGTGCCTGGACGCAGCAGCGCCGGTCCAATGCCGCCTGGCTGGACGAGCACCTGCAGGGCGTCGTCGTGCCGCCGGTGCGCGAGGGGTGCACCCACGTCTACCACCAGTACACGATCCGCATCGACGGTGCCTCCGCGGCAGAGCGGGACCGGATGGTGCAGGCGCTGCGCGAGGAGCACCGGGTCGGCTGTGGGGTCTACTACCCGACTCCCAACCACGAGCTGGTCTCCCTCGCCCGGTTTGCGCCCACCTGGGAGCTGCCCGAGACGGCCCGTGCGGCCGCCGAGGTCATCAGCCTGCCGGTCCATCCTTCGCTGGCCGCTGGCGACCTGGAGCGGATCGCGACGGCAGTCAACACGCTCGTTGGGGCGGGCGCGTGAGCGCCACAGCCCTCCCGGAGGGCCGGACCATCCGGATGGGGCTGATCGGCCTGGGCTCGATGGGCCGCCACCATGCCCGGGTGATCCGGGAGGTGGACGGGATGGAGCTGGTCGCGATCGCGGACCCCCAGGGTGACAAGCACGGCGTCGCCCGCGAGCTGGACGTGCTCGCGGACGTCCAGGCGCTCATCGCGGCCGGGATCGACGCTGCCATGGTCGCGGTGCCCACCTACCTCCATGAGGAGGTGGCGATGGCGCTGGCCGCTGGTGGCGTGCACACGATGGTGGAGAAGCCGATAGCCGCCACCGCCGAGTCCGGCCAGCGCGTCGCGGACGCCTTCGCCGGCGCCGGCCTGGTGGGGGCGGTCGGGTATGTCGAACGCTGCAACCCGGCGTTGCTGGAGATGCGTCGCCGTATCGCGGTTGGTGAGTTGGGAGAGGTCTTCCAGATCACCACGTCCCGGCAGGGTCCCTTCCCGGCTCGGATCGCTGACGTCGGTGTCGTCAAGGACCTCGCCACCCACGACATCGACCTCACGGCCTGGATTGCCCAGTCGCCCTACGCGACGATCAGCGGCCAGGTGGCCCACCGGTCCGGGCGCGAGCACGAAGACATGGTGGTCTCCGCGGGTCGGCTGGCCAACGGCATCATCGTGGCCCATACCGTCAACTGGCTCTCGCCGAGGAAGGTGCGCGAGACCGTGGCGACGGGGGAGAACGGCTCCTTCGTGGCCAACACTCTCACCGGTGACCTGACCTTCTTCGAGAACGGTGACGTCACCTCCGAGTGGGACCGCGCCTCCGCCTTCCGCGGCGTGTCCGAGGGGGACTCGATCCGTTTCGCGTTGTCCCGACGCGAGCCGCTGCGGGTTGAGCAGGAGAACTTCCGCGACGCGCTCTGGGGCCGCGAGGCCAACGTCGTCTCGATGACCGACGGCGTCCACACCCTGCGTGTCGTCGAAGCCCTCCTGGAGTCCGCGCGGACCGGGCAGACCGTCGCCCTGTGACGCCACGGGCACCGCTCGTGGTGCTGGCCACGCGGATCTTCGTGCCCGAGGCCGCTGCCGCGACCTTCCGGTTGCAGGCTCTGGTGCAGGCACTCGCTGAGCGGGCCGAGGTCCGGGTGCTGACCACTAATGCTCCGTCGTCGTTGCGGGGGCGCGTCGGTGACCGCGCCGGGGCTGGGGTCACCAGCGCAGGGGTCTTCGTCGCCCGTTGGCCGGTCCTGCGCGACGGGACCGGCTATGTCCGTGGTTATCTGCCCTACCTCTCCTTCGACCTGCCCCTGGCGCTGCGGCTGCTGACGGCTCCGCACGCCGACGTCGTGGTGGTGGAGCCGCCGCCGACCACGGGAGCGGTGACCCGGGTGGCGCTGGCGATGCGCCGCCTCGTCGGTGACCCGATCCCTTACGTCTATTACGCCGCGGATGTCTGGTCCGATGCGACCGCGTCCATGGGAGCACCAGCGCCAGTGGTGTCAGCGATGCGATGGGTGGAGAGGTTCGCCCTCCGCGGTGCACGCGAGGTGATCGCGGTCTCCGACGGTGTCGCCGAACGAGTGCGGGCGCTCGCTGGAGCGGACACGCCGGTGACCGTGGTCCCCAACGGCATCGATACCGAAGTCTTCACGCCGGACGGCGAACGGCACCCGCAGGCGGGGGAGTCGCCCTACCTCGTCTACGCGGGCACGGCTTCGGAGTGGCAGGGGGCCGAGATCTTCGCCGAGGCGATGCCCGCGGTCCTCGAGAGGGTGCCTGGCGCGAGGCTCATCTACGTCGGCCAGGGCGCGAGTTGGCCGCTGTTGGAGCGGCTCCGCGACGCGCTGCCAAACGGGACGATCGAGTTGCGTCCGCTCGTCCCCGCGGAGGAGGCTGCGGCATGGCTGCGCGGAGCTGCGGCGACGGTGGTCAGCGTGCGACCTGGGCTCGGCTACGACTTCGCCTATCCGACGAAGGTCATCGCGGCCCTGGCGTGCGGGACACCGGTAGTCTTCGCCGGCCCTGGCCCGGCCGCGCAGGACCTGTGCGCCCACGACCTCGGCGTCGCGGTGGAGTATGCCGTGGCGCCGGTGGCCCAGGCGATGGTCGACGCCCTCCTAGCAGGACCCGATGAGGGCGCCGCCGCCCAGCGGGTGCAGTGGGTCCGCACGCACCGCAGCCTCGCCCAGACCGGCGAAGCCGCCAGCCAGGTCGTCCTGCCCTCGTGACCGGGCGGTCGCCCCTGCCACACCGGGCGGTCGCCCCTG
>NZ_JAUNVI010000120.1 GCF_030537745.1 Ornithinimicrobium sp. | reverse complement strand
GAGTTGAACCCCCACGCCCTTTCGGGCACACGGACCTGAACCGTGCGCGTCTGCCTATTCCGCCACTCGCGCGAGTGCCGAGCAAGATTAACACGGGCCGGGGGTGCCCCAGAAATCATCGAGCGGGCCGGTGATGCAGGGTCTTTGCAGTACCGCAAAGTACGATCGGTCCGGGCATCGTGCCTGCCCCGAGGGGTACGACGTGAACGAAGGAGAGGCCGTGGGAGTGTTCGACAGGCTCGAGCGGGGGCTCGAGCGTGCGGTCAAGCAGCCTTTCGCGCGCGTTTTCAAGGCCGAGGTGCAGCCGGTGGAGATCGCGTCCGCGATGCGCGACGCGATGGACGACCGCGCCGCTGTCCTCGGCCCCGGCCGCACCATGGTGCCCAACGTCTTCACCATCCAGCTGGCCGAGAGCGACCACGAGCGCCTGGCTTCCTTCTCCCGTGCGCTGACCGACGAGCTCGTCGCCGCGGCGGAGGATCACGCTGACGCGCAGCGGTATGTCGCACCCGGACCGTTTGAGGTGCAACTCACCGCCGGCGACGACCTGGACACCGGCATCTTCCGCGTCGCGGCCGCCGCCAAGGACGGCCGGGACAAGCGAGGCGGGGCCTCCGCCCGGGAGTATGCCAAGGCGACACCGCGCAACGAGCGCCTCCAGCCCGAGCCTGAAGCCGACGCAAGCGACCCGCAAGCTGCCTACCGTCGCCCCGTCCCCGCAGCGGGCGCCGCCGACAGCTATGTGCCGACCCGGGCCGGCGGGCACACCCGCCAGTTCTCGACGCCCGAGCCCCGGGCCCGCGATGCCCGGCCATCCCTGGAGGTCAACGGGCGGCCCGTGCCGTTGCGCGCCGCTGTCACCACCCTGGGCCGCGACGAGAGCGCCGACGTGACCATCGACGACCCGGGTATCTCGCGTCGGCACGCCGAGGTGCGCATCACCCACGACGGCCCGCACCTACAGGTCATCCTGCGCGACCTTGGGTCGACCAACGGCACCTACCTCAACGGGGAGCAGGTGGGCAGCGAGGAGTTGCGCAACAACGACCGGATCACCCTTGGCCGCACCCATCTGACTTTCCGCCTGGAGACTTGATGGGGGAGCTGACCCTCAACCTCGTCCGGCTCGGCGTCATCGTGCTGCTGTGGGCCTTCATCTTCTCCGTGGTCGGCGCGCTGCGGGGCGACCTCTACGGCACGCGGGTCCTGAGCCGCAACGCCGGCCCAGCTCGGTCCCGCGAGAGCCGCACCGAGCGCAAGCAACGCAAGAGCGCTCCCACGCACCTCGTCGTCACCGAAGGCCGCCTGCGCGGCACCACGATCCCGCTGCACGACGCGGGCGTGCTCATCGGGCGCAACCCGGAGTGCTCGCTCGTGCTCACCGACGACTACGCCTCCGGCCGCCACCTGCGCATCTACCCCGGCACCGACGCCTGGTATGCCGACGACCTCGGCTCGACCAATGGCACCGAGGTGAACGGCGCGCGGATCACCACTGGGGCCCGGCTGGACCCCGGTGCACAGATCCGGATCGGCCAGACCGTCATCGAACTGCGACGCTGACCATGCCCGTCTCCCTGCGCTACGCCGCCCGCTCCGACGTCGGGCTGGGCAGCAAGTCCCGCAACGAGGACTCCGCCTATGCGGGGCCGGAGCTGCTGGTGCTCTGCGACGGGATGGGCGGACATGCCGCGGGGGACGTCGCGTCCTCGTTGGTGGTCGGCGAGCTGGCCCACCTGGACGGGGAGTCGCACGGCGCCGACGATGCGCTCGACATCCTGGAGAGGGCGTTGGAGGAGGCCAACAACCGGCTCGCGGACGTGATGGACGTCTATCCCGACTCCGACGGTATGGGCACCACCTGCATCGCGATGCTGCGCGCCGGGTCCAAGCTGGCCGTCGCCAACATTGGCGACTCCCGTGCCTACCTGTTGCGCGCTGGGCGTCTCACCCAGATCACCAAGGACCACAGCTTTGTCCAGAAGCTGCTCGACGAGGGCAGGATCGGCAAGGAGGAGGCGCTGCACCACCCGCAGCGCTCCCTGGTCACCCGCGTCTTTACCGGCCGCCCCGAGGACTACCCCGACCTGTCGCTGCGCGAGCTGAGCCTGGGTGACCGGCTCCTGATCTGTAGCGACGGTTTGACCGACTATGCCGCCGAGGAGACGGTCGGCGAGATCTTGTCCCAGACCGACCGCACCCCCGGCCAGGTCGCCGACCAGCTGATCGATCTCGCACTGCGGGCCTCCACCCGCGACAACGTGACCGTCATCGTCGCCGACGCCGTGTCCTCCGGCGACGGGACGACCAAGGCGCAGGTGGTGGGGGCCGCGAGCGAACGACGGGGCCGCCGCGGCAGCGCCTCGCCCACCGCCGCCGAGAAGGCGGCGATGCTCTCCCGCGAGGCAGCGGGGCACACCCCGGCCCACGACGGCCCAGTCCTGGCCGAGGAAGGCCCCACCCATCCCGCGTTGATCTGGCTGCGGCGGATCCTCGCGACCGCCGGCGTGCTCGCGGTGCTCGCAGCCGTGGGCTGGTTTGCGTGGGGCTGGAGCCAGACGCAGTACTACGTCGGCGAGCAGGACGGCATGGTCACGATCTATCGGGGCCTGGCCCAAGACCTCGGTCCGGTCGCACTGGGCAGCCCATCTCAGCAGACCGACCTGGCCCTGGAGCGGTTGCCCGACTACTACCAGCAGCGGGTGCGCCGCACCCTGTCTGCCAG
>NZ_JAUNVI010000048.1:8585-21489 GCF_030537745.1 Ornithinimicrobium sp. | reverse complement strand
CGGGGGACCGCCCGGTCAGGCGGGGTAGGTGTGGATCTCGGTCGCCTTGACGCTGGCCCACAGCCGCTGACCAGCGACGATATGGAGCTCGGCGACGGCGCGCAGGGTGACCTCTGCCACGAGCTCGGCCTTGGTTGGACCCGGGAACGCGCACCGGACACGGGCACGCTGACCCGTCACGGTGACCGCACCGACCTCCAACTGCCACAGGTTGCGGGCCGAGGCGGCTGGTCGTTGCGTATAGAGGGTGACCGCTTCCGGGTTGATCGTTGCGAAGACCGCATCCCCCGGACGAGACCCTTCGGGCAGGTCCGCGACCACCAGCCGCTGGCCGCCCCCCAGGTCGAGGACCCGCGGTGGCGCAGCGGAGGTGGAGGTCTGAAGCTCCTGAGGCGGGAGCAGCGTGCCGGGCAGGAGGTTGAGCCCGACGATCCCGGCCACATAGGGCGAGCGAGGCCGGGCGATCACCTCAGCCGGAGTGCCCGACTGGACGGCGCGTCCCCCTTCGAGGAAGACGAGGTGGTCCCCCAAGGTCAGGGCATCAAGAGCGTCGTGGGTGACGATCACCGTCACTCCGGCATACTCCCGCAGCCGTGCCGACAGATCAGCGCGGGTCGTCGAGCGGGTCTGGGGGTCGAGCGCGGAGAGCGGCTCGTCCAGCAGCAGCACTGCCGGATCGGTGGCCAACGCCCGCGCCAGAGCGGCCCGCTGTGCTTGGCCAGAGGAGACCTGGTCAGGTGCGCGGCCGGCCAACTCTGCCAGTCCCACCCGGGCGAGCTCGGCGCTGGCGCGGGCGCGGGCGGCACGCCTGGTCATCCCTCGAGATCGTGGTCCGTAGGCGACGTTGTCGAGCAGGGTGAGGTGGGGAAAGAGGAGGGGGTCGGCGAGCACCATACCGACGCTGCGCCGGTCGACGGGCAGATGGAGCCCGCGGGAGGCGTCGGCCCACACCGCGGGCGTCGCAGCGCTGGCGATGACATGCCCGGAGGTGAGCCGCAGCAGCCCCGCGACCGCCGTCAGCGCAGTGGTCTTGCCTGATCCGTTGGGACCCAGAAGCGCGGTCACGCCGCGCAGCGCTGGGAGGGTGAGGTCGAGGTGGAAGTCGCCACGGTCGACCACCAGGTGGACGTCGAGCGAGGGGGATAGTGAGGCTGGGTGTCCCGGCCGCCCGCCTGCCGACTTAAGCGCCGCGCTCTCCATGCCGGCCCTCACCGCAGCCACCGGGTCCGCAACAGTCCAAGCACCAGGACGCTCACCGCGAGCATGACCAGCGACAGCGCGATCGCGGCCTGCGGGTCCCGCTCGAGCGCGGCGTATACGCCCAAGGGTGCCGTCTGCGTGCGCCCGGGGAAGTTGCCGGCAAAGGTGATGGTCGCGCCGAACTCGCCCAGCGCCCGGGCCCACGCCAGCGCCGAGCCCGCGGCGATGCCCGGCAGCACCATCGGGATCACGACCGTGTAGAACGTGCGGGTCGGACCGGCGCCCAGCGTCGCGGCGATGCCGTCAAAACGGCGGTCCAGGCTGCGCATCGACCCTTCGACGGAGACGACATAAAAGGGCATCGCCACGAAGATCTCGGCCATCACCACGGCCACCGTGGTGAACGGGATCGTGATGCCGAAGGTCGCGTCCAACCAGCCGCCGATCATGCCGCGGCGGCCATAGGCCATCAGCAGCGCCACGCCGCCGACGACCGGAGGCAGCACCATCGGCACCGTGATGAGCGCCCGCGCCCAGCCCATCAGGGCGTGGTCGGAGCGGGCCAGCAGCCAGGCCAACGGCGTGCCGAGCGTCCAGACGACCACCATCGTCGCGGTGGTGGTGATCGCGGACAGCCGCAGCGACTGGCCGACCACCGGCGCAGCCAGGTGGGTGGCGAGGTTGGCCCAGTCCGCGCGAGCCAGCAGCGCGATCAACGGCAGGACGATGAACGCGATGCCGATCGCTGCAGGGACCCGTAGCGACCAGGCGCGAGTCACGGGCTGACGAATCCTGCGTCGCCCAGGTGTGCTTGGCCTCTCTCGGACAGGACCTCTTCGACGAATGCCTGGGCCAACGCGGCCTCTGAGACGGTGAGGATGGGGTAGGAGTTGATGACGTTCTGCTCGGCCGGGATCTCGATGCCGAGCACGCGGGAGCCGGCCTCGGTGATGTCGGTGCGATAGACGAGGCCGGCGTCGGCCTCACCGAGCTCGACCTTGGTCAAGGTGGCGCGGACATCCTTCTCGTAGGAGGCGATGGTGGGCGTCAGCGAGTTTTTCTCCCACAGCTTCTGGGCGGCGCTGCCGCAGGGCACCTCCTTCTCGCAGACGACGAGGATCAGATCCGTGCCGACGAGGTCTGCCAAGTCGCTGATATTGGCAGGGTTGTCCGGCGGCACGGCGATCTGCAGCGAGTTGGTCGTGAAGACCACCGGCTCGCTCTTGCGGTGCTCTCGCTCTAGGGGCTCTAACGATCCCTGGCCGGCCAGCGCGATCACGTCCGCCGGTGCGCCCTCGTTGACCTGAGCGACGATCGCCGAGCTTGCCGCAAAGCTGAACTGCACGTCGACGCCGTCGTGGTCCGCCTCGAAGTCGGTCGCGATCTGCTCGAAGACGTCGGTCAGCGACGCCGCGGCTAGCACCGTGAGGACGTCGCCACCCCGCGCGGTTGACGCAGAGGTCGCACCGGCGCCGACGGAGACGTCGGGGGTGCCGGTGCAAGCGGTCACCGCCAGCAGGCTGAGCACGCTGACGGCGATGACGACCGGGGTATGGGGAATGCTGGCTCGGCGGATCATGCGGGCACTCCCAGAGTCATGTGGGTCGCTTTGACCGACGCGACCACGACCGAGCCGTTCTGCAGCCCCATCTCTTGGACAGCCTCCGTCGAGAGCAGGGCGACGAGCCGGAAAGGGCCGGCCTGGACATCGACCTGTGACATCACGGTGTCGCTGAGGATGCGGGTCACGATGCCCCGCATCCGGTTTCGGGGTGAGGACGTGCCAACGGTGCCGATGGCGGCCGTGTGGGAGTCCTCTTTGGCCATCGCCGCCACGCCAGCGGCATCGACGACCGTGCGACCCCCCTCGCCCTTGGAGCCGATCAGCCTCCCCGAATCGATGGCGCGTCTCACGGTGTCGGGAGAGACGCCGAGAAGGTCAGCCGCCTCAGAAACTCGCAGATACGTCATAAACAAGATGATATAGACGCAAATGCGTGGAGGCAAGCGAGTGGAGTGTCTTTGCCGACCGTCCGGTCCGTCCTCGCCGACCGTCCGGAGTGTCCGCACCGACCGTCCGGTCGCTGGTGGGGTCGAGTACTTAAGTACGTGGAGGGCCAGGTGGGTCGACTCGGGTCAGGGCCGGGCGCTTGGCGCTGAGGTGGTCGCCGCTGGAGCGGCCCTGCAGGCGCCGCTGGACCCAGGGCGCGCCATACTCCTTGGCCCACGCAGCCGTCTCCCGGGCCGTCGCGAGCGCCCCTGCCGGAGCCTGGGGCGGCAGTGGCACCTGCCACTGCGCATCAGCAGGATCGTGACCGAGCGCGGAGTAGGCCGCGAGCGCGATCCGCCGGTGTCCTTCCGGCGTCAGGTGGAGCCGGTCCTCGGCCCACATCCGCCAGTCATGGAGGAAGTCGCAGCCCCACAGGTTGAGGACATAGCAATCGTGACGTTGGGCGATCGACCAGAGGTGCGCGACATACGTCGCGGCGCGGCCACGGGTCCGGCCGATGATGGGCGCGCCGGCAGGATCGGTGGGGGTCGCCATCAGCACGTCAGCCCCGGTCGCGCGGATCCGGGCGACCGCGGCCTCCAGCTGCGCGGCCAATGCGTCGACATCTGCCTTCGGGCGCAGGATGTCGTTGCCACCGCCGACGATGCTCACCAGCTCGGGTTGGAGCGCGAGGGCCGCTTCCAGCTGTGGACCGGCCACATCCGCCAACTTGCGTCCGCGGACCGCCAGGTTGGCGTAGGAGAACTCCTCGACGTGGGGAGCGAGGAGGCTCGAGAGCCGGTCGGCCCAGCCGACATAGGAGCCTGGTCGCTGCGGGTCAAGGTCGCTCATCCCTTCCGTGAACGAGTCGCCGATCGCGACATACCGCGTCCAGTCGCGGGGGAGCGGGTGGATGCTTCCGGACCGTCGATCCATCACGGCAACCTCCAGTCGATCGGTGCGGCGCCTTGCCGGACCAACAGCTCGTTGGCGCGACTGAACGGCTTGCTCCCGAAGAAGCCGGTCCTCGCGGACAGCGGAGAGGGGTGGGCGCTCTCGATCCGGGGCACGTCCCCGAGCCTGGAGGCGAGGTTGCGCGCGTCCCGTCCCCACAGGATCGCCACGAGCGCGCCGCCGCGACGGACCAGGGTGTCGATGGCCAGGTCTGTGATCTCCTCCCAGCCGCGTCCACGGTGGCTCGCCGGCGTGCCGGGACGGACGGTCAGGACACGGTTGAGCAGCATGACGCCCCGCTCGGCCCAGGGGGTGAGGTCGCCCGTCGAGGGCCGGTCGACGGCGAGGTCGTCGACGAGCTCGGTGTAGATGTTCTGGAGGCTGCGCGGGATCGGGCGCACCTGCGGTGCCACCGCAAAGCTCAGACCGATCGCGTGCCCGACCGTGGGGTAGGGGTCCTGGCCGACGATGAGCACCCGCACCTCGTCCAGCGGCCGGTCGAAGACACGCAGCACGTGCTCGCCGGCGGGCAGATAGCCTCGTCCCGCCGCGACCTCTGCCCGCAGGAAATCGCCCAGTCGCTTGACGGTGCCTTCCACCGGCGCCAGCGCCTGGGCCCAGGTCGGGTGCACGAGGCTGGTCAGCGGGGTGGGATCGGGCACCCCGCAAGGGTATGACGTCGCCCTGCCCAGGACCCGCCCCGCCGCAAATGACACGCGTGTAAGTCTGATGTCGTAGACTTCCCCATGAGTGGGTAGAAATCTGTGGGATGAGAGGAAGTAGTCCGTGGGCCTTGCGTCGATGAACCACGCTGAGACAGCGACCTCCCTCACCGACCGTGATCGCGAGATTCTCGACTTCGAGCACCAGTGGTGGAAGTACGCCGGGTCCAAGGAGCAGGCCGTGAAGGACCTTTTCGACCTGAGCCCCACCCGCTACTACCAGCTCCTCAACCAGCTCATCGACAGCGAGGATGCCCTCGCGCACGACCCGATGCTGATCAAGCGGCTCCGTCGGCAGCGTGCCCGACGTCAGCGCAGCCGCTCGGCGCGCCGCCTCGGCATCGAGCTCTGATCTCACTCCTGGCCTAGGCCAGACCCCGACCCCCACCTGCGCGACAATCCTCGGTAGCGTGACGCCATCGGGCCCATGACGGTCCCGATCACCGTCCCAGGAGGCCCGTTCGTGAAGTCCGATGTGCAGATCGCCCAGTCCGCCACGCTCAAGCCGATCAGCGAGATTGCCGCCGACCTCGGTCTGAGCACGGAGGATTACTCACCGTATGGCCACGACAAGGCCAAGATCTCCCTCGACGTGCTGCACCGGCTAGCGGACAAGCCCGACGGCAAACTTATCCTCTGCACGGGGATCAACCCGACGGCCGCGGGCGAGGGCAAGACGACCATCAACGTCGGGCTCTCGATGGCGCTGAACCGGATCGGTGTCAAGGCGATGACCACGCTGCGCGAGCCCTCGCTCGGCCCCTGCTTCGGGATGAAGGGCGGCGCGGCCGGAGGCGGCTACGCGCAGGTCGTGCCGATGGATGACATCAACCTGCACTTCACGGGTGACTTCCACGCGATCACCTCCACGCATAACCTGCTCAGCGCGCTGCTCGATAACAGCCTCCACCAGGGCAACCCGCTGCAACTCGACCCCAAGCGGATCACCTGGAAGCGTGTCCTCGACATGAACGACCGGGCCCTGCGCAACATCGTCGTCGGTCTCGGCAAACGCAGTGACGGCGTCGTGCGCGAGAGCGGCTTCGAGATCACCGTGGCCAGTGAGATCATGGCCGCGCTCTGCCTGGCTACTGGGATCCAGGACCTCAAGGAGCGGTTTGGTCGCATGATCGTCGGCTATACCTACACCGGCGAGGCCGTCACGGCTACCGACCTGCAGGCGACCGGCGCGATGGCGATGCTGATGAAGGATGCCATCCGGCCCAACCTCGTGCAGACGCTGGAGAACACGCCCGCGATCATTCACGGGGGGCCGTTTGCCAACATCGCCCACGGCAACAACTCCATCCTGGCCACCAAGACGGCGCTGAAGCTGGCCGACTATGTGGTCACCGAGGCTGGCTTCGGGGCGGACCTGGGTGCGGAGAAGTTCTTCGACATCGTCGCCCCGGCAGGTGACTTCCGACCGGACGGCACGGTCATCGTCGCCACCGTGCGGGCGCTCAAGCTCAACGGCGGTATGGACAAGAAACAACTCACGCAGGAGGACCTCGACGCGCTCAAGGCGGGCCTCGTCAACCTGGAGCAGCACGTCGAGAACGTCCGCAAGTTTGGCGTCCCCGCGCTCGTGGCCATCAACAAGTTCCCCACGGACACCGAGGCCGAGCTGGAGCTCATCAGGGCCCGGTGCGCCGCGGCGGGGGTCGAGGTCGTGGTCGCAGACGTCTTCGCCCAGGGTGGTGCCGGCGGCGAGGACCTGGCGCGCGCCGTCGTGGAGCTGTGCGAGCAGCCCAGCGACTACCGACCCCTCTACGACGCCGCGGACGACCTGCGGACCAAGATCGAGACGGTCGCGCGCGAGGTCTACCGCGCCGACGGCGTCGATTTCACCCAGCCCGCGCTCAAGCAGCTCAGCGAGCTCGAGTCGCAGGGCCACGGTGGACTGCCGGTCTGTATGGCGAAGACGCAATACTCCTTCTCCGACGACCCCACCCTGCTCGGCGCCCCTCGAGGCTTCCGGATCACCGTTCGCGACCTGGCCGTGAACGCCGGTGCTGGCTTCGTCGTCGCCCTGACCGGCGAGATCCTGCGCATGCCCGGCCTGCCCCGGGTGCCGGCAGCCGTGGGGATGGACATCTCCGAGGACGGGACAATCACCGGCCTGTCGTGACGCCGGTCCCTGCGCCAGGGCGCCGGGCGGCGGACGCGCCATACCTGGCGGATAGGGTGGGGCCATGACTGAGGTGAGGTGGGTCGAGGTCGCGCCGGGGGTCCACGTTCGTCGGCACGAGGAGCTCAACCTCAACTGTGGCCTGGTCATCGGGCAGCGACGTGCGCTGGTCATCGACACCCGCAGCTATCACCAGCACGGGGAGGAGTTGCTCGCCGCGGTGCGCGAGCTGACCGACCTGGAGCTGGTCGTGGTCAACACCCATGCGCATTACGACCACTGCTTCGGCAACTCCGCGTTCCGGGACAGCCAGATCTATGCCCACACGCTCATGCTCGAGGATCTGATCCGCACGGGAGAGTCGCAGCGTGCACAGATCGTGGCGCACATGCGCGACACCGACCGCCCGGAGATCGCCCGAGACATCGAGACCACCGAGATCGTGCTGCCCTTCTATGTCGTGGACAGCGACACCGAGATCGACCTCGGCGGTCGCCGCGTCGAGCTGCTCTATGCCGGACGCGGTCACACGGACCACGACCTTGCCGTCGCGGTGCCTGACGCAGAGGTCGTCTTCGCCGGAGACCTGGTCGAAGAGGGAGCCGACCCGCACATGGAGGATTCGTTCCCGCTGGAGTGGGCGGACACGTTGCGCGCGCTCATGAGCAAGCCTGCCGCAGCACTCGCGGACATCTGGGTGCCTGGGCACGGTGCCGTCGTCGACCTGGCGTATGTCGAGCAGGAGGCTGCCGTGCTCGCGCAGCTCGCCGAGCGGATGGAGGAGGCGCTCCTGGCTGGGGCCCTGGGGGTAGATGCCTTGATGACGGCAGGTCGAGGGCTCGGCATGGTGCAGGAGACGCTGCGCGACGCCGCGGTCCGTGCCCTCGAACTGCGCAGCTGACGACCCAGTGACCGGCGACCGTCGGGGAGTTTGACGGGCCGCCGACGCGCTGGCATTTGCACTCGAGGGGGTCGAGTGCTCATGATGGACTTAGCACTCTCACCTTGAGAGTGCCAGCAACCGACCGGTAGTGTCGAGGGTCGGGCAGCGGGGCGACGTGAGCCCCGTGCGTCCGGCTCGTCCGTCGCGGGCGACGCTCCGGTCATCCGCCCATCAGCGTGTGGAGGAACCACCCGAATGGCCAAGATGATTGCATTCGACGAGGAGGCTCGCCGCGGCTTGGAAAAGGGTATGAACACCCTTGCCGACGCCGTCAAGGTGACCCTAGGCCCGAAGGGCCGCAACGTCGTGCTCGAGAAGAAGTGGGGCGCCCCCACCATCACCAACGATGGTGTGAGCATCGCCAAGGAGATCGAGCTCGAAGAACCCTACGAGAAGATCGGCGCCGAGCTGGTCAAGGAGGTCGCCAAGAAGACCGACGACGTCGCCGGTGACGGCACGACGACGGCCACCGTCCTGGCCCAGGCCATGGTCCGCGAGGGCCTGCGCAATGTGGCCGCAGGCGCCAACCCGATGGCACTCAAGCGCGGCATCGAGGTCGCCGTCCAGGCGGTCAACGACGAGCTGCTGCGCATGGCCAAGCCGGTTGAGACCAAGGAGCAGATCGCGCAGTCCGCGTCCATCTCCGCGGGCGACACCGAGATCGGCGAGATGATCGCCGAGGCCATGGACAAGGTCGGCAACGAAGGCGTCATCACCGTCGAGGAGTCCAACACCTTCGGTCTGGAGCTTGAGCTCACCGAGGGCATGCGCTTCGACAAGGGCTACATCTCGCCCTACTTCGTGTCCGACACCGAGCGCATGGAGGCTGTCCTGGAGGACGCCTACGTGCTGGTCGTCAACTCCAAGATCTCGGCGGTCAAGGACCTGCTTCCGGTCCTGGAGAAGGTCATGCAGTCCGGCAAGCCGCTGGCGATCATCGCCGAGGACGTCGAGGGCGAAGCCCTGGCCACCCTCGTCGTCAACAAGATCCGTGGCAACTTCAAGTCGGTGGCCGTCAAGGCGCCAGGCTTTGGTGACCGTCGCAAGGCCATGCTGGCCGACATCGCCATCCTCACCGGTGGCCAGGTCATCTCCGAAGAGGTCGGCCTCAAGCTGGAGACCGCCGAGATCGACCTGCTGGGCACCGCCCGCAAGGTCGTCGTCACCAAGGACGAGACCACGATCGTCGAGGGCGGCGGCGACGCCGACCAGATCGCCGGTCGCGTCTCCCAGATCCGTGCCGAGATCGAGAACAGCGACTCCGACTACGACCGCGAGAAGCTGCAGGAGCGTCTGGCCAAGCTGGCCGGTGGCGTGGCCGTCATCAAGGCGGGCGCGGCGACCGAGGTCGAGCTCAAGGAGCGCAAGCACCGCATCGAGGACGCCGTCCGCAACGCGAAGGCAGCCGTCGAGGAGGGCATCGTGCCCGGCGGTGGCGTCGCCCTCATCCAGGCCTCCAAGGCCTTCGAGGCTCTCAACCTGACCGACGACGAGGCCACTGGCGCCAACATCGTCAAGGTCGCGGTCGAGGCTCCGCTGAAGCAGATCGCTATCAACGCCGGCCTGGAAGGTGGCGTTGTCGCGGAGAAGGTGCGCAACCTTCCTGCTGGACAGGGCCTCAACGCGGCCAACGGGGAGTATGGCGACATGCTGGGCTTCGGCATCGCCGACCCGGTGAAGGTGACCCGTTCTGCGCTGCAGAACGCCGCCTCCATCGCGGCTCTCTTCCTGACCACCGAGGCAGTCATCGCCGACAAGCCGGAGAAGACCCCGGCCATGCCGGGCGGCGGCGACGGTGGCATGGGTGGCATGGACTTCTGATCCCCCCGGATCGGAGCAAGCACGCCCGCGTTTCTCGCGGGTGGAACACCACCAGCGGGGCGGTCTCTCTCACGAGGGGCCGCCCCGCTGGCATGCCTGCCGGCTCCGCGTAGCCTCGCCTCAGGCGGGCGTGAAACGCATCCGGTTGGCCTGCTCGACCAGCTCGTAGTCCTGACCAGCGGTGCGCAGGGTCAGTGAGATCTGCTGAAGCGAGGCGCGGATCCGCTCCTGCGTGCCGCTCCAGTCCTGGGTCACGGACTGGAAGTTGGCGGAAGCCGCGCCCTGCCAGCAGTCGTTCAGGCCGACGAGCTTGGCCATCATCGCGCGCACCTCGGACTCGATCGTGGCCGCGATCCGCTCGATGTCGCCTGAAGCGGCCGCGATCCGGGCCGTGTCGACGGCAAAGGTGTTGGTCATGGGGTCCCTCCCTGTTGACGGTGGCGAGGCCGCCACCGGTGTTGGTGATGCTGACGACGCTAGGGGAGCCGCGCCGTGCTGCGCCGAAGTTATCCACAGGTGGTAGACGGCCGGATCTCTCTGGAGCGAGCCGCTCTCGGGAGTAGGGTCGAGCGCGTGAGTCTCTTCGTCGACCCCCCGCTGTGGCCGGCGCACGGCCGCCTGTGGTCGCACCTCATCAGCGACTCCTCCGTGGACGAGCTGCACGAGTTCGCCCGCCGGGTCGGGGTGCCGGAGCGCTCCTTCGAAGGAGACCACTACGACCTGCCGCAGGAGAGGTATGAGGAGGTCGTCGCCGCTGGCGCGGTGCCGGTGGGTGGGACCGAGCTCGCCCGGCTGCTTCGAGACAGCGGGATGCGTTTTCGCAAGCGCAGGGGTGAGCATCCGCTGGCGCGGGTCGCGAACGGACTGTCGACGGCGACGAAGGCTCCGCATACCCTCGACGTCGTCGCCTCCACGATCGAGCGCCCCGAGGCAGGCGCGGCAGTGGTGCTGGTCCTCGCCCGGACCCAGATGGCGATGGTCCGCAACGCGAGCCGGCCGGGGTGGGCCCCGCCGGGAGGCAAACGCGACGCGGGGGAGAGCGTGCGCGAGACCGCGGTGCGAGAGGTTGCGGAGGAGACCGGGCTGCTGCTCGACCCGAGGTCGCTGTCGCCGGTCGGCTATGAGCGGATCACGATCCCCGAGGGTCCCGACCCGAGGCCGTTCACCACGGGGGTCAACCATCTCCAGGTGTTCGCGACCGTGGTGGAGGTCGCTGGGACTCTCCCCACGCTCCGACCTGACCTGGACGACGTGCTCGAGGCCGGATGGTTCAGCCGGGAAGAGGCGGAGCATCTCAGCGGCAGGGCGCCGTGGTGGCCGATCGTGCAATGGTGGTGGGAGACCTCCTAGGTCGCGCTCGCGCCCAAGACCTCCACCTCGCGACTGACATTGGCCCTGGCCCGGTCGGTCCAGGCGTGATGAGCGTGATCGGTGCGGTAGAGGCGCTCTCGCGTCAGGAACGGCGTCAGGACGGCCAGCCTGCCGACCCGGAAGAGGTCGTCAGGGACATGGGCATACTCTTGCCGCACCTGCTGACAATAGGTGGCGTACCGTGCTGCGGGCGCCGACAGTATCCATAGGTCGGCGTCGTGGAAGACGTCGAGGACCACGGTCTGGAGAGGGTCGCCGCCCACCTGGTGGTCCACCGTCATGAGCACCCCGGCCTCGACGACGTCGATCACGTCAAGGTCGACGCCGAGCCGATGCAGGTGGTCGCGAGCCATCGTCGCGCTGCGGTGCTCATTGCTCCCAGCAGCAGCGCGTGGATCGTAGGACAGGTCGTGGTACCAACCGATGGTGCGGGCCAACAAGGAGTCGTCAGGGCAGAGCGCCGTGCTGCTCGCCAGCTCGTCCACCGCCGCCAGCACCTCCATCAGATGCTCGACCGTGTGATAGCGGCGATGCGGCTCGCCCCAGCCACGAAGCAGCAGGGAGCCCTCGGCCAGCCAGAGGTCAGGCCCTGCCTCGGGGGCGAGCAGAGCGGCATCGGCGAGCCACCGGTCAAGCAGCGGCTCGCCCAGACCCGAGTCCATCATTTCGGCACCTAGCGCGGAGTCCTAGCGCTTGACGAGCGACTCCGCGAGGTCCGCGAGGGCGTCGGCCAGCTCCTCGCGGGCGTCGTGCGCGCTGTGGAGCAGCCCCTTGACGCCGCTGCTGGCCTTGCTCGAACCGGAGCCGACCGCGCTGCCCACGGCTCCGGTCAGGCCTGAAGCCACCGAGCTCGCGGCGTCGCTGACCCCGGACGCGACGGACCCGGCCGCACCGCTGACCCCGGAGGCGACGGACCCGGCCGCGCCCGCGACCCCGTCGGCCACGGCCTCGGCCGCATGCTTGGTGCCGGAGAGGAAGGACTGCATCGCCAGCGTCAGGCCGGCGCCGACGAGCCAGGCGTCCTTAGCGAAGGGGACGCCCTTCTCGGTGGGTCGGATGCCATCGGACTGGGTCATGCCGGGGGTCTTGAGGTAGAGGCCGGTGAGGCCGGCGCCGAAGGCAGCAAGGGCCGACCCCGCCACCACAGAGGGCACCGTCGGCAGCAGCAGCGCCGCGCCCAGCCCGATCTCTCCGTAGGCGAGCAGACGGGTGAAGTCGCCAGCCTTCATGTCCTTGAACATCGGGTAGACGCTCGAGGTCCAGCTGTGCAGCGCCTCCTCCGTCTCGGGGGTTGCCTTCAGCTTGCCGATGCCGGAGTTGAGGATGTAGGCGCCGGTGGCGAGCCGGATCGGGAGGTGCGTCACATGCATGGGTTTCACTCCTGGTGGTGGCGGGTCGAGTCGTTGGCTCCACCGTATGCCGTGCCACTGCCGGGTGCGAGCCGTGGTGCCTGCTCTGGGCCGGTCAGAGCAGCGGGGAGGGCCTGGGCGTGGACCACGGTCAGGCCGCTGACGGCCCGGGTCAGGACGACAGCTGCCGCCTTCGACGCCGAACCGTCGGCCTCGCACCATACCCATCGGTTCGCCCGGGCTGGCGCGATAGAGGGCCATCGCACCTTGGCACGCGAGTCATGGGGGCCGCTGCGGGGGCGAGGTTGCTCACCCCTGGCCACCGGAGGAGCTGGCGTGGCGGGCCCGAAAGATCCTGGCCACGGGTCTGGTCTCGCGGTGCCGCTCTACCGCGAGCTGGTATGAGGTCACGAGGGACTCGGT
>NZ_JAUNVI010000048.1:0-8485 GCF_030537745.1 Ornithinimicrobium sp. | reverse complement strand
TGGTCTCGCGGTGCCGCTCTACCGCGAGCTGGTATGAGGTCACGAGGGACTCGGTGGCGGCCCGCCACGAGTGCTCCTGCGCGTCCGCTCGGGCGGCCGCGCCCATGCGCGACCGCAGCTCTGGGTCGTCGACGAGCCGCTTGATCCGGTCGGTGAGGGCGTCGGCATTTCCGGGGGGCACGAGATAGCCGGTGCGCCCGTCGTCGATGACGAACGGGATCCCGCCGGCGTCGGCACCGACGACGGGCACGCCGGAAGCCATCGACTCCAGGGCCACCAGCCCCAGCGTCTCGGTCGTGGAAGGGAAGGCGAAGACATCCGCCGACGCGTAGGCAGCGGCCAGGTCCTGGCCGGCGAGGTAGCCGGTGAACACCGTGGGGGTGCCAGCGAAGCGCCGCTCCAACTCCCGCCTGCCCGGGCCCGACCCGACCAGCGCGAGGCGCACGCCATACCTGCTCAAGGCGCGGATCGGCTCGACCAGTGCAGCCAGGTCCTTCTCCGGCGACAACCGACCGACGTAGAGGACGAGCGGGGCGTCTGGGTGCCCGGCGGTGAGCCGGTCCCGCATCGCTGCGGTGCGCCTGGAGGGGTGGTAGGCGACCGTGTCCACCGCTTTGGGCCACAGGTCTACCGACCGGATCCCGACCTCACGCGCCCGCTGCACCATCTGCGCGGAGGTGCACAGGTTGACCTCGGCCTGGTTGTGCATCCCGGTGATCCACGCCTGCGAAGGTGCCCTCAGCGCCGACAACCCCAGACGGGTCGTGTAGGACGGCACGTCGGTGTGAAAGCTGGCGAGCAGTGGCAGATGGCGGCGACGGGCGGAGATGACGCCGTAGGCCGCGAGCCAGACCGGGTTGACGGCGTGCACGAGGTCCGGCGCGAAGTCGTGCATCTCGCGCGCGATCCGGGGGGTGGGCAGCCCGACCATGACCTCGGGATACCACGGCCGGAAGGAGACCGACCGGACCGCGACGACGCGATGCGGGCCATGGCTGGCGGGGGGGTCCCCGGGCGCGAAGACGAGCGCCGTGTGCCCCAGATCGGCGAGCTGGTCCAGGGTCTTGGTGACCCGTGTGACGACGCCATCGACCTTGGGCAGGAAGACCTCGGTGAAGAGCGCGATGCGCATGCAGGCAGCTTTGGTGAGTCGGGGTAGGGAGAGGCTTCCGCCGGGGCTGACCGCTCGCCTAGGCGGGCTGCTCGGCGGGGGAGTCGTGCGCCTCCGGTGCGCGGGAGGCGGGCACACCAGGCTGCTGGTCCTTGGTCCAGACCGAGGTGCACGGGATCTTCTCGAGGTCGGCTCGGTGGGCGTAGCGGCTGGCTACCTGCTCGATCTCCATCAGCAGGCCTTCCGAGAGGCGCGTCGGCTCGAGCCCGAGGTCAAGGAAGGCCTCTCGACGCACGGAGAGCTCATTCTCGGGCGACTCGTGGCGCGGGTTGGGGACGTTTTCGATCTGGGCGCCGCTGATGCGGCAGATCAGCTCCGCGAGGTCGCGGACGCGGTGGCTCTCGGTGGTCTGGTTGAAGATTTTGACGCGTTCGCCGGCGGCGGGCGGGTTCTGCAAGGCCAGCTCCACGCAGCGCACCATGTCGCGGATGTGGATGAAGGCGCGGGTCTGCCCCCCGGTGCCGTGCACCGTGAGCGGATAGCCCACCGCGGCCTGCATGAGGAAGCGGTTGAGCACGGTCCCGTAGTCGCCGTCGTAGTCGAACCGGTTGATCAGCCGTTCGTCCCGCAGCGTCTGCTCGGTGTGCGTGCCCCAGATGATGCCCTGGTGCAGGTCGGTGATCCGCAGCGCGTCGTTCTTGGCGTAATAAGCGAACAGCTGCTGGTCCAGGCACTTGGTCAGGTGATAGACGGAGCCCGGGTTGGTGGGATAAAGGATCTGTTGGCTGATCCGCTCACCCTCGTCGCCGACCAACTCGACGTCGAGGTAGCCCTCGGGGATCGACATACCGGCGGTGCCATAGCCGTAGACGCCCATGGTGCCCAGGTGCACGAGGTGGGTGTCGATGCCGGACTCGACGAGCGCGCACAGCAGGTTGTGAGTGGCGTTGGTGTTGTTGTCGATGGTGTAGCGCTTGTGGGTCGCAGACTTCATCGAGTAGGGAGCCGAGCGCTGTTCGGCGAAGTGGACGATCGCGTCGGGCGCTGCGGTGCGGAGCAGGTCGAGCAGACCGTCGTAGTGCTGCGCGATGTCGAGCTCGACGAAGTCGATCGTCTCGCCCGAAGTCTCCTCCCAGGCGGCGAGCCGCTCCTGCGGGCTGGTGATCGGGGTCAGGGAGGAGGCGCCCAGCTCTTTGTCGATCCGTCGCCGAGAAAGGTTGTCGACGATGGTCACCTCGTGGCCAAGGTCGGACAGGTGCAGGGATGCCGGCCAGCCGCAGAATCCGTCGCCGCCCAGAACCAGGACCTTCAACTCATGCCTCCTTGCCCACGGGCCACGAGGGCGCGGCCGCTGTGGTCGCCAACCTACCAACCCGGGTCCGCCGGGCGTGGAGGAGTGGAGTGGTAGGGGTGAGGCATCGCCTGGGACGGGGAGCACGTGGGGCCGCCCCGCGGCAGGTAGTCAAAGGGGGGAAACTACCTGCCGGCGGGGCGGCGGTCTGTGGTGCCATCGGACCTGCGGCTCCGGCAGCGGTATGGCGAGGGCGCTCAGCCTTCGTCGGGTCGGGTAGCGAGGGTGACGGTGGCCTCTGCCTTCTGGCCGTCGCGGACGTAGGAGAGGGTGGCCTGCTTGCCGGCGCCGCGCTCGCGGACCTGGCCGACGAGGGCGGTGGCGGACGGCACGGCCTCACCGTCGATGCCGACGATAAGGTCACCTGCCTGCAATCCGGCGGCCTTGGCCGGGGAGTTGTCCTCGACCTGCTGGACCTGCGCGCCGGTCAGGGTCGCGCCGTCGACGGTCGCCTCGCCGTCCTTGAGACCGACCCCCAAGAAGGCATGCTGGGCGCTGCCGTGGGCGATGAGCTGGTCGGCGATGAGCTTGACCTCGTTGGACGGGATGGCGAACCCGATGCCGATGGAGCCGGGCTGGCTCTGGCCGGCAGTAGGCAGGGCCGCGATCGAGGAGTTGATGCCCACCAGGTGGCCCGCGCCGTCGACCAGCGCGCCGCCGGAGTTGCCGGGGTTGATGGCGGCTGAGGTCTGGATCGCGTTGGTGACTACCTGGGAGGCGGGAGAGCCCTGCTGCGTGGCGGCCCCCTGGGTGCTGACCGGGCGATCGAGCGCGCTGACGATGCCGGTGGTGACGGTGCCCGAGAGCCCCAACGGATTCCCGACGGCCATGACCGGGTCGCCGACCCGTAGTGCAGAGTCGTCGCCGACCGTGATCGGCGTCAAGTTGGCGGGGACGTTGTCCAGCTTGACGACGGCCAGGTCGGTGGAGACGTCGGTGCCGACGACTTTGCCGCTATAGCTGCGTCCGTCGGCCAGGAAGACCCGGAGCTGCTGCGCGCCCTCGACGACGTGTGCGTTGGTGACCAGATGGCCCTGGTTGTCCCAGATGACACCCGAGCCGGCCCCGACCCCGGACTGGCCGGCCACGTCGATGGAGACGACGCTTGGCGTCACCGAAGAGGCGATGGCGGCCCAGTCCTGTGCGCCGGTAAGGGAGACGACGCTGCCCTGGACGGCCGCGTTGGAGGAGTTGCTGACCGCGGCGGCCGGTGCCTCGGAGTCCGCAGCCCGGACCGCGGCGTAGGTGCCGCCCGAGGAGAGAGCTGCCGCGAGCACGCTGGCGACGGCAATGTCACCCCAACGACGGCGTGGGCCACTCCGCTTTCCTTGGTGCGGGGGCACGGCTGCGGTCGCCTCGGTCTGGGGGTGGATCGGTGCGGTGTGCTCGGCGTGGCCCAAGGCGTCGTCGGTGGGCTCTGGTCCTTGGGGTGAGGTGCTCATGTCATCTAGTGCACCGCATCCAGGTCAGCGTTTGCTGAGTGTGCGCTGTGACTTTGCTGGGGACGTCGGGCGCGCGGCAGGAAGGTGCAGCCGGAAGGTGGCGCCTCCGCCGGGAGTGGGCACATGACGGACGCTGCCACGGTGGCGCGCGACGATGGCGGCGACGATGGCCAGTCCCAGCCCGGTGCCGCCCGAGTCTCGGCTGCGGGACTTGTCGGCCCGATAGAACCGCTCGAAGACGCGCTCGGCGGTGGCGGGATCCAACCCAGCCCCGTGGTCCCGGATCTCGATCACGACGTCATCGCCTACGGTGCCGAGCGCGACCTCGACGGGGGAGTCCTCCGGCGTGTGGGCCAGGGCGTTCGCGACCAGGTTGGTCAGCACCTGGCGGAGTGCGCCGTCCTCGCCGGTGACGATGGTCGGAGCGCTGTGGACCACTGGGTCGTCGAGTGGCACCAAGGTCACCGCGCGCTGCGGCGAGCGGACCTGCGCGTCCTGCACCACGTCGTTGGCCAGCACCGTCAGATCTACACGGGTCGGTGACATCGCCGGGTTGGAATCAAGTCTGGTCAGGGTGAGCAGGTCCTCGACCAGCCGCGCCATCCGGCTGGCTTCGTTCTCGATCCGCCGCATCGCTCCTGCCACGTCCTCTGGTGCGACCGCACCAAAACGGTAGAGCTCGGCATACCCCTTGACGGTGGCCAGCGGGGTGCGCAACTCGTGCGAGGCGTCGGCGACGAAGTCGCGCATCCGTTGCTCCGATCCCTCCCGGACGGCAAACGAGTGCTCGATCTGCGACAGCATGCGGTTGACCGAGTCCGACAGGGAGCCGACCTCGTCGTTGGTCCCCCGCGGAGGGACCCTCCTGGTCAGATCCCCCGCGGCGATCGCGGCGGCGGTGTCCTCGATGCGGGTGAGCGGGCGGAAGGCGCGGCGGACGGCGAACCAGCCCAGCACACCCACGAGCAGGAGAGTCGTCAGCCCGATGCCGACCGTCAGGAGGCCGAGCTGGCGCACGGTGCTGTCGACATCCGTCAGTGGGATCGCCACGGCGACCGTGCCGCCGACCAGGCCGGTGGTATCGGTGAGCCGGTAGGCCAGCACCCGCCAGGACCCCACCCCATCCTCGCCAGGCACCGTGAAAGGCGCTCCGATGCGCGGGTCCCCGACCGGGACCTGCGCGAGAGCTGGCTCGCTCACCTGCAACTTGGCCGGGATCACGCTCGTCGGAGAGCGATCGGCCTCGGCGGGCGTGAACAGCACAAAGTATGGGTTGGGCGGGACAAAGACCTGATGATCGAGGTTGGGCTGCTGCCCGGTGGCCTCTTCCAAGATCTGGCCGTAGGCGCGCTGCGCGAGCGGCGTGATGTAGGCCCGCAGGTCGGCATCGGAGCGGTCCAGCAGATAGCCACGCAGCATCGTGATCGAGACCGACGTGGTGAGCAGATAGGCAGCGAGCACCAGCAGGACCACGACGGCCACGAGCCGTCGGGTCAGAGAGAGGTTGTGCAGCCGCTCGTAGGAGGTGCTGCGCAGGCTGGAGAGGAGGCTCACCGGTGCGGAAGCGTGCGCTGGTGGCCCCTCAGGCCGGGCGCGGTGCCCTCAGGACGTAGCCGACCCCGCGCTTGGTGTGGATGAGCGGCTCGCCGATCACGTCGATCTTGCGGCGCAGATAGGAGATGTAGGACTCGACGATGTTCATCTCGCCGCGGAAGTCGTAGTCCCAGACGTGGTCCAGGATCTGGCTCTTGGACAGGACGCGCCCCGGGTTGAGCATGAGGTATCGCAACAGTTTGAACTCGGTCGGGGAGACCTCGATGACCTTGCCCGCGCGACGCACCTCATGGCTGTCCTCGTCGAGCTCTAGGTCTGCGACGCGTAGGAGGTGGTCGTCCTCGTCGCTGACGACCCGCGTGCGGCGAAGGACGGCGCGGATGCGGGCGACGACCTCCTCGAGGCTGAACGGCTTGGTGACGTAGTCGTCACCACCGACCGTGAGGCCCTTGATCTTGTCGTCCAGGGAGTCGCGGGCGGTGAGGAAGACGATCGGCAGGTCCTGGCCACGCTCTCGCATCTTGCGGGTGACGGTGAAGCCGTCCATGTCCGGCAACATGATGTCCATCACGGCCAGGTCGATCTCGTTCTCGCCGGCCAGCTGGAGGGCGCTGCGCCCGTCCGGCGCGGCGTGCACCGTGAACCCGGCGAAGCGCAGGCTCGTCGTCAGCAGCTCGCGGATGTTGGTCTCGTCCTCGACGATCAGCAGCGTGGCCTCTGGCTCGTGGGGCATGGTCATGCCTACCACAATCTCGACAAAGGCTGGGAAGTTGCTGGGAAGATGGCGATTGTTTGCTGAGTCTGCAGTGAGCACAGGGCATGGCCGTTGGCAGAGGGGAAATCCCACCAAGGAATGACGGTATGATGAATCGCTCAACCGTCCACCGTGTCTTCATCGCAGGGAGAACGACCCCATCGAACCAGCAACGGGTCTCGATTCACCGCTTTACGAGATCAAGGCGAACCTGTTCAAGGCTCTCGCGCACCCCGCACGCATCCGGATCCTCGAGCTCCTCGTCGCAGCCGGAGAGCCGCTCCCGGTGAGTTCCTTGCTGGAGACGCTGGGCCTGGAGGCCTCCTTGCTCTCCCAGCACCTGCGAGTGCTCCGCCAACATCATGTCGTCACCTCCACGCGCAGCGGCAACGCCGTGACCTACCAGGTGAGCCACCCGCAGATCGAGAGTCTGCTCCTGGCGGCACGCGGATTTCTGCTCGATCACCTCGCCGTCCAGCAGCGCACGCTGGCGATGGCCGCCCAGCTGTGAACCTGCACCTGTCCTTCCTGCGCGACCTCCTGCCCCAGGCCGCTGACTACGTCGACCTCCGGCACACCTGGAAGGCCGACCTGGTGGCGGGTGCGACCGTCGGCATCATCGCGCTTCCCCTGGCGCTCGCCTTCGGCATCAGCTCTGGCGCGGGCGCAGCTGCCGGACTGGTCACGGCCGTCGTCGCCGGTCTTGTTGCCGCGGTCTTCGGCGGCTCCCACGTCCAGATCTCCGGCCCGACCGGCGCCATGGCCGTCGTCCTGGTCCCGATTGTCGGCCAGCACGGGGTCGGAGCGATCGCGCTCGTCGGCATCCTCGCGGGTCTCATGCTCCTGCTGGCCGGGGTGCTCAGGCTTGGCCAGCTCATCGGACTCGTGCCCTGGCCAGTGATCGCTGGCTTCACCGCTGGGATCGGCATCATCATCTTCCTCCAGCAGGTGCCGCTGGTGCTGGACTCCACCGGCCAGCTCGGCACCAGACCCGTCGTCGCGGCCTACCATTCGGCGCTGGACGCCGACTGGTCAGCGGCCGGATGGCCGTTACTAGCCGTGGCTGTGGTGATCGCCCTGATGCTGCTGTTGCCACGCCTCGATGAGCGCATCCCGGCCTCGTTGGCGGCGATCGTGCTGGTCACGGTGGCAGCTGAGTTGCTCAACCTTCCCCTGCCCCGCATCGGCGAGATCCCTTCCTCGCTGCCTGCTCCCTCCCTACCCAGCGTCGATCCGGCTTTGCTGCAGACCGTCCTCACCGCAGCGCTCGCCGTCGCGGCGCTGTCCGCGATCGAGTCGCTGTTGTCGGCGCGCGTGGCCGTCGACCTTTCCGGTGACGCCCGCTACAACCCGGATCGGGAGCTGGTCGGACAGGGGCTGGCCTGCATCGCCTCCGGCGCGTTCGGTGGCATCCCGGCCACCGGCGCGATCGCACGCACCGCGGTGGCGGTCCGCGCCGGCGCGCGCACCCGGGTGACCGCGCTGAGCCACTCCTTGTTCCTCCTCGGCGTGATCTATCTGGCTTCGGCCCCGGTGTCCCGCATTCCGATGGCGGCGCTTGCCGCCGTGCTCATGCTCACCGCGATCCGGATGATCCCGTTGGCCGAGGCACGCATGATCCTGCGCAGCACCCGCTCCGACGCACTCGTCCTGGTCCTGACGATGACGATCACCGTCATGATCGACCTCATTGAGGCGGTCCAGTTCGGGATCGCCGTCGCTGCCGTGTTTGCGCTGCGCGCGGTCGCCCGCACCAGCGGAGTGCGGCGGGAGGAGATCGCTTCCGAAGCGAGGCGCGGAGATGATCGGATCGCCGTCTACCGGCTCACCGGGTCGATGTTCTTTGGCGCGGCTGAGCGGGTGCGCAGCGAGGTGCAGGCCGAGGGTGACATCGAGGTCGTCATCCTGGCCTTCTCCGAGCTGCGGACGTTGGATGCCACCGGTGCCAACACACTGGCTGAGATCGTCCGCAGCCTGGAGGGGCAGGGCGTGACCGTGCTCATCAAGGGCGTGCCGCCTCGCCACCTGGCGCTCATGCGCAGCGTCGGCGTGATCGCCGCGCTGCGAGACCAGCGGCACCTCTTCGCAACCTTCCCCTTGGCCCTGGAGCACGCGCGGAGCCACGTGCTCCGTGCGGAGGCCGCGAGGGCGCCCTCCAGCTGAGAGGTGCAGCGCGGGCCGGACAGGTGGGTCGTTCGCCCCAGGTCAGCCGGTGGTGGGCGCGAGAGTGTCCAGGTCGTCGGCGTCCACGATCCGGTAGGCGTAGCCCTGCT
>NZ_JAUNVI010000002.1 GCF_030537745.1 Ornithinimicrobium sp. | reverse complement strand
CCTGGCTGCCGGCCACCTCGACCAGGGGTAGAGTGGTCGCGTTATACGTGCTCCGGGGTCGGTGAAATTCCGAGCCGGCGGTGAGAGTCCGCGACCCGGCCGCAGCCAGCGGCCGGTTGACTTGGTGAAACTCCAGGACCGACGGTGAAAGTCCGGATGGGAGGCAGCACGCGAGTCGCCATGGCGATGGTGTCAGGGTGCCCGTTCGGGCGTCCCTGATCCAGTGCCGGGTTTCGACGACTCGTCCGCTTTCGCACACCCCCGGCGGCCACCGTCACGTGGCCCGGGACTTTTTCGTCCCGGCCACCCGATCCGTAAGGATGCAACGTCGTGGACGTCTGGAACGATCTGTTCAACGCGCAACTCACCATCGCTGGTCACTCGATCAAATGGATCGAGGTGGTCGGCAACCTCTTCGGTCTCGCTTCAGCGATCCTGGGCATGCGCCGCAAGGTCTGGGCCTGGCCCATCGGGATCGTCGGAAACGTCTTCCTGTTCACCGTATTCATGGGCGTCTGGTTCCCGAACCCGCAGGAGCACAGTCTCTTCGGACAGGCCTCCCGGCAGGTGTTCTTCGTCATCACCAGCATCTATGGGTGGTGGGCCTGGCAGCAGTCGCGCAAGGGCCGCGCCAAGGATGCGCCGGCGATCACTCCCCGGTGGACGACCCGCCGTGAGCGGATCGGCTACCTGGTGGGTGCGGCCGTCCTGGTCGTCCTCGCCCAGTGGGTCTTCGCGCAGGTCGGCGCCGGATGGCCGGCTCCGCGTTGGTACTACTGGACCGACGCGTGGATCTTCGTCGGGTCGATGCTCGCGACCTACTTCATGGCCCGCGGTTGGGTGGACTTCTGGCTGGTCTGGATCGCTGTGGACCTGGTCGGCGTACCTCTGCTGTGGAGCTCTGGCTACTATCCGTCCGCGATCATGTACTTCGTCTACGGTGGCTTCGTGGTGTGGGGCTTCTTCGTCTGGAAGAAGGCGGCGCGAGTCGAGGGACCGAGCGGGGCCGGACCTGAGCTGACCGAGCGCGACCGTAGTCTGGTGGTATGACCTCAGCGACGCCGCAGCGCTCCGCCTACGCCACCTTCCGCCCGGTCACGGGCACGTGGGTTGCTGGCGCTGCCGCCGTGGCGTCGTTGATCGTCTTCACCCTGGTCGCGATCTTCGCAACGATGCCGCTGGAGGGCAGCCCGGCCCTCGAGCTGTTCAACCGGGCCGGCATCGCCGTGATCGGAGTCGGGACTGCGGCTTTCTTGTCGCGCTACGCGATGATTCGGGCAGTCCCGAGCAAGGATGGCCTGCGCGTGGTCAACCTCGTGCACACCCGCGACCTGGAGTGGGCAGAGATCGTCCGACTCGGCTTCGGGGGAGGGGCGCCTTGGGCCGTCCTCGAACTCTCCGACACCGAGGACCTCGCGGTCATGGCGATCCAGCGGGCGGACGGTCAGCGTGCCCAAGGCGAAGCGTCGCGGCTGGCGGCGCTCATCGAGCATCACTCGCGCCCGCCACTGGCGAGCGCGCCCTGACCTCAGCCGCCAGCAGGAGATCGGTGGTGGTGTCGACCCACAGGTCGGCCTGCGGGCTTCCGTGCGCGGCCAGCAGTTGCTTCTCCTGGTCGGCCCAGTCGTCCCAGTGCGGCGCGAAGGTGACGCCGTCTCGACGCAGCGCTCTGGCTCGCCGGAAGGCCGCGGGCGCCTCCAGCCACACCCGCAGGTCCAGCCGTGCCGAGCACGGAGCAAGGAGCGTGCCGACTCCCTCGACGATCACGACCTGCGCCCTCGGCACCGTCATGGTCTCCCCGACGCGGTCACCAACCCAGTCCCAGGACGCAAAGCGGGCGAGCTGCCCCCGCGACAACGGCTCGAGGATGTCCTGGCACAAGGGGGCCAGCGCTTCGGCTAGCCCCGACCAGCCCTGGTAGAGGTCATCCAGATGGACCGTCTCGCAGGTGTGCTCGAGTGCTCCCAGTTGGGACGCGAGCCGCGCGGCGTAGGAGGTCTTGCCCGACCCGCTGCGGCCGTCGATCCCGATGAGCACGGGTCGGCCATGGATCGAGCGTCGCCGCTCCTGGACCTGCGCGACCAGCAGCGGCAAGGACTCGGACTCCTCAGGCCCCACGGATGTGGGCGGCCAGGGTGGCCACGTCAGCGTCGTCGCCCTCCACCTCGACCTGCGCGACCGAGGTCCGACCGAAGGCGTGCAGCACCAGCTCGAGCGGCGTCCCCCGCAGCACCACGGTCCCGTGGCCTTTGCCGGGACGGTGCAGGACGACGCGCGGCGACGGCAGGCCTTCAGCGATGGCGACCACTCCCACTCCCGCCGAGCGGTAGAACAACCGACCGGCCTTACTGAGGGTGCCCCACAATGATTGCTGGACCTCGGGGGAGAGAGTGGTGGGCTCCCACGCCGGCTGGGCGCGGACCAGGTCCTCGTGGTGGATGGCGAACTCGGTCGTGTTCACCAGCGCGCCGAGAGCCGGAACTCTGGTCGGCGACCACCGTGGTGGCCCGCTCCGGAAACTCTGCACGAGCGCGCCGAAGTCTCCGCTGGCGATCTCGGACTGGACGGTGGCTGTGTGTGTGCGCAAGGCGCCGAGGGCTAGTCCGATGCCCGGCAGCGCGTCGGGGCGCGATTCGCGCACCACGAGGTGCGCCACCAGCGCGCGCACGTCCCACGGAGGACACAGGGTCGGGGCGTCCGGACCGAGCCGGAGGGCAGTCTGCGCGAGGAGCTCACGCAGCGAGGAATCTGACGACATGCCCCCATCACACCACGTCGTCGGCCCCTGTCAGACCGCCGGGGACGCCGTGGGTGCCAGGTAGGCGATGCCCGCACAGCCAGACCAACCTGTTCGAGTCGGTCGGCCCGGGATGACACAATGCACCGTTCATCTCCTTGTTGTGCGAAAGGCCCACTCTCTGTGTCCGTCACCACCCCGGTCCCGCGCCCAGTCGTGACGCGCGCCGTGCTGCGGCGCGGGCTCAAAGTCGTCTGGAGCGGTATCCGCACCGAGCCGCGACCCTTCGCGGTCGCCGTCGTCGGCTCGCTGCTGTGGGCAGCCGCGACGGTGGCCAGCGCCGGAGCGATCGGCTGGTTGACCGATCACGTCATCGAGCCCGCGGTGCGGACCAAGAGTGTCAGCGCGACCGGCCTGTGGACGATCTTCGGGATACTTTTCGCGATCCTCCTCGTCAACGTGATCGGCGTCATTCTCCGTCGGGTCTGGGCCACGATCGCGGGCTTCAACCTGCAGGCGCGCTACCGTCGCGGCGTCACCCGGCAGTACCTCCGCCTGCCCCTGTCCTGGCACCACGCTCACCCGTCTGGACAGCTGCTGTCCAACGCGCATGCGGACATCGAGGCCACCTGGCAGGTTTTCAACCCGCTGCCGATGGCGATCGGCGTGATTTTCATGCTCGTCATCGCGGGCGCCATGATGATCGTTGTCGACCCGTTGCTCGCGCTGATCGGGATGCTGGTGTTCCCGGGCCTGTTCGTAGCCAACCTCGTCTTCCAGCGCTTCATGGCGCCGCGCATCACCCACGCCCAGCAGTTGCGCGCGGAGGTGGCGCAGGTCGCGCACGAGTCCTTCGAGGCGGGGCTGGTCGTCAAGGCGATGGGCCGTGAGGACGAGGAGGCTGACCGCTTCCGCAAGGTGACCTTCGACCTGCGCGACAGCCTGATTTTGGTCGGCAGGACGCGGGGCATGTTTGAGCCGGTGATCGAGATGATCCCGACGCTGGGCACCCTCGCGGTCCTAGGCGTGGGCACCTGGCAGGTGGCGCGTGGCGAGCTGGATGCGGCCCAGGTCATCCAGATGGCCTACCTCTTCTCCCTGCTGTCCTTCCCGGTGAGAGCGCTGGGCTGGGTGCTTGCAGAACTCCCGCGGTCGGTGGTCGGCTACGACCGGGTCCAGCACGTCCTGCGCGCCGAGGTCTCGATGGGGTATGGCGAGGCCGAGTTCTCCGGCGACCCCGGCCCGGCGACGTCGACGTTGGACGCAGTGACCTACACGCATGCGGGGGAGGAGTCCCCGGCGATCCACGAGGTCGACCTCTTCGTCGAGGCGGGATCGACCACGGCCCTCGTCGGTCCTACCGGATCGGGCAAGTCGACGCTGACCAACCTGGCCCTGCGGCTGGTCGATCCCGACTCCGGACTAGTGCTCCTGGACGGCGTAGACGTGCGCGAGGTGGCGCGGGGCGAGATTGCGACGGTCGCGACCCTGGTGGCCCAGTCGACCTTTATGTTCGACGACTCCGTGCGCGGCAATGTCACCCTCGGTGAGGATGCCGACGATGAGAGCGTCTGGGACGCGTTGCGGATCGCGCAGGCGCAGGAGTTTGTGCGGGAGATGCCCAAGGGCCTGGACACGGTGATCGGCGAGCGTGGCGGCAACCTGTCTGGCGGACAGCGGCAGCGGGTCGCGTTGGCGCGTGCCATCTGGCGACGACCGCGGTTACTCGTCCTTGATGACGCCACGAGCGCCGTAGACCCGTCGGTCGAGCAGGCCATCCTGGCAGGGCTGCGCGAGGCCAGTGACGGCATGACGGTGCTCGTCGTGGCCTACCGGATGGCGACCATCACGCTCGCCGATGAGGTTGTCTATCTCGAGCACGGCCGCGTCGTGGACCGTGGCCCCCATCGGGAGCTGCTGGGCCGTTGCGTGGGTTACTCCGACCTCGTCAATGCCTACGCTCGAGAAGCCGCCGACCGGGCCGCCGTCGAAGGATCGCAGGAGGAGGCCCCGTGAGCGCCACGCCGCAGGAGGAGGAGCAGGAGCCGGTGAGCAGCCGGATCGAGAGCCAGAGCAACCTCAGCACCTTCGCGACCCTCCGACGGGGGCTGGAGCTGTCCCCAGAAATCCGGCGAGGGCTCCTGCTGACAGTGATCCTGGCGGTCGTGGCCACCCTGGGGCGGGTGCTGATTCCCTTCGTGGTCCAGCAGACGACCGACCACGGCATCTTGGCCGAGGGCGGACCCGACACCGACTTCGTGGTCCGCGCCATCGGACTGGCCGCGATCGTGGTGGTGTTCACCGGGCTGGCGCAATATCTGGTCAACGTGCGCCTCTTCACCGCGGCCGAGCAAGGGCTGGCGACCTTGCGCATGCGGGCTTTCCGGCACATCCACGACCTGTCGACGCTCACCCAGAGCACCGAGCAGCGTGGGTCGCTGGTCTCGCGGGTCACTAACGACGTCGACACCATCTCGATGTTCGTCCAGTTCGGTGGACTGATGCTGCTGGTGTCGACCGCGCAGATCCTGCTGGCGACACTGCTCATGCTGTTCTACAGTCCGCTGCTCGCGCTGGTGGTCTACCTGTGCTTCGTCCCGCTCGCCTTCCTCGTGCGTGCCTTCCAGCCGATCCTCGGCCGGGCCTACAGCGCCGTGCGACAACGGGTCGGGGACATGCTCGGCGCCATCAGCGAGGCGATCGTCGGTGCCGTGACGATCCGGGCCTATGGCGTCGAGGACCGCACCACGGTGCGTATCGACCGGGCGATCCAGTCTCACCGCGATTCGGCCGTCCAGGCGCAGATCCGGTCGGTCATCGCCTTCGTCTCCGGACAAGCCTTCGCCGGGATCACGACCGCTGTGGTGCTGGTCGTCGGCACCGTGATGGCCGTGCACGACCAGATCAGCCTCGGTCAACTCCTCGCCTTCCTCTTTCTGGTCAACCTCTTCACCCAACCGGTGCTGATGGCGACCGAGATCCTTAACGAGATGCAGAACGCCGTCGCGGGCTGGCGCCGGGTGATCGGCGTCATCGACACCACCGCAGACGTCTCCGACCCGGGGGTCGACGGGGTGCACCAGCGCCGAGGACCGATCAGGGTGGAGTTCGAGGGCGTGTCCTTCGCCTATCCGGGTGGGGAGCCTGTCCTGGAGGACATCAACCTGGTGCTGGAGCCGCACAGCCGGGTGGCGATCGTGGGGGAGACCGGGTCCGGCAAGAGCACCCTGGCCAAACTGCTCACCCGGCTCATGGACCCCTCCCACGGTCGGGTGCTCCTCGACGGGGTAGACCTGCGACGGATCGCTTTCGCCTCGCTGCGGCGGCGCGTTGTGCTCGTGCCGCAGGAGGGGTTCCTCTTCGACGAGGACCTCGCCGCCAACATCCGCTTCGGCCGGCCCGATGCCGATGACGACGACCTGACCCTGGCTATCACCGAGCTGGGCCTGGACGCCTGGGTCCAGTCGCTGCCCCACGGCTTGGCGACACAGGTCGGGCAGCGGGGAGAGTCGCTCTCGGCCGGTGAGCGCCAGCTCGTCGCGATCGCCCGGGCCTACCTCGCTGATCCCGACCTACTGGTCCTCGACGAGGCGACCAGCGCGGTCGACCCCTCGACGGAGGTGCGGGTGCAGCGCGCCCTGGAAGGTCTGACGACAGGGCGGACATCGGTCGCGATCGCGCACCGACTCTCCACCGCGGAGGCGGCCGACATGGTCGTGGTCGTCGACCGTGGACGGGTCGTAGAGGTCGGTCATCACCGGGACCTGGTCGGGCGCGGTGGTGTCTACACCCGCATGCACGCGTCCTGGGCTTCCCAACAAAGTCCCTCGGCGCAGGACTGAGCGATCCTGTCCTCCGCCCCACCACCTGCTCGCTGGAGCCGATCAGTCGACCACCGGCGCCTGCCGGTGGTGGCCCTGGCCTGCCTCGGTCTTTTTCTGCTCGCTGCCACCCAGCCGTGGCTGAGCACGGTGCTTGAGTCCGCCCCTGGGGCACCGCGCACCCGTGGCTCCGCCGCCGGCGGAGAGCTGGTCCCCTGGGCCATCGCCAGCGCGCTGGCCGCGACGGTCGCTGCGCTGGCGGCTATGGCGAGCTCCGGCCGGCCACGCACGCGGGCCGGGGTGCTGCTCCTCGCCTGGCTCGGGGGAGCTGCCGCGCTGGCGGGCGTGGCCAGCGTGGTCACCACGCTGGCCCTGGGGCTTCCTGGGCGCACGGGCGGATGGCTCGGTGCTGGTGGAAGGCTCGGTGCTGGTTCCCTAGGCGTGACGCCGGCTCCAGGTCAGGTGGTGTCAGTTGCTTCGACTGGCTGGCTTTGGGTCTGTCTGGTCACGGCGTTGATCGCCGTGGTGGCGCTGTCCTGGGCGCTGCTGCCAAGCGCCAGCGCCGCTCATGGCCCCAAGCCTGATGCCGTGCGGCCATGGGCAGACCTCGACCCTGACGAGCGGGAGCGGCGGAGGGTCGAGCTGGCATGGCGCCAGCTCAGCGAAGGTCAGGACCCGACGGACCTGCCTTGATCTCTACCGCTCCGGGGAGCCTGCACCGACGCAGGGCGCGACTGGCACAATGGGCACGACGAGTCGATTGGGCAGCAGCCCGCTGAATTGAGGAGCACCGATGCAAGACGATGACCACGGGCACAGCCGAGTAGCCTGGATCGGTGTTGCCGTGATGCTGGTCTCGGTCCTGGCCGGCTGCTATGGCGTCGTGTTCGGACCCGGCGTGCTGCTATGGATCGGGCTCGCCGGTTTCGCTGTCGGAGCCCTCGGCTGGTATGCCCTGGCCAGGGCTGGAGTCGGTAGCGAAGCGACGAGGGCGGACGCTTCTCGCGCCTGACCCACAGGTCGGCGGGCGCCATCCGGTCGCCTAGGCTGGGGGTGTGTCGACAGTCTTGGACCAGATCATCGAAGGGGTTCGCGCCGACCTCGATGGGCGCAGACGAGCGCAGCCCCTGGAGGACGTGCAGGAGCGTGCTCGCGCTGCGTCCCCGGCCCTAGACGTGCTGCGCGTCTTGCGGTCTGGACGCATGCACGTCATCGCTGAGGTGAAGCGCAGCAGCCCCAGCAAGGGTGCGCTCGCGGCGATCGCCGACCCGGCCATGCTCGCAGCCGACTACGAGGCGGGCGGGGCAAGCGTCATCAGCGTGCTGACCGAGGAGCGCCGCTTCGGTGGATCACTGGCCGATCTCGACGCGGTCCGCGCCCGCGTCGACATCCCGCTCTTGCGCAAGGACTTCATCGTCGACCCCTACCAGGTCTGGGAGAGCCGTGCCCACGGCGCCGACCTCGTGCTGCTCATCGTGGCTGCTCTGCCCCAGGAAGTCCTGGTCGGCCTCCTTGAGCGCGTCGAGTCTCTCGGAATGCAGGCGCTGGTCGAGGTGCACGACGAGGACGAGCTGGATCGGGCGGTGACTGCGGGAGCCCGGATCATCGGCATCAACAACCGCAACCTTCGCACCCTCGACGTGGACCGCTCGACATTCGCGCGACTGTCGCCGGGCGTGCCCCAGGGCGTCGTGCGGGTCGCGGAGTCCGGGGTGCGAGGCCCGCTGGATGTGATGAGTTTTGTCGAGGCTGGCGCGGACGCGGTGCTCGTGGGGGAGGCGCTCGTCACGGGCGCGTCGCCGCGGGAAGCCGTCGCCGAGCTGTTCGCGGCAGGCTCGCACCCAGCCATCCATGCCGACCGCGCACACCGTCAAGCAGGGAGCCGCCAGTGAGCCAACCGCAACTTGGACGATTCGGCGCGTTCGGTGGACGCTATGTCCCCGAAGCCCTCGTCGCGGCCCTCGACGAGCTCGACGAGGCGTGGTCGAAGGCGATGGTCGACCCGGAGTTTCTCGCCGAGCTCGACCGTCTCCAGCGCGACTACACCGGGCGCCCCTCTGCGCTGACCGAGGTCCCGCGATTCGCCGAGCACGCCGGCGACGTGCGGATCTTCCTCAAACGGGAGGACTTGAACCACACCGGCTCGCACAAGATCAACAATGTGCTGGGCCAAGCGCTGCTGACCGTGCGCATGGGCAAGAAGCGCGTCATCGCGGAGACGGGCGCGGGTCAGCATGGTGTCGCCACCGCCACCGCAGCGGCACTGTTCGGCTTGGAGTGCACCGTCTACATGGGTGCGGTCGACATGGAGCGCCAGGCCCTCAACGTCGCCCGGATGCGGCTTCTCGGGGCGGAGGTCATCCCGGTCACGACGGGCAGCGCAACCCTCAAGGACGCTATCAACGAAGCGATGCGTGACTGGGTGAGCACCGTCGATGAAACCCACTACCTGCTGGGCACCGTGACCGGGCCGCACCCGTTCCCGACGATGGTGCGCGACTTCCATGCGGTGATCGGCAACGAGGCGCGGGACCAGCTCCTGCGCAGGGAGGGCCGACTGCCCGATGCCGTCTGCGCCTGCGTCGGCGGCGGGTCCAATGCGATGGGCATCTTCCACGCTTTCCGGGACGACACCTCGGTCCAGCTCTACGGCTTCGAGGCCGGTGGTGACGGTGTCCCCAGCGGCCGGCACGCCTCCCGCTTCTCCGGTGGCCTTCCTGGCGTCCTGCACGGCGCCTCGACGTACGTCCTGCAGGACGCGGACGGACAGACCCTGGAGACGCACTCGATCTCGGCTGGGCTGGACTATCCCTCGGTCGGACCCGAGCATGCCTTCCTGCACGACACCGGGCGCGCAAAATATGAGTCCGTCACGGACACGGAGGCCATGGACGCGTTTGCCCTGCTGTGCCGGACGGAGGGCATCATCCCTGCCATCGAGAGCGCCCACGCGCTCGCGGGCGTGCTCCGTCTCGGTCGGGCGCTGGCGGCCGAGGCTGGCGAAGGAGCGGAGCGGCCGATCGTGCTGGTCAATCTTTCCGGCAGGGGAGACAAGGATGTCGACACTGCCGCTCGCTGGTTCGGGCTCGTTGACGAGGGGAGTGGCCAGTGAGCGACTTGGACGCAGTTTTCGCACGCTGCCGTGACGAAGGACGAGCGGCGTTGGTCACCTACCTGCCGGCCGGCTATCCCGACCTGCCCGGCTCGATCTCGGCGGCGCGGGCAGTCGTGGAGTCCGGCGCCGACATCGTCGAGGTCGGTGTGCCCTATACCGACCCGCTGATGGACGGTGTCGTCATCCAGCAGGCCGCCACCCAGGCTTTGGCCAAGGGCTTCCGGTTCGCCCAACTCTTGGAGGTGGTCGCGGCGGTCCGGGACGCCGGCGCCGTCCCCGTGGTCATGTCCTACTACAACCCGGTGCTGCGTCACGGCCCGGCCAGATTCGCCGAGGAGCTGTCCGCAGCCGGAGGAGCGGGCCTGATCACTCCCGACCTCATTCCGGACGAGGCACAGGTCTGGCGCGACGCGGCGGCAGAGCACGGCGTCGATCCGATCTTCCTGGTCGCACCGAGCAGCACGGACGAACGTCTGGCGCTGACTACCCAAGCTTGTCGAGGATTCGTCTATGTCGCTTCCACGATGGGGGTCACTGGCGCTCGGGACCACGTGGGTGACGGCGCGGTCCGTCTCGTCGAGCGCACTCGTGCCGTGACCGACCTTCCGTTGTGCGTGGGGTTGGGTGTCAGTGATGGGACGCAAGCCAGACAGGTCGCCAGCTTTGCGGACGGCGTTATCGTCGGCTCCGCGTTGGTCCGCGCGCTCGGCGGTGACCCCACCTTGGAGAGTTTGCGTGCCCTGACGCGAGAACTGGCAGCAGGCGTCCGCGGGTGAGATCCCGACCGGGCGGGGCTGACACCGTGGGGATGCTCGCACGCCTGATCCTGGGTGGGGTGCTGCTGGTGTCCGGCAGCCTCAAGCTGGCGGACCTGACGGGTGCGATCCAGAGCGTCGTGGCCTACGAGATCTTCGACTACGAGGCAGCGCGGCTCGTCGCCACCATGCTCCCGGTCGTCGAAGTGGCCGTCGGGGTGCTGCTCCTGGTCGGGCTGCTCACCCGGGCCAGCGCGGTGGTCGCTGGGCTCCTGATGCTCGCTTTCATCGCGGGGATCATTTCCGCCTGGAGCCGTGGTCTGACGATCGACTGCGGCTGCTTCAGCAGCGGTGGTCCGGTTGATCCCGGCGAGACCACCTACCTGTTGGACATCCTGCGTGACCTGGGCTTGATGATGCTGGCCGGATGGCTGGTCCTGCGTCCCCGCACGCCCTGGTCCGTCGACGCACTCCTCCTGAAAGGCCGCTGACATGCCCCGACCCCCCGCCCCTCCGGTCAAGCCCGCTCCGACCGGGCCGTCCCTCATCCTCATCGGCGGCGTCGTGGTGCTCGCGGTGGCCCTGATCGCGGTCCTGGTCTGGACCGCGACCCGGGGGGGTGATCTCGACGCTCAGGGCAGCACGAGCACGCTCTCCGACGGTGGTGGCATCAGCGTCGGCGCTGGCGCCGACGCCGACGCAGCGACCGGGAGCGATGTCTTCCAGATCCGCGTCTACGAGGACTTTCAGTGCCCTTGGTGCGGCCGTCTGGAGGCCTCGATCGGGGAGGCGTTGACCACCAAGGCGAAGAGCGGTGAGGTTACCGTCACCTACCAGATCATGTCGTTCTTGGATGGCGGACTCGGCAACGATTCCTCCTCCCGTGCCGCCAACGCGGCCCTGTGCGCCGATGACGCAGGGGCCTTCGTCCCCTTCCACGCCGCGGTCTATGCCCACCAGCCCGCTCAGGAGGGCGCTGGCTATACCGACGCGCAGTTCCTGACCTGGGGCAAGGACGTGGGACTCTCCGGTTCGGCCCTGGACACCTTCACCTCCTGCGTGAGCTCCGGCACCCACCTCGACTACGTCGACGATATGCAGCAGCGGGCCAACAAGGACGGAGTCACCGGGACCCCGACCGTCGTCGTCAATGGCGACACTCTCGATAACGACGAGTTGTCCAAGCTGCTCGAGACCCCTTCCAGCCTCGACGCGATCCTCGAGGCGCACCGAGGCCGACCGTGACCAAGCGGGGTGACTGCGCGCACTAGGGTGGCACCATGCGTCGCGCCAAGATTGTCTGCACCCTCGGGCCCGCCACCCACTCTTACGACCAGACCGAGGCTCTGGTCCGTGCCGGGATGGACGTAGCCCGCTTCAACCTTTCCCATGGCAGCCACGACGAGCACTACGAGCGCTACCTGAACGTCCGGCGCGCCGGTGACGTCACGGGGCGCGCTGTGGCTGTGCTGGCGGACCTGCAGGGCCCCAAGATCCGCACCGCGACCTTCGCGTCCGGTCCGGTCACGCTCGCCCCGGGCGACACTTTCACGATCACCAACCGGGACGTCCCTGGTGACCAGGACGTGGTGGGTACGACCTACTTTGGCCTCCCCGGCGATGTGCAGGTCGGCGACGAACTGCTCATCGACGATGGCAAGGTGTCCTTGCGCGCGGTCGAGGTCACCACCACCGACGTCGTCTGCAACGTCGAGGTGGGGGGCGTGGTGTCCAACAACAAGGGCATCAACCTCCCCGGGACGGCTGTCAGCGTCCCGGCGATGTCGGAGAAAGACGAGGACGACCTGCGGTGGGCGATCCGGGCCGGCGCCGACTTCATCGCGCTCTCCTTCGTGCGGTCCGCAGACGACATCGCCGGGGTGCACAGGATCATGGAAGAGGAGGGGCGCAAGCTTCCGGTCATCGCCAAGATCGAGAAGCCGCAGGCCGTGGCCAACCTGGACGAGATCATCGAAGCCTTCGACGGGATCATGGTGGCGCGTGGAGATCTCGGCGTCGAGCTGCCCCTGGAGCAGGTCCCGATGGTGCAGAAGGACGCGATCCAGAAGTGCCGGGAGAGGGCCAAGCCGGTCATCGTCGCCACCCAGGTGCTGGAGTCCATGATCGAAAACCCGCGCCCCACCCGAGCCGAGGCCAGTGACTGCGCCAATGCCGTCCTCGACGGTGCGGACGCGATCATGCTTTCGGGCGAGACCTCGGTGGGCGCCTGGCCCGTGGTTGCCGTCAAGACCATGGCCACCATCATCGAAAGCACCGAGGAGCGCGGGCTGGCCCGGATCGCACCGATCCTGACCAAGCCGCGCACCCCTGGCGGGGCGGTGACCCGGGCCGCCATCTCCTTGACGGACTGGCTGGTGGACATCAAGTTTGTGGTCACCTTCACCCAGTCGGGCGACACGACGCTGCGGATGGCCCGGATGCGCGGAAGGGTGCCGATGCTGGCATTCACCACCGAGCAGTCGACCCGTTCCCGGCTGGCCCTCACCTGGGGCGTGGAGACTTTCATCGTGCCCTTCGTGTGGCACACCGATCAGATGGTCAGCCAGGTCGAGGAAGCGCTGTTGCGGGAGAAGCGCTGCGTCGATGGTGATCTGATCGTCATCGTGGCGGGGTCGCCCCCCGGGGTGTCCGGCACCACCAATGCGCTGCGCCTGCACCGCGTTGGCGACGTGATCTTCGGGCAGGCACCGGCCTACGCCAAGGACCCGGCTCCCTTGGCTCCCACTGACTCCTCCGGCGCCAACTGAGGGAGGCGTGCCCGTCCGGGCGCTGGTCAGCAGGTATGATGTGGCGGTCAGTTCGACTGGACCTGCGCCGGGGTGGTGGAATGGCAGACACGGAGCACTCAAAATGCTTTGCCCGCAAGGGCGTGCGGGTTCAAGTCCCGCTCCCGGCACCCAATCCTGTCCCGCCCCGATCCTTGAAGATGCGACCTACGCTCTGGTCACGGAGGGAATCTCACAGATAGGCTGCGATCGTGACCGACGCAATGAAGCTGAAGGCCGAGTCCGACGCAGCCAAGGGCGCGGCGCCCGCGCAGCTCGAGCCGACCGAGGCGCCGGGAGAGCAGCCTGGACAACCTGACGGGGCCGGACCGGCTGAGGGCCTGCGCATCGTGCTGGCCGAGGACGAGGCCCTGATCAGGATGGATCTCGCGGAGATGCTGACCGAGGCGGGGCACGAGATCGTTGGTCAGGCCGCAGACGGGGAGCAGGCCGTGGCGCTGGTCAAAGAGCATCAGCCCGACCTAGTCGTGATGGACATCAAGATGCCCGGCATGGACGGTCTGACTGCTGCAGAGCAGATCGGCAAGGAGGGTCTCGCGCCGGTCGTCATGCTCACCGCCTTCAGCGACAAGAATCTGGTCGAGCGAGCCCGTGACGCTGGCGTCATGTCCTACGTCGTCAAACCCTTCAATGCCTCTGACGTGCTCCCCGCGATCGACATCGCGCGCGCTCGGTGGGCCGAGCGCAACGCGCTGGCGCTGGAGGTCGCCGACCTCGGCGAACGTCTCGAGACCCGCAAACGGGTCGACCGGGCCAAGGGGATGCTGATGACGCAGCTGAAGTTGACCGAGGCCGAGGCGTTCCGGTGGATCCAGAAAGCGGCGATGGACCGTCGCCTGTCGATGCGTGAGGTCGCCGACGCGGTGATCTCCGGGATGGCGACGAAGAAATAAGTCAGCGCACCGCCGCGACCAGGCTGACCAGCACGGGCGCGACGGCCAGGGCGGGGAGCAGGTCGCCGACCGGGATCGCCCGGATGTGCAGCAGGCGCAGCGCGATCCCCACGAGCAGCAGGCCGCCCACCGCCGTGAGCGCAGCAATATGGGACTCCGACGCCACCTCGCCGAGGGTTACTCCGACCAGCGTCAGCCCGCCCTGCACGAGGCCGACTGACACTGCGGAGAACAGGACCCCGATCCCGAAGGTGGAAGCGAAAGCGATAGCGGCGAAGAAGTCGAGAGCAGACTTCAGGGCGAGTTCGTCGATGCCTGCGCCCAGGCCGTCTGACAACGAGCCGAGGACGGTCAGCGGACCGATGCAGAAGAGTAGGGAGGCGGTCAGCCAGCCCTCGATGAAGCGCTCCCGTGCTTCCTGACCCGATCCGGTCTGGCCACCCCAGCGCTGGGCCAACTGTTGCACCTGGCCAGCCAGCGCTTCCAGGCGCTCTTCGATGCGGAGCAGTGCACCGATGATGCCGCCGATCAACAAGCTTCCCAGCACGACCAGGATGGGAAAACCGGACCCGACCGCCGTCTCCAGGGCGGGGGAGGTGACCTCAAGCGCGCTCAGGATCGCGATCAGCAAGGTGACCAGCCCCAGGCAGTCCGTCACGACCGCGCGGACCTTTACCGAGAGCCGATGACCCGCGAGCATCCCGAGGGTGGCTCCCACGAGCACGGCCACGACGTTGATCACGGTGCCCAGGCCCGGAAAACCACCATCCATGCGGACAGCGTAGGCGGCGGCAGCTAACGGGCCGGAGGGCGGTCGCGCAGCATGCAGGTGAGCCGCGCCGTGCACACCCGGTATCCCTCGTCATCGCTGATCACGATCTCGTAGGACGCGATGGAAGCACCCAGGGCCAGCGGCAGGGCCACCCCCGTGACCCAGCCTGCGCGCACGGCGCGGTGGTGGGTGGCGTTGAGCTCCACCCCGACCGCTATCCGGTCTGCTCCCGCGTGGAGGGCGGCGGCGACCGAGCCCACTGTCTCCGCCAGCGCGGCAGAAGCGCCACCGTGCAGCAAGCCGTAGGGCTGCGTGTTTCCTGCGACCGGCATCCGCGCGACGGTGCGCTCAGACCCCAGCTCGAGAAACTCCATACCCATCCGCTCAACCAGCGTGCCCGAGGTCCGGAAGGGCAGGTCATCCGGCGGGCAGGGCTGGGGTAGGGCGTTGTCGGTCATGGGACATAGGCTGCCATGCGTGAGTCGACTGCTGTTGTTAGACGGACATTCGCTGGCCTATCGTGCCTTCTTCGCGCTGCCGGTCGAGAACTTCTCGACGAGCACGGGGCAGAGCACCAACGGGGTCTATGGATTCACCTCCATGCTCATCAATGTGCTGCGGGACGAAGCGCCGACCCACCTGGCGGTCGCCTTCGACGTGTCTCGTCGGACTTTCCGCAGCGAGGAGTATCCCGAGTACAAGGCCGGCAGGGCGGCGACCCCCGACGAGTTCCGGGGACAGGTTGACTTGGTCAAGGAGATCCTGGACGCGCTCCGGATCACCCATGTCGAGCTCGAGGGCTACGAGGCCGACGACATCATCGCCACGTTGGCCACCCGAGCGCGCGCCCAGGACATGGACGTGCTGATCTGCTCCGGCGACCGCGATGCTCTGCAGTTGGTCGACGACGGCACGACCGTGCTCTATCCGCGCAAGGGGGTCTCCGACCTCGCGCGGATGACGCCCGCCGCCGTCCACGAGAAGTATGGCGTGCCGCCGGAGCGCTACAGCGACCTCGCCGCCCTGGTCGGTGAGACTTCCGACAACCTTCCCGGCGTCCCCGGTGTCGGGCCCAAAACTGCCGCCAAGTGGCTGGGTCTGTATGGGGACCTGCCCGGACTGGTCGACCATGTCGACCAACTTCCCGGAAAGGCGGGGCAGGCCACCCGGGACCACCTCGATCAGGTGTTGCGCAACCGTCGCCTCAATCAGCTGGTCCTGGACGTCGACCTGCCCGTGACCATCGACGACCTGGCCGTCAAGGGCTGGGACCGTGAGGAGGTCCACCGCGTCTTCGACGGGCTGGAGTTCCGGGTGCTGCGCGAACGACTCTTCGACACGCTGGAGTCAGCCGAGTCCGAGGCTGAGGAGGGCATCGAGTTGGAGGGTGCGCACCTGCGGCCCGACGAGTTGGCCGGATGGCTGGACGCGCACGTCGGCCCAGGTGAACGCTGCGCCCTCGTGGTCCACGCTGACCCCGCCACCCCGGCTGGCCCGGGCGGCGCTACGACCCTGGGGCTCGCCGGGGCCGAGCACGCGGCCTACCTGAATCTGCTCGACCTCAGCGCCGAGGACGAGGCCGTCCTCGCGGACTTCCTCGTCGACGCGGACCGGCCGAAGGTCTTCCATGATGCCAAGGGCCAGGTCGCTTCTCTTGAGGCCAGGGGACTGCCGGTGGAAGGTGTCGTGAGCGATACCTCCCTGGCCGCCTACCTGGTCCGGCCCGACCAACGGTCTTACGATCTGACCGACCTGTCGCTGCGCTATCTCAAGCGGGAGCTGCGCCTCGATGCTGACCCGCAGGACCAGGGCACCCTAGACCTGACCTGGGACGCGGACGATGGGGCCAAGGCCGCCGCGAGATCGTCGATGGTCCATGCCCGTGCGGTCCACGACCTTTCCGTCGCGCTCGATGCCGAGCTAGCCGACGAGGAGGAGCAGCTCCTCCTGCGCGACGTGGAGCTCCCCCTCGTCGGCGTGCTCCGAAGTATGGAGCGGATCGGGATCGCGGTCGACATCCCCGCCCTGGAGGAGTTGGAGGCAGAGTTCGGTGAGTCGGTGGCAGCGGCTGAGCACGACGCTTGGTCGGCGATCGGTGACGACACCATCAATCTGGGCAGCCCCAAGCAGCTCCAGGTGGTGCTCTTCGAGACCCTCGGTCTGCCCAAGACCCGGCGCACCAAGACCGGCTACACGACCGATGCCGATGCTTTGGCTGGTCTCTACGCCCAGACTGAGCATCCCTTCCTCGAGGCGCTGTTGCGCCATCGCGACAAGACCCGACTACGGATCACCGCAGAAGGACTGATCCGGTCAGTGGCCGACGACGGCAGGATCCACACGACTTATCAGCAGACGATCGCCGCCACCGGTCGGCTCAGCTCGACCGAGCCCAACCTTCAGAACATCCCGATCCGGACCGAGGAGGGTCGCCGGCTGCGCGAGATCTTCGTGGTGGGGGAGGATCGTGGGCAGGGACTGGTCTACGAGTCCCTGATGTCGGCTGACTACAGCCAGATCGAGATGCGGATCATGGCCCACCTCTCCGGGGACGAAGGCTTGATCGAAGCCTTCCGTACCGGTGAGGACCTGCACCGCTTCGTTGGCTCGCGCGTCTTCGGTGTCGAACCCGGCGAAGTGTCTGCAGAGATGCGTTCCAAGGTGAAGGCGATGAGCTACGGCCTGGCCTATGGACTGTCTGCCTTCGGGTTGTCTAAGCAGTTGAGCATCTCGACGGCAGAGGCCAAGGGCCTCATGGAGGAGTACTTCGAGAGGTTCGGAGGGGTCCGCGACTACCTCAAAGAGATCGTTGCGCAAGCGCGTCGTAGCGGGTTCACCGAGACGATCCTTGGGCGTCGACGCCACCTGCCGGACCTCACCAGCGACAACCGGCAGCGGCGTGAGATGGCTGAGCGGATGGCGCTGAATGCCCCCATCCAGGGCTCGGCTGCAGATCTGATGAAGGTTGCCATGCTCCGGACCCAGGAGGCGCTCCGGGCCGCAGGCGCTCGATCCCGCATGTTGCTGCAGGTCCACGACGAGTTGGTGCTGGAGGTCGCTCCGGGTGAACGTGAACAGGTGGAGGCGATCGTCCGCGAGCAGATGGGCGCAGCCGCCGATCTGACGGTCCCGCTTGACGTCAGCGTGGGCGTGGGCCGCACTTGGCACGCCGCGGCCCACTGACTGCACAGGGCATCGGCCCCGAGACCACTGAGGGCGTCCGCGGCGTTCTAGGTAACGACGGGGGTCGCGGAGATAACGATGTGGGCACAATCAAGACGCGGGCGCGCGTCTAGCCTTGTCTTCACGCTGACGGGGACCTACGTTCGACTCACACCGTGGCCGCATTGTGGCTGCCACCATGATTCATGAGGAGCAACATGAGCTCAACTTCTCTTCGTTCGCGCGGGTCCGTGACCGCCCGCGGGATCGCTCTGCTCGCTGCTTCCAGCCTCGTGCTGGCAGCCTGCGGCGGAGGCGCCGACGACCCCAAGAAGGACGACGCCGCTGCCAGCAGCGACGCCGCCGGCGGCGCCGGCACCGGCGCGGCTGGTGAGCGTGACCTCACCCTCAAGGTGGGCACCGTGTTGCCGCAGACCGGCAACCTCGCCTTCCTCGGCCCGCCTGAAGAGGCGGGCGTCATGCTCGCCGCGCAGGACATCAACGAGGCGGACGCTGGCATCAAGGTCGAGGTGACCTACGGCGACTCCGGGGACACCGACAACAAGGCCTATGCGACCACCGTCCCGCAGCTCCTGAACGCCGGCGTCAGCGTCATCGTGGGTGCTGCGTCCTCGGGAGTGTCCAAGCTGTTCCTCGATGAGGTCACCGCAGCCGGTGTGCTGATGATCTCGCCGGCTAACACGTCCCCGGACTTCACCGACTGGAACGACCAAGGTCTCTACTGGCGCACCGCGCCCTCGGACCTCCTGCAGGGCGAGGTGCTCGGCAACCTCGTCGCCTCTGACGGCCGGGAGACCGTGGGCATCCTCTACATCAACGACGCCTATGGCACCGGGCTGGAGGCGGCCTTCAAGGAGGCCTACGAGGCGGCGGGCGGCAAGGTCGTCGCCAGTGAGTCCTACAACGTGGGCGACACCACCTTCGACGCCCAGTTGAGCTCGCTGACGGCTGCAGCACCGGACGCCATGGTCCTGATCACGTTCGACGAGATCAAGACGATCCTCCCGGCGCTGGGTCAGGCCAAGGTTGACACGAGCAAGCTCTACTTCGTCGACGGCAACATCGCCGACTACTCCGAGACCATGAAGAAGCCGAGCCTGAAGGGGTCCAAGGGCACGCAGCCCGGACCGGCGCTGGCAGACGACTTCCTCGAGCGGATGAACACCGCGTGGATCGACTCCGGCAAGAAGGAGCTCACCGACCTCAACTACGCCGGTGAGTCCTACGACGCGGTGATCCTGACCGCGCTGGCTGCCCTCGCCGCCAACTCCACCGACGGCAAGGAGATCGCGAGCAAGATGCAGGAAGTCTCCGGTGGTTCTGGCGAAGGTGAGAAGGCGACCGAGTTCAAGGCAGCTGCCAAGATCATCACCGATGGGGGCGTCGTCGACTGGGATGGCCCGTCCGGTCCGGTCACCTTCAACGACAAGGGCGACCCCACCGAGGCGACCATCGGCATCTACGAGTACCAGGACGACAACTCGCTCAAGCGCATCAACTGATCGAGGATCCTACGCAGGCCCGCCTGCAGCACGTCGCCCCGTCCACCAACCAGTGGGCGGGGCGTCCTGTCTTCCCTGGGGAGGGGGCCAGCGATCACCAGTGCAGGGATTGAGCCCCACAGCAAGGGCCGGACGAGAAATCTCGTCCGGCCCTTGCTGTGGGGTCGTTCGGAGGACTAGTCGTCTTGCCCCAGGGTCCCGAGGTAGAGGCTGATGACCTTGGGGTCGTTGAGGAGCTCCCGACCGGTGCCGGTGTAGGCGTCCCTGCCCTGGTCCAGGACATAGGCGCGATCGCAGATCTGCAAGCACCGACGAGCGTTCTGCTCGACCATGATGACCGTGACGCCCGCCTTGTTGATGTCGGAGACGCGGATGAAGGCGTCGTCCTGACGCACCGGCGACAGGCCCGCTGACGGCTCGTCCAGGAGGAGGACATGTGGTTCCATCATGAGAGCGCGTGACATCGCGACCATCTGACGCTCACCACCGGAGAGGGAGCCGGCACGCTGCTTGAGTCGGTCTTTGAGCGCCGGGAAGATATCCAGGACGAACTCGAGACGTTCGGGGTAGACCTTGGGCCGCTGGTAGAGGCCCATCTGCAGGTTCTCCTCGATGGTCAAGGTCTGGAAGACATTCTCGGTCTGCGGCACGAAGCCGACCCCTTGGGCGACCATCTGATCCGCAGACAGGTTGGTGATGTCGTCCCCGTGGAGGGTGATGCTCCCGCTGCGCACGTTGACCAGGCCGAAGATCGCTTTGAGCAGCGTCGACTTGCCCGCTCCGTTGGGCCCGATGATCCCGACGATCTCGCCGTGGTGAGCCACCAGATTGCAGTCGGTCAGGATGTTGATGCCCGGCAGGTAGCCAGCTGTCAACGTCTGGACGTCGACGACGACCTCGCGCTCTTGCACCGTCGTCGACCCCGCGGGGTCAGACTCAGACACCGGCTCAGACATGCTGTCCCTCCTCAGGTTGATAGCGACCGGTGATGATTCCGAGGTCCTCATCATGGTGGCTGCCGATATAGGCGTCGACCACGGCCTGGTCTCGCATGACCGACTCTGGTGGACCTTCAGCGACGATCTTGCCCTCGGCCATGACGATGACCCAGTCGGCGATGTGCCGGACCATCTGCATGTCGTGCTCGACGAAGAGGACCGTCATGCCCGCCTGCTTGAGGCCAACGATGTGATCGAGCAGCGATTGCGTCAGCGCCGGGTTGACGCCAGCCATCGGTTCGTCCAGCAGGACGAACTCGGGCTCGGTCATCAGGGCTCGCGCCATTTCCAGTAGTTTGCGTTGACCACCCGACATGGACGCGGTGTAATCATCCTTCTTGTCCAACAACTTGAAGCGCTCGAGCAGTATCAGTGCGCGCGCTTCGACTTCCTGCTCCTGCTTGCGCCACAGAAACGGGAAGATGCTGGACAGCATGCGTTCCCCACGCTGGTGGTTGGCGCCGAGCTTCATGCTCTCCAGGACGGTGAGGCGGGCCAGGACCTTGGTGAGCTGAAAGGTGCGCACCTGTCCGAGCCGGGCCGTCTTGAAGGCCGGGACACCGGCCAGTGCGCGACCGTTGAAGGACCACTTGCCCGAGTCAGGCTTGTCGAAGCCGGACAGCAGGTTGAACAGCGTGGTCTTGCCGGCGCCGTTGGGTCCGATGAGGGCGGTAATCGCGTTTCGGGGGATCTCGACGTGGTCGACGCTCACGGCCGTCAGACCGCCGAAGGTCTTGGTGATGTCGTCTGCCACCATGATCGGGTCGACCTTGGCGGTGCCGGGGACAGCCTCACCCACGTGCAGCCCCGTGGATTTGACGGGTCTGGTTGTCGGGACGATGTCCTCGACGATCTCTTCCTGCGGCGCGAGGTCTGCCGCCGTGGGCGTGTGGATCTCCGCCCCTTCGGGCTGGTCAGTTGACAAAGGTCATCTCCTTCTTGTTGCCCAGGATGCCCTGTGGTCGGAACGCGACAAGCAGCATGAGCAGGAGGCCGAGAATGATGTAGCGCAGGACACCGGCCTGCACCGGGCTGATCGGCAAGGTCCCGCTGGAGGCCAGAGCCGGCAGCAGCCCGGACAGGAACGCCATCATGGCCCAATAGAGCAACGCGCCCAGGACCGGTCCGAAGATGGTGGCGGCACCACCGAGCAGGAGCGCGGTCCAGATGAAGAAGGTGATGCTCGTGATGTAGACGGACGGCACGACGGCGGAGGGTAGCGAGAGGACGACCCCGCCGAAGGCACCGAAGATGCCGCCGATGATGAGCGCCTGCATCTTGTAGAGGAAGACGTTCTTGCCGAGCGCTCGCACGGCGTCCTCGTCCTCTCGGATGCCCTTGATGACGCGGCCCCAGGGGCTGCGCATGAGCAGCCAGGTCACGAGGAGGGCGAAGGCAACAAGGGCGAGGCCGAAGATCCGCACCCACCACTGATCTGCGTTGTACTCCCAGGGCCCGAAGCCGTAGGTGCCAGGCGGGATGGGATTGGCGTTGCGGAAGCTCGCATGGTAGTTGGCCAGCCCATCGGCTGAGTTGGTGTACTTGTCGAAAGCCTGGGTGGTGAAGAGCAGACGCACGATCTCTGCCGAAGCGATAGTCACGATCGCCAGGTAGTCGGCACGCAGCCGCAGCGTCGGGATGCCGAGGATCAGCGAGAAGATGATCGAGCCGACGACCGAGACCATCATGGCTGCCCACCAGGGGAAGCCGAAGCTGAGGATCGAGATGGCGTAACCGTAGGCGCCGATGGCCATATAGCCGGCGACCCCGAAGTTGAGCAGCCCGGCGTAGCCGAAGTGGATGGCCAGGCCGATGCCCGCGAGCATGAACGCGATGGCTTCAGCGCTGAGCATGAAGGCCAACGTGTTGTTGAGGATGGCTCCCCAGTCCATATCAGATCACCTATCCGATTCGTTCGCGACGGCCAAGGATGCCCTGAGGGCGCACCAGCAGGACCAGGATCAAGATGAGCAGCGCCCCGACGTACTTGGTGTCCGAAGGGATCCACAGCGTCGAGATCTCGACCAGGACACCAGTGATCAAGGAGCCGATGAGTGCCCCGAACGCCGTGCCCAGGCCACCGAGGACGACCGCGCAGAAGATGAGCAGCAGCAGCTGCGTGCCCATGTCCCACTTGATCCCCGGCCGGAAGTAGGCCCACAGGATGCCCGAGAGACCGGCGAGCAGACCGCTGGCGATCCACACGATGCGGATGACCTTCTCCACGTCGATGCCGGTGGCTGCCGCGAGCGCCCGGTTGTCAGCAATGGCACGGGTGGCCTTGCCGATCCGGGTGAAGAGCAGCCAGTAGGCGACCACCAGCAGGATTCCGGTGGACACCCCCATGCTCACCATGTCGACCGTGGTCAGCGCGACGTCTCCGAAGAGGGTGTGCTTGGTGCCGCCGACGCCGGGGAGTTGCAGCGTGCCGCCGCCGATGAAGAACTGGAAGACGTAACGCAGGAAGAGAGACAGACCGATCGACAGGATCATCACCTGGACGATCGCCACCCGTCTCTTGCGTAGCGGTTTCCAGATCCCCCAGTCGAGCAGCCACCCGAAGAGGCCGCTGGCCACCAGCGCCAGGGGTATGGCGAGCCAGAGGCTCATGTTCATCATGCCGGCGAAGACCAACGCCATGACTGCACCGAAGGTGACCATCTCGGCGTGCGCGAAGTTAGCCAACCCGGTCGTGCCGTAGACCAGGGACAGCCCGATGGAGGCCAAGGCAAGCATCAACCCGAAGTTGAGGCCGTTGACCAATCGCTCGGCCAGTTGGCTGCCGAAACTTTGCACGTCCCGGACCCCTTCACCGATGAAGAAGTTGACCGGTCGGAACGACTGCGCACCGAACTCCGTGGGTCGAGGGTTGTCGCCCTTGACCGTCACGCCCTCGGGCAGGGTCTCCTCGTCGAGGAAGATCTCGTAGGTGCCATCCTGGCTCGGAACCTGGACGGTGAACCGACCGTCGGCGTCCGTGAGGGCCTCTTGCTCGTAGCCCTCGCCTGTCACCACGATCCGGACGTCGGCCAGCGGCACACCGTCATTCTTGACGTTGCCCACGATAGGGAACTCGCTGGTGCTGGCATGAGCGGCCGCAGGCAAAAGGACGAGGAACAACGCGGTGAACAGCAGTCCGAGCACTTGCCACGGGCTTCTGTTCCGGCGACGTTCCCGATAGGACGTGGTGGGCAACACTGCTCCTCCAGTCGGGGGATCACGGGCAGTTGGGCATGCGTCACTAAGGATGCATGACAGACGGGACTATAGGGCGTGAGGGCGCCATCCGAACGGGACTGCGGCCCACTGTGTCCGAACCGTGACCTAAATCAGTTCACGTCCGGCCGCACGCGCGGCCCAGATTTGGTGCACACCACGATCAGCGTTCCGGGGAAGAGCTCTCCCCGCAGCCGGCTCCACCCTCCCCACGTGTGCTCCAGGCCTTCGGGCCATGGCGGTTCTACCAGATCGACCACGACGAGTCCGGCGGCCACGACCGCGCGCACCAGGTCGCCCAACGTGCGGTGGTGCTCGCTATAGGTGACCAGGCCCGCCGAGGTCTCCTCGACATACGGGCGCCGGTCGAAGTAGGAGTGGGTGACCTGCAACCCCTCCGGCCCGGGCACGTCGGGAAAGGCCCACCGCATGGGATGGGGCACGGAAAAGACACACCTCCCGCCGGTCCGCAGCACGCGAGCCCATCCGCGCAGGACGTCGGTGGCTCCGGGAACGAAAGCCAGCACGCCATGCGCCGAGAACACGACGTCGAAGGCCTCCGCCTCGAACGGCAGAACACCACCGTCGCACTGGACATAGCTCAGCGACCGGTGCCCCTCCATACCGCTGGCACCTGCGGCTGCGGCCGCATCGGTATCGATGCGCCGAGCCACCGCCAGCATCCCTGCTGACACGTCGGTAGAGACCACGCGCGCGCCCTGGGTGCTGCACCATCTGCCCCCCTGGGCTGCCCCTGCGCCGACCTCGAGCACGTCCAGCCCGCGGACCGTGCCCAGCAGGCTGAGGTCCTCCTCCGTCCAACCCTCTGGACCCCAGACCAACGACGCGTCGCCGAGGAAGCCGCCATGCTCGTAGTAGTAAGCCTCGGCGGCTCCGTCCCACCAGGAGCGACCAGCGCGGGCGGCTTCGGCGTGCGGCACCGGCCGGCGCGCGACCCGATCGGGGGAGGGGGGAGTGCTCATGCCGTCAGCGTAGAGTGCGCCCCGGGACTCGTTTTGACCGTTGGGGCGTGCGATCAGTAGGGTGGGAGGGCGTTTGGCGTGTCCCTTCTTACCTGTATGAGGTGTGGCGGGGGCTGCGGCGCACCACTGCACAAGTCCATCCACTCATCCATGTCCACAATCGGAGCCCCTACTACATGACTGCCACTACGGCGCAGATCCCCGAGATCGCTGTTAACGACATCGGTTCGGAAGAAGAACTGCTCGCTGCGATCGACGCAACGATCAAGAATTTTAATGACGGAGACATTGTCGAAGGTGTCATCGTCAAGGTTGACCGGGACGAAGTCCTGCTCGACATCGGCTATAAGACCGAGGGCGTCATCCCCTCGCGTGAGCTGGCCATCAAGCACGACGTCGACCCCTCGGAGGTTGTCTCTGTCGGTGACGTGGTCGAGGCCCTGGTTCTCCAGAAGGAGGACAAGGAGGGCCGCCTGATCCTGTCCAAGAAGCGCGCGCAGTACGAGCGCGCCTGGGGCACGATCGAGAAGGTCAAGGAAGAGGACGGCGTCGTCACCGGCACCGTCATCGAGGTCGTCAAGGGTGGCCTCATCGTTGACATCGGTCTGCGTGGCTTCCTCCCCGCCTCCCTCGTCGAGATGCGTCGCGTCCGCGACCTGCAGCCCTATGTCGGCAAGCAGATCGAGGCCAAGATCATCGAGCTGGACAAGAACCGCAACAATGTGGTCCTGTCCCGCCGCGCCTGGCTCGAGCAGACCCAGTCGGAGGTCCGCACGACCTTCCTCAAGGAACTGCAGAAGAGCCAGGTCCGTTCTGGTGTGGTCAGCAGCATCGTCAACTTCGGTGCGTTCGTGGATCTGGGCGGCGGTGTGGACGGTCTGGTCCACGTCTCCGAGCTGTCCTGGAAGCACATCGACCACCCCGGCGAGGTCGTTGAGGTCGGTGACGAGGTCACCGTCGAGGTGCTCGACGTCGACATGGACCGCGAGCGCGTCTCGCTCTCGCTGAAGGCGACCCTCGAGGACCCGTGGCAGACCTTCGCCCGCACTCACGCGATCGGTCAGGTCGTGCCGGGCAAGGTCACCAAGTTGGTGCCCTTCGGTGCGTTCGTGCGCGTCGAGGACGGCATCGAGGGCCTGGTGCACATCTCCGAGCTCGCCGAGCGTCACGTGGAGCTGCCGGAGCAGATCGTCAACGTCGGTGGCGAGGTCTTCGTCAAGGTCATCGACATCGACCTGGAGCGCCGCCGGATCTCCCTCTCGCTCAAGCAGGCCAACGAGGCGGTCACCGCGGAGTTCGACCCGACGCTCTACGGCATGGCTGCCGAGTACGACGCCGAGGGCAACTACAAGTACCCCGAGGGCTTCGACTCGGAGACCAACGAGTGGCTGGAGGGCTTCGAGACCCAGCGCGAAAAGTGGGAGAAGGAGTATGCCGACGCCCACTCCCGCTGGGAGGCCCACAAGGCTCAGGTCGAGACGGCCGCGAACGCCGAGCCCGAGCCTGGTGTCGAGGCGGCCTCGGCCTCCACGTCCTACTCCTCGGAGTCGGTCGACGAGGCTGCGGGCACGCTGGCCTCCGACGAGGCGCTCGCCGCTCTGCGCGAGAAGCTCACTGGTAACTGATCGACCGCGTCACTAGACGCGCCGCCGCGAGGCCCGGATCCCCCTGGGGGTCCGGGCCTCTGGTCTGTCCGCAGCGGTTTGTAAGGTCGGGGCGTGTCACTGACCCTGCAGGATGCCCGCGCTCGTTCCGCCACCGTGCATGACGTGAGCTATGAGATCCACCTGGACGTGACCGGAGAGGGGGAGTTTTTCGCGCGCACCCGCGTGCGATTCGCCGCCGAGCCTGGCGCGAGCACCTTCCTCGACCTCCAGCACGCCACCGACGTCAAGGTCTGGCTCAACGGTGAGCGCGTGCAGGGGCAGGCGTACCGGCAGGACCAGGTCCACCTCAGCGGTTTGGCGACGGCCAACGAGGCGGTCGTCGAAGCTCGACTGCCCTACGTCACCGACGGTGACGGGCTTCACCGTTTCGTGGACCCCGTGGACGGCGCGGTCTACCTGGGGGCCTACGGCGGGATGGACGTAGCCCGTCGGGTCTTCGCGTGCTTCGACCAGCCCGACCTCAAGGCGACCTTTGCACTCTCGGTGCGGACGACGCCCGGGATCACGGCCCTGTCCAACGGCACCGGCAGGCTCACTGCTCCCGCTGAGCCCGACGGCGGTGCCCACTGGACGTTCGAGCCGACACCCCCGATCTCGACCTACCTGGTCGCGGTCTGCATCGGTCCCTGGGCATCGCGCACGTGGGAGCACGCCGGGCTGGAGTTCGGCTGGCACGCTCGCGCGTCGCAGGTGACCGACCTCGATCGCGACCTGCCAGACCTGCGTCGCGTGACGGAGGCCGCCTATGACGACTACGCGCGACGATTCACGCAGCCCTACGCCTTCGGCGCCTACCACCAGGTCTTCGTGCCGGGGCACAACTGGGGCGCCATGGAGACGCCGGGCTGTGTCACCTTCCGGGACGAACTCCTGCCCGCCGGCTCGACGCCGCAGGCACTACAGCGCGGACGCGCCATGATCATCGCGCACGAGATGGCCCACATGTGGTTCGGTGATCTGGTCACCTTCCGCTGGTGGGAGGACACCTGGCTCAATGAGTCGTTCGCTGACTACCTGGGCTTTTTGGTCGGGGGGCACGCGCTGGGGGGGGGGACGGACACGTTCGGCGAGTTCGACATCTCCCGCAAGGCAGGCGGGTATGCCGCGGACGCCCGCCCATCGAGTCATCCGGTGGCGCCCTTTCCCGAGGACGTCCCGGACGTCGACTCAGCTTTCAACAACTTCGACGCGATCTCCTATGCGAAAGGCAACTCCTGCGTCCGTCAGCTAGCCTTCTGGCTCGGCGAAGAGACCTTCTTCGCCGGCGTCAACCGGCACCTGACGCAGCGCCGGTTCGGCACCGCGAGCCTGGCTGACTTCGTCATGGCGCTTGAGGGCGTGACCGACCGCGATGTGCCTGGATGGGTGGAGGCGTGGCTCCGCACGTCCGGCCATGACACCATCCGGGTCGTGCGCGGCGACGGTCCGGGACCAGGCGCAGCAGGGGGTAGCGCGCCGCGTCTGCGGCGTGAGGGCTCTCGGCCGCACCGGCTTCGCGTGCATGGCTACTCGTCAGCACCGGGGGGTGGGCTCGTGCGGGACTGGGGGGAGGTTGTCGACCTCGGCGCTGACGACGTCACCCTCCGCCCGGCGGACCTCGTCGTACCGAACAGCACCGGCGACACCTTCGCCCGCGTCGTCCTCGATGAGGTGTCGATGGAACTCGTCGAGAAGTCCCTCTGCGCGGTGCCTGACGAACATCCCCGCATCATGGTGTGGGCGACGCTCCTTGATGCCGCGGCGACCGCGGACCTGGCCCCTGCCTACCTGGTCGGGCTGGTCGAGGACCACCTGCCTCAGGAAGGCGCTCCGGTCGTGATCGAGCACGTGCTGCGTCGCGCGGTCGGGATCGTGGCCGCGACGGCATCGCCTGGAGAAGTCTCCAGTCTCTACGAGCGGCTGGCCCAGGTCGCCCTGCAGATCCTGACCGGGCAGGCGGCGGACAGCGCTGCGGTGGTGGAGAGCGCTGCAGGTGCGGTGCTCGCGACCACCCATGACGCGTCCCTGCTGCGCGACTGGCTGGCAGAGACTGAGTCCGGCCCCCGACTCAGCCAGGTGCAAAGGTGGCAGGCCCTCGTGCGCCTCTCTGGCCTCGGCGAGGACGTGGCCGCCGACCTCGCCGCAGAACAGGTGCGGGACCGCTCGAGCGCGGCGGGGCTCGCTGCGCTATCGGTGGCGGCCGCGGCGCCCACTCGGGCGGCGGCACGGGAGGCATTGGAGCGTCTCTTGGCGGACGACACGTCCAACCGCGAGCTCGGTGCGCTCGCCGAAGGGCTCTGGCTCGCCGAGCAGCGACCGCTCGTCGACCCGCTGGTCGCGCCGTTCCTGGATGGGGCGCGGACAGTAGCCCGGCGGGGTCAGGCGTTGGCCCTGGTGGTGGGCCGCTGCAGCCCAGCATTCCGGTGGACACCAGCGCAGCTTGCCGCACTAGAGGCGATCCTCGCCGAGGGTGACCTCCCGCCGGTCCTGGCTCGCACCTGGGCCGACCTCCTGTATGACCAGCGGCGCATTGGCGACCGCGACTGACCGGCGCACCGGTTGAGCTGCGCGCCGGCTGACCCTCTCGTCCCGACACCGGCTCGGGAAGGGTCTGTCAGCCTCTGGCGTTAGCGTGGAAGCCATGCGTCCTATCACCGACCTGCAGCGGACCGTCAACCCGTTCCGCGTGGTCTCCGACTTCCAGCCGAGCGGCGATCAGCCGACGGCGATCGCAGAGCTGACCCAGCGAGTTCAGCGCGGCGAGCCGGACATTGTGCTGCTGGGCGCGACGGGCACCGGCAAGTCGGCGACTACTGCCTGGTTGATCGAGCAGGTCCAACGTCCGACGCTGGTGATGGCCCCCAACAAAACGCTCGCGGCACAGCTGGCCAACGAGTTCCGAGAGCTTTTTCCCCACAACGCGGTCGAGTACTTCGTGAGCTACTACGACTACTACCAGCCCGAGGCCTACGTCCCCCAGAGCGACACCTACATCGAGAAGGACTCGTCGGTCAACGACGAGGTGGAGCGGCTTCGCCACTCGGCGACAAACTCGCTGCTGACCAGGCGCGACGTGATCGTGGTCGCGTCGGTGTCCTGCATCTACGGTCTGGGCACTCCGCAAGAATATGTCGACCGGATGGTCCGGCTCCGGATCGGGCAGACCATCCAGCGCGACGAGCTGCTCCGGCGTTTCGTCACCATGCAGTACGCCCGTAACGACATGGCCTTCTCCCGCGGCACTTTCCGGGTCCGCGGCGACACCGTCGAGATCATCCCGCAGTATGAAGAGTTGGCGATCCGCATCGAATTCTTCGGTGACGAGGTCGACCGGATCTACACCTTGCACCCGCTGACCGGGGAGGTGGTGCGCGAGGAGCAGGAGATGTACGTCTTCCCGGCCTCGCACTACGTGGCTGGACCTGAACGGATGGAACGCGCCATCGGCGGGATCGAGGCGGAGCTCGCGGACCAGCTCGGCAAGTTCGAGCGGGAGGGCAAGCTCCTGGAGGCACAGCGGCTGCGGATGCGCACGACCTACGACATCGAGATGATGCGCCAGGTCGGTGCCTGCTCAGGCATCGAGAACTATTCGATGCACATCGACGGCCGCCAGCCCGGCTCCGCACCCAACTGCCTCCTGGACTACTTCCCCGAGGACTTCCTGCTCGTGATCGACGAGTCGCACGTCACTGTCCCGCAGATCGGCGCGATGTATGAGGGCGACATGTCCCGCAAGCGCACCCTGGTGGACCACGGCTTCCGGCTGCCCAGCGCCATGGACAACCGGCCGCTGAAGTGGGAGGAGTTCCTTGAGCGGATCGGCCAGACCGTCTACCTCTCCGCGACTCCTGGGACCTACGAGCTGGCCAAGTCGGACGGCACGGTCCAGCAGATCATCAGGCCGACCGGCCTGATCGATCCCGAGGTGGTCCTCAAGCCCACGAGGGGTCAGATCGACGACCTCCTGCATGAGATCGCGCAGCGGACGGCCAAGAACGAGCGCATCTTGGTCACCACGCTGACCAAAAAGATGGCCGAGGACCTCACCGACTACCTCCTCGACAAGGGTGTGCGCGTCCGCTACCTGCACTCCGAGGTCGACACCTTGCGCCGGGTGGAGCTGCTGCGCGAGCTACGGGTGGGGGAGTACGACGTGCTCGTCGGCATCAACCTGCTGCGCGAGGGCCTGGACCTGCCTGAAGTGTCCCTAGTCAGCATCCTGGACGCCGATAAAGAAGGCTTTCTGCGCTCCGCCAGGTCTCTCATCCAGACCATCGGGCGGGCGGCCCGCAATGTGTCGGGCCAAGTGCACATGTATGCCGACAAGATCACCCCGTCCATGGAGCAGGCGATCGAAGAGACCAACCGGCGCAGGGAGATCCAGGTCGCCTACAACCGCCAACACGGGATCGATCCCACGCCGCTCCGCAAGAAGATCGCGGACATCACCGACCTGCTCGAGCGCGAGGACGCTGATACCGAAGCGCTCATGGGCAGTGGACGACGACAGTCTCGGGGGACCGGCCGCGGGCGCGGAGGGGCCGCGGCCCTGGGCACCTCCGTCATCGACCGTCGGGCCACCGACGACATGCCCGCGACCGAGTTGGCTGCGCTGATCCACGAGTTGACCGACCAGATGCACCAGGCGGCGACGGATCTGCACTTCGAGCTGGCGGCCCGGTTGCGGGACGAGCTCGTTGATCTGAAGAAGGAGCTCCGGCAGATGCGCGAAGCGACTTCCTGACGGAGGTGAACCGCTCTGGGCTGGCGATATGTCAGAATGGGCAACGTCCATCGGAGGGGAGTATCCCCTGACGGCATCCTCGTCAAGACGGCACGACGTGAGCGAGAGCTTCATCGGCCCGGGGAGTCGGCCAACGCATCGTCCTACGGACGTGCGGGGGCGGGAGAGACCTCCGGTCCGTTGGTTTGACCGGAAGGCTTTCTATGCAAGGAATCCAGGTCCCCCTCTGGGTGTGGGTCGCCACCCTGGTGGTCGTCGCCGCGATCTTCGTCTTCGATCTGCTCGTCCTGGGGCGCCGACCGCACGAGCCCACCCGTCGCGAGGTCTCCGTCGCGCTGTCGATCTATGTCGGTCTGGCGGTCTTGTTTGGGATCGGGGTCTGGGTCTTCGAGGGCGGGCAGTATGCCGGCGAGTTCTTCGCGGGCTGGCTCACCGAGTACTCCCTCTCGGTCGACAACTTGTTCATCTTCCTCATCATCATGGCCAAGTTCGGTGTGCCGAGGAAGTTGCAGCAGTACGCCCTGATGGTCGGCATCGTGATGGCGTTGGTCATGCGTGCCATCTTCATCCTCCTCGGTGCGGCCGCGATCAACAAGTGGTCCTGGGTCTTCTACATCTTCGGCATCTTCCTGATCTACACGGCGATCAAACTTGCCAGAGAGAGCCTGTCCGGGGACGGTGATGAGGACGAGGACTTCCAGGAGAACGCGTTGCTGCGCTGGGTCGAGAAGCGCTTCCCGGTCACCCAGTCCTGGTCCGGCGGCACGAAGTTGCGCATCGTCGAGAGCGGCAAGCGCGTCCTGACCCCGATGGCGGTGGTGATTATCGCGCTGGGAACCACGGACCTGCTGTTTGCGCTCGACTCGATCCCGGCGATATTCGGGCTCACGGACCAGGCCTACCTGGTGCTGATGACTAATGTTTTTGCGTTGATGGGGTTGCGCCAGCTGTACTTCCTGCTCGGCGACATGCTCAAGCGCCTGGTGTATCTCGGCATCGGGTTATCAGTCTTGCTGGCCTTCATCGGGGTCAAACTGATCTTGCACGCGATGCACGAAAACGAGCTGTCGTTCATCAACGGTGGCGAGAACTTCGACGTCTGGGATATCCCCATCTGGTTCTCTCTCAGCTCGATCATCGTCATCTTGGGGGTCACTGCGATCGCCAGCCTGCTCAAGATCCGCAGAGACGCCAGGAACGGGTCGACAGACTCCGAGGTCTCGCCCCTCTGACCCCTTAGGCCAGATCGGGGCCGCCTTCGTCGATGGCAAGACCTGGCTGGCCAGGCTCGACCCGTCGGCCAAGCACCAGGATGCTCGCCGCCACGACGAGGGCCATGCCCACCAGCTGCAACGGCGCCAGCACCTGCCCCAGGACAAGCAGTCCGGCGAGGGCAGCACCAGCAGGCTCAAGGCTGAGCAGCACCCCGAGGGTGCCGGAGCTCAGGGCTCGCAGCGCGAGCAGTTCGAGGCTGTAGGGGATCGCCGAAGACAGCAGCGCGATGCCTAACCCACGCAGCAGAGCGTCGGCCCCCCATAGGTCTGACCCCGCTGTCGCCAGACCGAAGGGGAGGGTCAGAACCGCACCAATCGCCATCGCGATAGCGATACCGTCCAGTCCCTCGAAGCGAGCTCCCGTCCGCCGGCTCAAGGTGAGGTAGCAGGCCCAAGCGACCCCGGCTGCGCCCGCGAGAGCGATCCCGACCTGGTCGAGGTCGGCCCACGGGGTGGTCAGCGCCTGGGAGATGAGAACAACTCCGCTGAGCGCCGTGGCGACGGCGGCCAGGTCGCGCCCTCGTCTGGACAGGGCCGCCGCGAGCGTCAGGGGTCCGAGGAACTCGATCGTCGCGGCTACCCCGATCGGAAGCCGCTCCAGGCTGGCGTAGAAGGCGAGGTTCATGACGGTCAGCACCAAGCCGAAGACGGTCACGACCATCCAGTCGCCTCGGCTGCGGCCACGAAGCCGAGGGCGCACGAACAGCCACAACATGACAGTGGCCAGGGTCAGGCGAAGGGTGACCGAGCCGACGACGCCGACGAGGGGGAGCAGGGTCACTGCCAGGGCACCACCGAACTGCACGGACACCACGGCGAGCAGGACCAAGGTGACCGGGTGCACCCGTGGGTGCGCCGCGGATGAGGTGGTGCTCACCAGCCGCGGGTCCGCCAGTCCGGCAGCGAAGGCCGCTCCTGTCCCAGGGTGGTGTTGTCTCCGTGCCCGGGCAGCACGATCGTGTCATCGTCGTAAACGGCAAAGATCCGTGTCTCTAAGTCGTCCATCAGGTTCGCGAAGGCGTCGGTCTCGGGTGTCCTGCCGGGGCCGCCAGGAAAGAGACTGTCACCAGAGAAGATGACCGTCGGCTGGTCAGGCAGGCGGAGGGCGAGCGCGACCGAGCCGGGCGTGTGTCCTGCCAGCCCGATCACCGCTAGGCGAAGATCCCCTACCCCGATCGTGTCTGCGTGGACCAGTCGACGGTCGACGGTCACGGGGAGGGCGTCTGCATCTGCCTCCCCGGCCAGGGTCTGGGCGCCGGTCGCGTCGCGGATGGCGACAAGGGCTCGGTGGTGGTCCCAGTGCTGGTGCGTGGTGAGGAGATACTCCAGCCGTGCAGACCGGAGGCCGATCGCAGAACCCTGCTGTCCTTCCACAGGTGCAGGAGCACCGTCGCTGGCGGCTGACGGGGGTGCGTCCTCACCGAGCAGCCCCAGAATCCGATCGGCGTCGTCGGCCGCGTCAATGAGGAGTCGCTCGCCCGTTGCTGCGCACGTGATCAGGTAGACGTTGTTGTCCATCTGCGACACAGAGCATTTGCGGACGACCGCGCGGCCGAGGTCGAGACGCCAGCTCGGTCCGTTCGGGCGTACATGGCCGATCAGACCGGGCCTGGCACTCATGGGGGAGAGTCTACGGTCGAACCGCCAGCAGGGCGCTGCGCCCCGACGGTCTCCACCTGCGCTGAGTGAAGAGGTCCCTGCCCGACGCTGAAACCGAGCATCCGGAGTGCGGCGGCGACCAGCGCGTCGGTGGCGATCTGTGTGGACGCGTCGCTGACCCGGGCGGCGGTATGGCCGTCGGGCCGGACGAGCCAGAGGTCACCGGGCTGCCAGTCCAGACCGGCCTGCACGGCACCAGCCCCATCGAGCCTGGACAGGTCAAGGTGCCGCAGTGGGGTGCCGGGGGGCAGGGCCGAGGTGAGGGCCGCGAGCGCAGCATCTCCACGCTCCTCCTCATCGCTCAGGAGCGTGACCTGCCCGCGGATCAGCAGTCGCAGCCGGCTCGGGCCCTCTGCGGTCGTCACCGGTGCGTCCGGCAAGCTCACCCCGGGCACCGGTGCTGGCGTCTCACCGCGCCGGGGCCGTCCCGGCCAGGCGCGCGAAGGGTCGGCCGTGGTCAGCGGGGAGTCGACATACCAGAAGGCCTCGCAGAGCCGCCCGGAGTCCACCTGCTCCCGCGCGGCCACGTCCTGCACAGACTGCTCCAGCAGGGCGTGGCGGCGCGCCCAAGCCGCCTCGTCCGGGGGGACCAGAAAGTTCATGGTGGCGCTGGTGACCTCCAGGTTCTCGCGAGCAGCTGCCAGACGCTCCGGCTCATAACTGTCGAGCAGCGTCTGCGGAGCCCAGCCCTGCAGCACGGCGGCGAGCTTCCAGGCCAGGTTGTCAGCGTCACCGACCCCGGAGTTGAGGCCTCGGGCGCCGAAGGGTGCGACCAAGTGGGCCATGTCACCGGCCAGGAAGACCCGCTCTGCCCGGAAGGCAGACGCGATCCGTGCATGGAAGTGGTAAATCGAGGACCAGACCACCTCGAAGGGACGGTCCCCGATGACGTCGGTGATGCGCTGCCGCAGGCTCTCCGGTGCCAGGACCTCCCTCGGGTCATGGTCGGCCGCCAACTGCCAGTCGATCCGGTAGATCGAGTCGGGACAGGGGTGGATCAGGACCTGCCGGCCCCGGTTCCACTCAGGGTCGAAGTAGAATCGCCGCTCCCGCTCCCACCCTGGAAGCTCGGCCCGCACGTCGCAGATCAGGAAGGTGTCCTCGAAGGTGCGTCCGCCGAAGGTGATGTCGAGCTGAGAGCGGACGGTGCTGCCGCGGGCCCCGGCGGCGGCCACCGCGTAGGACCCGCCGATCCGGACTTCTCCGTGCGTGGTGCGCGCGACGATCTCCACCCCTTCGTCGATCGTCTGCAACTCGACCGCTTCGTGCCCCCATCGCAGGTCCACGAGCGGGCTGGCCTCCAGCAGGGCGTCCAGGATCTGCTCGGTGCGAGGCTGGGCGATGTTGACGAAGGGGGGCAGCGGGCTGGCTCCCGGATCGGGCAGGTCGACGCAGAAGAGGTCGTGGTCCCGGTAGAACGTCCGGGCCCGGGTCCACGTCAGGCCCTCCTGGACGATCTGACCGGCGCCGCACCAGTCCCAGATGTCGAGCACGTCGCGCTGCTGGCAGATCGCCCTGCTCCCGACGAGGTCACGGGCGGGGCGGGCGTCGAGAAGGATAACGGGTATGCCGTAGCGCGCCAGCAGCAGTGCCGTAGTCTGGCCGACGGGGCCGGCCCCAATGACGATGACTCGTTCCGTGGCCGCACTCGAGATCAGGGCGGGGTCAGGGTCGACCATCGCCATACCCTCCTCTCCTCGTGCCGGTGCGCTGACGTTGTCACCGGGCGGTCTTCACTGCTCAGCCTTGGAGCTGGGCCCAGATCTCTTGGTCGCGGTCGGCGGTCCAGATGACCGGTCGCTCGATTCCCGACAGTTCATCCCAGACGCGTGAGACGTCGAAGGGCAGAGTGTGCTCGAAGATCGGCCACCTGCCGTAGTCGTTGGCCAGCGCCGCATAGCTGGCGTCGAAGGCCTCCTTGAGCGTCCCACCCCGCTGGTGGACTCCGGAGACGGACTGGATCAGTTCAGTGAGGAAGTGCCGCGTCTGGTCGATGGCTGCGCCGACGGCCGCGCCGGAGACGACTCCTCCACGCCCCCCGACCAGGTGCTCGGCCTCGAAGGAGGAGATCTTGGCGAGCGCCGCGCCGGCCCAGTCGCGGTGAAAGGCGTCACCGGTGTAGAGCGCGGCCTGGGCTTCGACGAGGTCTCCGGCGAACAAGACCTTGTGTCGGGGGAGCCACGCGACGATGTCACCCTCGGTATGCCCGCGCCCGCAGTACTGCAGGACGAGGTCCCCGCGATCACCGCCGAGGGGGATGGTGAGCCGGTCGCTGAACGTCACCGTGGGCCAGGTCAGACCCGAGATTGACTCGGGTTCCTTGAACAGGCGCGGCATCCGGCCGTATTCGGAGTCCCAGTCCTGCTGTCCTCGCTCACGGATGAGCTCTCGGGTGAGCTCGTGAGCGACGATCTCCTGGGCCTGGAAGGCCGGGGCACCTAGCACGCGCACGGCGTGGTAATGGGACAGGACGAGGTAGCGCACCGGTTTGTCGGTATAGGTCCGCAGTTGGGTCAGCCATTCGTGGGCGGCAGCGGGGGTGGCCAGGGCCTCGAAGCAGACCAGGAAGTCTTCGCCCTCGATCGCTCCCACATTGGGATCACCCTGGGCGGTCCGCGCGTAGACCCCATCGGCGAGCACCTCGATGCTCGCTACCTTTTCCTCAAGGTCCTGGCTGGAGGCGAACGGCTTGCTCATGATTCTGTTCCTTCCGAGGGTGGTGAGACCACTCTCTTGTCATAAACCTCGACGGCGTGCACGAGCCGCTCGACGGTGCCCGAAGAGGTGGTCGAGGCTGTGCCGCCGAGGTAGGCGGCCTGCACGCGCGGGTCGTTGTCGAGCTCGGCAGGTGTCCCCTCGGTGAGCACTGTCCCACGCTCCATCACCACCGCGCGGTCCGCGACGGAGAACGCGGCCCGAAGGTTCTGCTCAACGAGCAGGACGGCGATATTGCGCTCTGCCCGCAGGGTCGACAGCGCGGCCATGATCTCGCCGACGACCTTGGGGGCCAGGCCGAGACTGGGCTCGTCGAGGACGACGACCGTGGGATCAGCCATGAGGGCGCGCCCGACCGCGAGCATTTGTTGCTCGCCCCCGGACATCGCGCCCGCCAGGAGGTTGATGCGTTCACCCAGCCGCGGGAAGAGCTCCAGGACGGTGTCGCGGCGCTCCCGGTAGCGGCCGTCCTTGCGCCGGTTCCAGCCACCGAGTTGAAGGTTGTCCTCGACGGTGAGGGAGGGGAAGACGAGCCGGTTCTCGGGCACGTGAGCCAGTCCGTGGGCCGAGATCTTCTCTGCTCCGAGCCGGGTCACGTCGGTATCCCCGAGCATGATCGTGCCGCCGGTGGGGTGCAGCAACCCGGAGACGCAGCGCAGGATGGTCGTCTTGCCGGCGCCGTTGGACCCGACGACGGCGAGGATCTCGCCCTGCTGGACGTCGAGGGAGACGCCGTGCAACACCCGGAGCCCGTCGTAGGCGGCGGTGAGGTTGGTCACGGTGAGGCTCATCGTTCGCCTCCTGAGGTGCTGGACAGGTCCTCGACTTGCGCTGCGGCGGAGCGGACGAGATTGTCGTCCTCCTCGCCGGTGCCCAGGTAGGCAGCGATGACAGCGGGGTTGGCGCGGATGGCGCGCGGCTTGCCGTGGGCGATCCGGACGCCGTCGTCCAGCACGTAGATGCGGTCCGCAAGGGCCATCACGGCGGCCACGTCGTGCTCCACGAGGAGGACGGACAGGCCAGCGTCTCGGACCTTGTTGAGCATCTGTGAAAGGTGATCACGCTCGGAACCAGACAGCCCGGCCATCGGCTCGTCCAGGAGTAATAGCGAAGGCGCGAGGGCTAGCGCGCGTGCGACCTCCACCTGCCGTTGCTGGCCAAAGCTCAGGGCCGTGATGGGCCGGTCCGCGTGACGGTGCAGCCCCGTGGCGGTCAGCACGCTGTCCACCTGCTGCCAGGTCCGGCGCTCCTCACCACGGTCGAAGCCGAACATCCCGGCCAGGAGACCCGCCTTGGTGCGCAGGTGCCGGGCGACCATCACGTTGCCGCGGACCGACGTGCTCTTAAATGTTTGTAGATTCTGGAAGGTGCGGGTCGCGCCCAGCGCAGCGATGGTGTTGGGCCGCTTGCCGGTGACCGTCGTGCCGTTGACCGACACGCTGCCTTCGGTGGGCGGCATCACGCCGGTGATGATGTTGAAGGCCGTGGTCTTGCCCGCACCGTTCGGGCCGATGAGTGCCACGATTTCCCCGGCGTCCACGTCGAGGTCGAAGTCGAGCAGGGCGGTCACCCCGCCGTAGCGTTTGGTCAGCCCACGCACCTCCAGCACGCGGCTCCCGGGGGGACCCACGTCAGCTTGGGCCAGCAACGCATCCAGCTCGGGCCCCAGTGCCTCCGGCGTCTCGGAGTCGTCAACGCCGGGGTCCTCGCGGATGCCCCGGACCCGGCGCCGGAGGATGTCCCAGAGCTGGGCTAGACCACCGGGGAGCAGGACCACGACCAGCACCAGCACCAAACCGAAGCCGAGCAGCTGGACTTCTCCGGACGCGCCCGGGATCAGGTGGGGGATGAGAGCGCGCATGCCCTCATCCATGGTCTCGACCAGGATCGCGCCGGTCAGTGCGCCCCAGATGGTGCTCAGACCGCCGAGCACGACCATGAGGAGGAAGGACACGGACAGCGGGAAGTTGGCGGACTCAGGGCTGACGACTGCGAGCCAGTGAGCGTAGAAGGCGCCAGCCAACCCGGCGTAGGCCGCCGCAAGGACGAAGACCTTGACGCGGAGCCGGAAGGTGTCGACACCGAGGCACTCGGCGGCGACCTCAGAGTCGTTGACCGCGCCGAGGGCGCGTCCGATCCGTGAGTGCTTCAGCTTGTCACCAAGAGCGACGGCGAGGACCACGACGGGAGAGATGAGCCAGAAAAATTCGGCAGGGGTGTTGTAGACCCGGCCGCCGAAGTCTGGTTTGGGGATGCCGTAGATGCCGGACGTCCCGCCCGTGTAGTCCAGCTCGCGGGCGACGATCGTGACGATGATGCCCAGGCCGAGCGTGGCGAGGGCGAGGAAATGTCCACGCAGCCGCAGCATGGGCAGACCGACGAGCAGCGCGACGACCATGGACATGAGCATCGAGACCGGGATGGCCATGAACATGTTCCAGTCGTGCTTGGTGACCAGGATGCCCTGGGTGTAGGCGCCGATGGAGAAGAACGCGGCGTGACCGAGGCTGACCTGGCCGGCCAACCCCATGAGCAGACTCAGGCCGACCGCAGCGATCGCGAAGATGAGGACGTAGACCCCGATGTTGACGACGCTGATGGGCGCGACCATTGGGAAGATGATGAGAGCGGCAATCAGGAGGGCGTAGGGGATGAGTTTCTTGACCGGCATCAGACCCGCACCCCGCTTCCGCGCAGCGCCAGCCCCTGCGGCCGGACCACCAGGACCAGGACGAGCACGACGAAGGCGACCGCATCGCGGTAGCCGCTGTCGAGATAGCCGGCGACCCAGTTCTCCAAAACCCCCAGGAAGAGTCCGCCGAGGAAGGCGACCCGGAAGGACACCAGGCCACCGAGGGTCGCGGCGACAAAGCCTTTGAGGCCCAGTGCCAGCCCGGACTCCCAGGAAGCGAAGTAGATCGGCGTCCCGATGACTCCGGCGACGGCACCGACCAGTCCGGCGATCGCGAAGGCAATCATGGTGGCCTTTTTCGGTGAGATGCCAACCAGGCGGGCCGCGATCGGCTGCTCGGCACAGGCCCGCAACGCCTTCCCGTAGAGCGTGTGCTCGTAGAACCACACGACGGCATACCCCAGTAGTGCGGAGATGCCCAGGATCCATAACTCCTGAGACCGGATGCTCACTCCACCGACGACGAAGTTGTGGCCGGGGAAGGGCTCGAGCGACTGCCCTTCGGGGCCCCACACCAGGAGCATGATGGCCTTCATCGCCGTAGAGACACCCAGGGTGAGGATGATCGACACCAGGGGCGTCATCTTCTTGACGGGGGCGATCGCGATGCGCTCGATGACGACCGAAACGATGACGACGAAGGGGACCACGAGCAGGATCGCTACCAACAGCGGCAGCCCGGACGCGACAGCGGTGATGGCCGCCAACCCAGCCAGGGACGAGTATTCGCCCTGAGCCAGGTTGACGATCTCGCGCACTGCGAAGACCGCGACAAAACCGAGCGCGACCAAGCCGTAAACGGCACCCTGCGCCAACCCGGAGAAGGTCAGCTGCAGGAAGTCGATCATCGGTTGCTGCCCTCCACCATCTTCCACTTCCCGTCCTCGACAGTGACGATCATGAGGGCTTCTTTAGTCAGACCGGAGTGGTCCTCAGGTGTCATCGTGAACACGCCCGAGACGCCTGGCCAGTCGGCCACCTTCTCGATCTGGTCGCGAAGCGCCTGCGGCTCCGTGCCGGCCTCGTCGATCGAGTTGACCGCGATCATGAAGCCGTCGTAGGCGTGGCCCGCGAAGGTGGACGGGCCCTTGTCGTAGGCCGCTTCGTAGTCCGAGATGAAGGTGGTCACGACTTCCTTCTGAGGGTCGTCGTCGTCAAGCTGGTCGGCGATGAGCATCCGACCGAGCGCTGCGCGCAGTCCGTTGGCGCTGTCGCCTGCCGCGTCGAGGAAGGCTTGGTTGCCGATGCCGTGGGACTGATAGACCGGCTTGTCGAGGCCGAGCTGAGCGTAGGCCTTCTGCGCGAGCGCGGCGGCTGGCGGAATGCCCCAGATGAGGACGGCGTCCGGAGCGCTGTTGCGGATGTTGACCATCTGGGCGGTGAAGTCCGTCGCATCGGGGGCGAACTTCTCCACCGCGACGACCTCGATCCCGGCGTCCTTGCCAATCTCGGTGAGCATCTCGGGGACGCCCTCGCCGAAGCCCGAGGCGTCCCGCGCGATGGCGATCTTGTGGTAACCGGATTTCTTCATGTCGTCCGCCATCCGCTCCAGGACAACGCGGTCGTTCTGCGCGGTCTTGAAGACCCAGGTGGAGCCGTCCACGATCTTCTGGTTGGCGGCGAGGGAGATCATCGGGATCTTGGCGTCCTCGGCGAGCGGCCTCATGGCGAGGCTGGGTCCGGTGCGCGAGGCACCGATCAGGATGTGGACCTTGTCGGAGGTGAGCAGCTTGCTGGTGGCCTTGGCGGCACCGTCCTCAGTGGACTGGTTGTCCTCGATGATGACGTCGAGCTGACGACCGTCGATCCCGCCGTCCCCGTTGACCTTCTTGGTCAGCATCTCGATGGTCTCGCGCTCGGCGACCCCCAGGCTGGCCCCCGCGCCGGTGATGTCGAGCACGACCCCCACCTTGATCGGACCCTCGTCCGCGGCAGCGCCACCGCCGGCTTGCGTCGAGGTGTCCTGATCAGGGCTCTGGGTCTCCTCTGCACATCCGGCCGTGGCCAGCGCGAGGCTGGCGACGGCGAGGACCGAGAAAATCTTGGGGTAACGCATCATTGCGATTCCTCACTTTGGGAGCTCTATAGTCGAGCAGCACGTTCGGTTGTCGAATACTCAAGAGACTAGAGGTCAGCAGACGCCATGACAAGGGACACGCGCGCACCACTGCCCCAAGGCGTCGGGTCGCAGACCCTCGATCGGGGACTGCATACCCTCGAGATCCTCGCGGGGGCTGCGTCGCCGTTGAGCGTCATCGAGATCGCCGAGCGTGCGGGACTGCACCGGTCGATCACCTATCGGATGGTGCGCACCCTCGAGCACCGAGGATTCATCGTGCGTGGGGAGGACGGCAGATACGTCGTCGGCGCGCGGCTGGCGGTGCTTGCCCGCGGGGTCGCCTCCACTCTGCGCGACGTGGCAGCTCCCAGGCTCGTGGAGCTGGCCGAACGCACCGGCAGGACCGCTTTTCTGGTAGTGCCGGAAGGCCAGCTCGCGCTGACTGTGCACGTCGAGGAGCCGCGGACGACGATGGCTCACATCGCCTACCGGCCGGGGGTGCAGCACCCGATCACCCAAGGTGCGCCCGGCCTAGCGATCCTCGCCGGCGAGGAGCCGCAAGCCGGGGAGCGCCCCGAGATCACGCTGGCCCGCGGTCGCGGGTGGGCACAGTCGCACGGTGAGGTCATCCCCGACTACCGCTCCTGCGCAGCGCCAATTCACGACGGTAGTGGTCGCTGCGTCGGTGCGATCGCCATCGTCTTCGTCGGCGCGGCACCCACCCCAGACTTGGGAGAGCAGGTCGTCGCTGCGGCCCGTGCAGTCGGGTCTGCGCTGCACGGCTGAGGGCGAGATCGCTCGGATGTGGGGTGTGTCAGTGCGGCGATCTACAGTGAGGTAGTGCCAACAGTCATGCCTACCTCCCGACCTCGCCACGACCGGATCGTGGTTCAGGGTGCGCGGGAGCACAACCTCAAGAACGTCACGGTCGACATCCCCCGTGATGCCTTCGTCGTCTTCACCGGGCTGTCCGGCTCGGGCAAGTCCAGCCTCGCCTTCGACACCATCTTCGCCGAGGGACAGCGCCGCTACGTCGAGTCGCTGTCGGCCTACGCCCGGATGTTTCTGGGTCAGATGGACAAGCCGGACGTCGACTTCATCGAGGGCCTGTCTCCCGCGGTGTCTATCGACCAGAAGTCGACCAACCGCAACCCACGCTCCACGGTCGGCACCATCACCGAGGTGTATGACTACCTCCGGTTGCTGTTCGCCCGCGTCGGGCGGCCTCACTGTCCCGTGTGTATGGAGCCGGTGGAGCGCCAGACCACGTCACAGATCGTCGACCGGTTGCTCGAGCTGCCCGAGCGCACCCGCTACCAGTTGCTCGCCCCCGTCGTGCGTGGCCGCAAGGGCGAGTTCGTCGATCTGTTCGAGGAGCTGCAGACGTCCGGTTTTTCCCGGGCGCGAGTCGACGGGGAGGTCATCACGCTGAGTGCGCCGCCCACGCTGGAGAAGCAGCGCAAGCACACCATCGAGGTCGTCGTCGATCGCCTCGTCGCCAAGTCGGCTGCCGACGGCTCGACGGACACGGCCTATGCCCGCCGGCTGACCGACTCCGTCGAGACGGCGCTGCGCCTGGCAGACGGGATCGTCGTGGCCGAGTTCATCGATGTGCCCGTCGAGGGGGGGGCACCGGTCGGCGATCGGCCGGTGCCCACGGACGCTTCCGGGGAGGTGCTGCCCCACGAGCGGCGGTTCTCCGAGCGGATGTCCTGCCCCAACGACCACCCCCTCAGCGTGGACGACCTCGAGCCGCGCAGTTTCTCGTTCAACAGCCCGTTCGGGGCCTGCCCGGTCTGTACCGGCATCGGTTCTGAGCTGGAGGTCGACCCTGAGTTGGTGATCCGCGGGGAGGACACCTCCATCGCGGAGGGCGCGATCATCCCCTGGTCGACGACCGCCGGCCTGAATGACTACTACAGACGGGTCCTGGGGGGGCTGGCCGATGATCTGAAATTTCGGCTCGAGGTGCCGTGGCGGCAGTTGCCGGCACGGGCCAAGGAAGCGATCCTGCACGGCTACCAGCACAAGGTGCATGTCCGCTACAAGAACCGATTTGGGCGGGAGCGGAGCTACTCGACGGGGTTCGAGGGCGTCGTCCCTTACGTCAAGCGCAAGCATATGGAGACCGACTCGCAAAACAGTCGAGAGCGCTACGAGAGCCTGATGCGGCGAGTGCCCTGCCCGGCCTGCCACGGGGCTCGCCTGAAGCCAGAGATCCTGGCCGTGCTCATCGGTGGCAAGAACATCTCCGAGGTCTGCGCGCTGCCCATCGATGAATGTGCGGAGTTTCTCGATGGAGTGGCCTACACACAGCGCGAGTCCTCGATCGCAGGCCAGGTCAACCGGGAGATCGCGGCGCGGCTGGGCTTCCTCCTCGACGTGGGCCTGGACTATCTCTCGCTCGACCGTCCCGCCGGGACCTTGTCCGGCGGCGAGGCGCAGCGCATCCGGCTGGCGACCCAGATCGGTTCTGGACTGGTCGGGGTCCTCTACGTGCTTGACGAGCCCAGCATCGGCCTGCACCAGCGCGACAACCACCGTCTGATCGAGACGCTGACCCGGCTGCGTGACCTCGGCAACACCCTGATCGTCGTCGAGCACGACGAGGACACGATCGCGACCGCTGACTGGGTCGTCGACATCGGGCCGGGTGCCGGCGAGCACGGTGGTGAAGTGGTGCACAGCGGCACGGTCGCTGACCTGCTGACCCACAAGACGTCCCTGACCGGGCAATACCTTTCGGGACGAAAGGCCATCCCGACCCCGACCTCGCGCCGTCCCCAGGACGGACGGCTCGTCACGGTCCGAGGTGCCCGCGAGCACAACCTTCACAACATTGACGTGTCTTTCCCGCTGGGCAACCTGGTCGCGATCACGGGAGTCTCAGGCTCGGGCAAGTCGACGCTGGTCAACGACATCCTCTACCACGTCATGGCCAACCAGCTCAATGGTGCGCGGCACGTGCCGGGCCGGCACCGCAAGGTCGAAGGGCTGCACCAGCTGGACAAGGTCGTGCACGTCGACCAGAGCCCGATCGGGCGAACCCCGCGGAGCAACCCCGCCACCTACACCGGCGTCTTCGACCACGTCCGCAAGCTCTTCGCTTCGACCCAGGAAGCCAAGGTGCGGGGCTACCTGCCGGGCCGGTTCAGCTTCAACGTCAAGGGCGGACGCTGCGAGGCCTGCTCCGGAGACGGCACCCTCAAGATCGAGATGAACTTCTTGCCGGACGTCTACGTCCCCTGCGAGGTCTGCAACGGCAAGCGCTACAACCGCGAGACCCTCGAGGTCCACTTCAAGGGCAAGACCATCGCCGAGGTGCTGGACATGCCCATCGAGGAAGCCTCGGAGTTCTTCGCGGCAGTCCCGGTGATCAGCCGCCACCTGACCACGCTTGTCCAGGTCGGACTGGGCTATGTGCGCCTGGGCCAGCCGGCCACGACGCTGTCCGGTGGTGAGGCGCAGCGTGTCAAGCTCGCGGCCGAGCTGCAGAAGCGCTCGACCGGGCGGACGATCTACGTCCTCGACGAGCCGACGACCGGACTGCACTTCGAGGACATCCGGCGACTGCTTGGCGTCCTCCAGGGCCTGGTCGACAAGGGCAACACCGTGCTCGTGATCGAGCACAACCTCGACGTGATCAAGTCTGCCGACTGGATCGTGGACATGGGTCCCGAAGGGGGCAACGGCGGGGGTAGCGTCGTCGTCGAAGGAACGCCCGAGAAGGTGGCCTCGCACCCAACCAGTTACACGGGCCGGTTCCTGGCCCCCTTGCTCGCCACCAACCGACGTACGAGTGCCTGAGGAGTTTGCCATGGACCAGCCCGTCACCTGCTGCCGCCGTCACCTTCTCCAAGCCGGTGGTCTGATTCTTGTCGCGGGCCCTCTCCTCGCGTCCTGCGGCGCTGCAGACTCCGCACCGGCCGCCACGACCGCGCCCGACGGGACGCTCCGGATCCCTACCTCGGCGGTGGCGGTCGGCAAGACCAGCTACGACAGCGAGCACAAGCTCATCGTGAGCCACCCTGCCGACGCGACCTTCATCGTGTTCGACTCGACCTGCCCCCACCAGGGCTGCGCGGTGTCCACGGTCAAGGACGGCCAGCTGGTGTGCCCGTGCCACGGAAGCATCTTTGACGCCGCCACCGGCGGCCTGATCGCGGGGCCCGCTCCCCGCGGCCTGACCGTGAAGCCGTCCACCGTGGAGGGCGAGGAGATCGTGATCGGTGGCTGACCCCTCCAGCTATCGCCCTGGACCGGGGGAGATCCCGACCGAGCCGGGGGTCTACCGGTTCCGCGACCAGCACGGGCGCGTCATCTACGTGGGCAAGGCCCGGTCGTTGCGTTCTCGGCTGTCGAGCTACTTCCAGGATCCAGCATCGCTGCATCCCCGCACTCGACAGATGGTCACTACCGGCGCGAGCGTCGAGTGGACGGTGGTGCGCAACGAGGTCGAGGCGCTCCAGCTGGAGTACTCCTGGATCAAGGAGTTCGACCCGCGGTTCAACGTCAAGTACCGCGACGACAAGTCCTACCCCTATCTGGCGGTCACGCTGGGGGAGGACTTCCCTCGCGCCCAGGTGATGCGCGGAGCCAAGCGCCCCGGCACTCGCTACTTCGGTCCCTACACGCACGCCTGGGCGATCCGCGAGACCCTCGACACGTTGCTGCCGGTCTTCCCCCTGCGGACCTGTTCCAAGGGGGTCTTCCGCCGCGCAGAGCAGGCTGGTCGTCCGTGCCTGCTCGGCTACATCGACAAGTGCTCGGCCCCGTGTGTCGGCAGGGTCACCGTCGAGGAACACCGCGAGATTGCCGAAGACTTCTGCGACTTCATGGCCGGCGACACACAACGCTTCGTCAAGCGACTTGAGGAGCGGATGCGCCAGGCGTCCGCCGGGCTTGATTTCGAGACGGCGGCCAGGATGCGCGATGACATCGCGGCGCTGCGTCGCGCGCTCGAGAGGTCTGCAGTGGTGCTCCCGGACCCCACCGATGCCGACGTCTTCGCCCTGGCTGACGACGAGCTGGAGGTCGCGGTCCAGGTGTTCCACGTGCGCGGTGGGCGCATCCGGGGCCAGCGGGGCTGGGTGAGCGAGAAGGGCGCCGAGAGCCTGGACTCCATCGTCGAGCACCTGCTCCAGCAGGTCTACGGTGGCGAACGCGGGGAGAACGTCCCGCGGGAGGTGCTGGTCCCCGTGCTCCCTACGGAAGTCGCCGATCTGCAGGACTGGCTTTCCCAGCTGCGCGGCTCCAACGTCAAGGTCCGCGTCCCGCAGCGCGGGGACAAAAGGACCCTGATGCAGACGGTCGCCCGCAACGCCCAACAAGCCTTGGCGCGACACAAAGTGGCGCGGTCGGGGGACCTGACGCTGCGCTCACAGGCGCTGCAGGAGCTGCAGGACCAGTTGGACCTAGAGGACGCACCGTTGCGGATCGAGTCCTTCGACATTAGCCACGTCCAGGGGACGGATGTCGTGGGCTCCATGGTCGTCTTCGAGGACGGCCTGCCACGTAAGTCCGAGTACCGCCGGTTCATCGTCCGGGAGGGGACCGGTGACGACACGGCGGCGATGCATGAAGTGCTGACCCGCCGCTTCCGGCACCTCGTCCAGGCACCGTCGCCCTCCGACGACTCCGTCTCCAGCCCTGCGGCGGACCTTGATGGGGCCGCCCCCACCGATGAGGTCAGGCACACCAAGTTCCGTTACCCACCCAACTTGGTCGTCGTCGATGGCGGTCTGCCACAGGTCAACGCCGCGCAGGCGGCCCTCACCGACGTTGGAGTCAATGACGTCACGGTGATCGGGCTAGCCAAGCGGCTGGAAGAGGTCTGGGTGCCGGGCCAGGAGTTCCCCATCGTCCTGCCGCGGACGAGCGAGGGCCTCTACCTGCTGCAACGTGTCCGCGATGAGGCGCACCGCTTCGCCAATACCTTCCACCGCCAGCGGCGATCCAAGTCGATGACCGTCAGCGAGCTGGACGGGATCCCCGGGCTCGGGCCGGCGCGACGGCAGGCACTTTTGGCGCGCTTCGGGTCGGTCAAACGCCTTCGTCGCGCCGAGCTCGAGGAGCTGGTGGAGGTTCCTGGTGTCGGAGCGGCAGTCGCGGCAGCGGTCCTCGCCAGGCTTCAGGGCACCGTGCAGCCTTCGGCGGTTAACCTGAGCACAGGAGAGGTTTTCGACTGACCCTCGATAACTTCGCGACCGAACCGACGACAGGATGGAGCCGGCGATGACCCTCCGGAGCACGGAGCCCGGCCAAGCACCGAGGGAGGGGACACCCGTGCACGACCCGCCGCCAGGGCGCAACGAGGTCGTCATCCTGACCGGGATGTCGGGCGCCGGACGGACGACTGCAGGTGACGTGCTGGAAGACCGCGGGTGGTATGTCGTGGACAATCTGCCTCCCACCATGATCCCCAGTCTGATGAAAGTGACAGAGGACGACCCGAAGCGTCAAAAGGTGGCGGCCATCGTGGACGTGCGCAGCCGAGACTTCACCGTCGAGCTCGCCCGCGCCCTGAAGTTGTTGACCACGTCCGGCTGGCGTCCGCGAGTCGTGTTCGTGGACGCGTCCGATGAAGCGCTGGTGCGACGCTTCGACGCGGTGCGCCGACCGCACCCGCTGCAGGGGGAGGGCCTGCTCCTGGACGGTATCCGTCGGGAGCGCCGGATGTTGGCGCAACTGCACTCCGACGCGGACGTCATCGTGGACACCAGCAATTACAACGTGCATCAGTTGACCGCCAAGATCGACTCGCTGCTCAGCGCGGACGACGCCGTCCGCCTTCGTCTGGCGCTGATGTCCTTTGGTTTCAAATACGGCATCCCCTTGGACGCGGACGTCGTGCTCGACCTCCGCTTCTTGCCCAACCCCTACTGGGACCCGGAGCTGCGGCCCTACACCGGCAAGGACGCCGCGGTGCGTGACTTCGTCCTGGGGCAGCAACTGGCAGTGGACTATCTGGCCCACGCGGAGCAGCTGATCAGGGTCGCGGTGCAGGGTTACCTCCTTGAAGGACGCCGCTATTTCACGGTGGCGCTCGGCTGTACGGGCGGGAAGCATCGCTCGGTGGCCGCTGCCGAGGAACTGGCCCGGCGGCTGTCCGACATCACCGACCTGGGCGCCCAACTGACGGCCTTCCACAGGGATCTGGGGCGCGAATGAAGCGTCCCCGGATCGTCGCTCTGGGAGGAGGCCATGGGCTCTCTGCATCTCTGCAAGCGCTGCGGCACAGCAGCGATGACATCACGGCCGTCGTCACCGTCGCCGATGACGGCGGATCGAGCGGACGCCTGCGCGAGCAGTTCGATATCCTGCCCCCCGGCGACCTGCGTATGGCCCTAGCTGCGTTGTGCGAAGACACAGCGTGGGGCAATCAGTGGTCGGCTGTCCTGCAGCACCGCTTTGGCGGCACCGGTGAGCTCGCGGGGCATGCTCTCGGCAACTTGCTGATCAGCGCACTGTGGGACCTGCTGCCCCAGCAGGAGGTGCGCGGGCTGGACCTGGTCGGTCGCCTGCTCAACACCCGTGGACGGGTGCTGCCGATGTCCCTGGTCCCCCTCAGCATCGAAGCCATCATGCAGACCCAGGACCTGGATGGCACAGTCCGGGAGGAGACCATCCGGGGGCAGTCGCAGGTGGCCGGCCATCCGGGCAAGGTCGTCTCGATCCGGTTGCTCCCAGACGCGCCGCCTGCCTGCCCGGAGGCGCTTGAGTCGATCAAGCTCGCTGACATGGTGGTGCTGGGTCCAGGATCGTGGTTCACCTCAGTGATGCCGCACCTGCTGGTCCCTGACCTGCGTGAAGCTCTGACCAACACGCCGGCCCTGCGAGTGCTGACGCTCAACGTCAGCCTCACCGACGACGAAGCCACCGGTTACACCGTGGCCGAGCACGTCGAGGCGATCACCGCGCACGCCCCCGGGCTGGCGTTCGACTACGTGATCGCGGACCCGGACGTGCTCCGTTCCGACGAGGAGCGGGCCGCGCTGGACGCCGCTGTGGATGGGGTGGGGGCCACGCTCGTGCTCTCCGGCGTCCGTAAGATGGCTACCCCCGGAGCGCACGACACGCTGCGACTGGCCGCGGCCTACCGCGATGTGCTGACGGTGGGACTGTGACCGGCGCGCGGCCCGGACCGGCGCCCGTCCACTCGACGGGTGCCGGATCCACACCGGCCCCGGCAACCCAGGACACTCGCAGTGGCCTGCCGAACGCGATGACGGGGCGACCTGTCAAGAAGTCTTCCAGGAGGATGAGCGCTGTGGCGATGACCGCCAGGGTGAAGGACGAGCTGGCCAGGCTGCCGGTCACCAAGACGTGCTGCCGCAAGGCAGAGGGATCGACCATGCTGCGCTTCGCTGGCGGTCTGCACATCGTCGGGGGGCGGATCGTGATCGAGGCTGAGCTTGACACCGCCCAGAGCGCCCGGCGCCTGCGCGCCTTCATCGCCGACGTCTACGGCACCTCCAGCGAGGTCGTCGTCATGAGCCCCGGCGGTTTGCGTAAGACCACCCGCTACATCGTTCGGGCCACGGGCGACGGGGAGTCGCTGGCGCGGCAGACCGGGTTGATCGACGGGCGAGGACGCCCCGTGCGGGGGTTGCCGCCGCGCGTCGTGGGTGCCGCGGTCTGTGACGCCGAGGCCGCGTGGCGCGGAGCCTTCCTCGCGCACGGCTCCATCACCGAACCGGGCCGATCCTCAGCCCTCGAGGTCACCTGCCCGGGTCCCGAGGCCGCCTTGGCGCTGGTCGGTGCCGCCCGCCGGCTAGGCATCCAGGCGAAGGCGCGCGAGGTCCGCGGCGTCGATCGGGTGGTCCTGCGCGACGGTGACGCAATTGGTGCGATGCTGACCCGGCTCGGCGCCCACGACGCGGTCCTGGCCTGGGAGGAGCGCCGGATGCGCCGTGAGGTGCGGGCCACCGCCAACCGCCTCGCCAACTTCGACGACGCCAACCTGCGACGCTCTGCGCGGGCCGCGGTAGCCGCGGGAGCACGGGTGGAGCGGGCCTTGGAGATCCTGGGTGAGGACGTGCCGGACCACTTGCGGGTCGCCGGTCGGCTCCGTCTCGAGCACAAGCAGTCCAGTCTGGAGGAGCTCGGGACGCTGGCTGATCCGCCGATGACCAAGGACGCGGTCGCCGGACGGATCCGTCGGCTGCTGGCAATGGCCGACAAGCGGGCCGATGAGCTCGGGGTCGAAGGCACGGAGGCGCACCTCACCCCCGAAATGTTCGAGGACTGAGCAGGCCCGCACGGCCCGCCATGACGGACATCGACCGTTGCTGAACCCGAGGGTAGCCGCCGACGTGCGTGACGGTAGATTTGGACTAGGACGACGTCTCGGCGCGCAAAGGGTGCGTCGGGAATTACCCCAGGGAAGGTTGTCACATGACCGTACGCGTAGGTATCAACGGCTTCGGGCGGATCGGGCGCAACTTCATGCGCGCCGTCATCGCCTCTGGCGCTGACATCGAGATCGTGGGGGTCAACGACCTCACCGATAACGCCACGCTGGCCCACCTGCTCAAGTACGACTCCATCCTGGGCCGCCTGGACGGCGAAGTGACCTCCACGGACGAGGACATCACGGTCAACGGCAAGACGTTCAAAGCCTTCGCGGAGCGCGACCCCTCGGCACTGCCGTGGGGTGAGCTGGGGGCCGACATCATCATCGAGTCCACCGGCATCTTCACTGACGCGACCAAGGCCAAGGCCCACCTCGATGCTGGTGCGAAGAAGGTCATTATCTCGGCCCCGGCCAAGAACGAAGACATCACCGTCGTCATGGGTGTCAACCATCAGGACTACGACCCGGCGGCGCACACCATCATCTCCAACGCGTCCTGCACCACCAACTGCCTGGCGCCGATGGCCAAGGTCCTCAACGACGAGTTCACCATCGTCAAGGGCCTGATGACGACAATTCACGCCTACACCGCCGACCAGAACCTCCAGGACGGTCCGCACCAGGACCTGCGTCGCGCCCGCGCCGCCGCGATCAACATCGTGCCGACCAAGACCGGTGCCGCCCAGGCGGTGGCACTGGTGCTGCCCGAGCTCAAGGGCAAGTTCGACGGGTTCGCCTTCCGCGTCCCGGTCCCGACCGGCTCGGCCACGGACCTCACTTTCCAGGCTGGCCGCGAGGTCACCGTGGAGGAGGTCAACGCCGCCATGAAGAAGGCCGCCGAGGGTGAGTTGAAGGGGATCCTCTACTACACGGAGGACCCGATCGTGTCCAAGGACATCGAGACCGACCCACACTCCTGCATCTTTGATGCAGGACTGACCAAGGTGATCGGTGACCAGGTCAAGGTGGTCGGCTGGTACGACAACGAGTGGGGTTACTCCAACCGTCTCGTCGACCTCACCGCTCTCGTCGGCGCGAGCCTCTAGAGCCGTGCGCACCATCCAGCAGCTCGCCGACGAGCTCGGAGGCCTGGCCGGCAAGACCGTCCTGGTCCGCAGCGACCTCAACGTGCCGCTGGACGGCGCGACAATCACTGATGACGGCCGGATCCGCGCGTCCGTCCCGACGATCGTCGCGCTGGCCGAGGCGGGGGCACGCACCGTCGTGTGCGCCCACCTCGGCCGGCCGAAGGGCACGCCGGAGCCAAAGTACTCTCTGGCGCCAGTGGCCGCGCGCCTGGGCGAGTTGCTCGGACGTGCGGTGATCTTCGTGGAGGAGACCGTCGGACCGAAAGCGGCCGCCGCCATCTCCGGCATGGCCGACGGCGATGTCCTGGTCCTGGAGAACCTCCGCTTCAACCCGGGGGAGACCGCAAAGTCCGATGAGGACCGGGCGGAGTTCGCAGGTCAACTCGCGAGTCTCGCGGACGCCTTCGTCTCCGACGGGTTCGGCGTCGTGCACCGTGCGCAAGCATCGGTGTATGACGTGGCTCGGCTGCTCCCGCACGCTGCCGGGGGTCTGGTCGCCTCCGAGGTGGACGTGATGCGCCGGCTGCGGGAAGATCCCGAGCGGCCCTACGTCGTGATCCTCGGTGGCGCCAAGATCAGCGACAAGCTGGGTGTGATCGAGTCGCTGATCACCGTGGCTGACCGGCTACTGATCGGTGGCGGAATGGTCTTCACGTTCTTGGCTGCTCAGGGCCACGAGGTGGGCAAGAGTTTGCTGGAAGAGGACCAGGTCGAGACCGTGAGGGGCTACCTCGCGAGCGCGCAGGAGCAAGGCGTGGAGATCGTCCTGCCGACCGACATCGTCGTCGCGGACTCCTTCTCCGCGGAGGCCGCCCACGAGGTGGTGCCCGCGGACTCCATACCCGCTGACCAGATGGGCCTGGACATCGGCCCAGAGTCGGAGAAGCTGTTCGTCGACAAGCTCGCCGACGCGCAGACCATCTTCTGGAACGGCCCGATGGGTGCCTTTGAGATGGAGCCCTTCGCCTCCGGGACCAAGGCGGTCGCGGCGGCCCTGGTCGCACGCACCGCAGACGGGGCGATGACGGTCGTCGGCGGAGGAGACAGTGCTGCCGCTGTGCGTGACTTCGGTTATGCCGATTCTGACTTCGGGCACATCTCCACCGGTGGTGGGGCGAGCCTGGAGTATCTCGAGGGTAAAGAACTGCCCGGACTTGCCGTACTGGAGGATTGATCGTGACGACACGGATCCCGCTCATGGCGGGCAACTGGAAGATGAACCTGGACCACCTCCAGGCCACGCACCTCGTGCAGAAGCTGGACTGGACGCTCAAGGACGGCAAGCATGACTACGGGTCGGTCGAGGTGGTGGTGCTGCCGCCCTTCACCGACCTCCGCACGGTCCAGACACTGGTCCAGGGCGACAACATGCGACTCGAGTACGGCGCCCAGGACGTGTCCCGCCACGAGGAGGGCGCCTACACCGGCGAGATTCCGGCCGCCTTCCTGGCCAAGCTGGGATGCACCTATGTCCTCGTCGGGCACAGCGAGCGGCGGGAGTACCACCAGGAGACCGACGAGCTGGTCGCCGCCAAGTTGCTGATCTCGCTGCGGCACGGTCTGACCCCGATCCTTTGCGTGGGTGAGCCGCTCGAGGTCAGGGCGCGTGGCGAGCAGGTCCCGCACGTCGTGGCCCAGCTGAAGGCGGCGCTGCAGGGCCTGGAGGCCGAGCAGATGGTCAAGGTCGCGGTCGCCTACGAGCCCATCTGGGCGATCGGCACCGGCGAGGTCGCCACTCCTGCCGATGCGCAGGAGGTCTGCGCGGCCATCCGCAGTGCCATCGCCCAGACCTACGCTGCGGACGTCGCAGCTGCGGTGCGGGTGCTCTACGGCGGATCGGTCAAGCCCTCGAACGTGGCCGAGATCATGGCGCAGGAAGATGTCGACGGCGCTCTCGTGGGCGGAGCCTCGCTCTCGGCGGAAGACTTCGCCTCGATCTGCCGCTACCAGCACCACCACGGCGGTTAGAGCTGAGCAACGGTCCCTCGGCGACCCCCCAAGGACGCGGTGTGCGCACGTTGCTTGGGTCGATGACCACCCCCTGAGTTAGGCTGTCGGACGGCGCAGTTCCCTGAATGACGCCGCCAATCTTCCCCAACGACGAAGGTGTGCCCCGCGTGGAGTATGTGCGCTGGTTCCTCAATACGCTGCTGGTCCTGACCAGTTGCTTCCTGGTGCTCCTTATCCTGATGCACAAGGGCCGCGGCGGCGGCATGTCCGACATGTTCGGTGGTGGCATGAGCAGCAGCCTGGGCGGCTCCTCGGTGGCCGAGAAGAACCTCAGCCGCATCACCATCGCCATCGCGCTCATCTGGGCCGCTGTCGTCGTCGGCCTGGGTGTCCTGACCCGCTTCAGCTGAGAGTGCCTGTGGGGACACGCCCCACCACCTGCCACGCGCAGAGGCAGCGCGGTTTAGGCTCACCCCACGAGGTGACCCGCGCTGTGGCACGCGCGAACCGGTCTGGCCGCACGCGCACACAGGAGGCATCGATGGCTGGCAACAACGCGATCAAGGGCAGGCGCGTGGGCTCAGGTCCGATGGGGGAGAGCGAACGCGGCGAGTCCGCGCCGCGGGTCTTCGTCAGTTTCTGGTGCGGGAACGGCCACGAGACGCGCCCGAGTTTCTCCGGTCACAACGAGGTGGAGATCCCGCAGGTCTGGGACTGCTCTTCCTGTGGTTTGCCGGCCGGCCAGGACAAAGAAAACCCACCGGCCCGGGTCCAGACCGAGCCCTACAAGACCCACCTGGCCTACGTCAAGGAGCGTCGCAGCGACACCGACGGCGCCGCGCTGCTCGATGAGGCGATCGCCACCATGCGGGCCCGTGGGGTGGGCCGAGGCGCGCAGGGGTCCTGACGGACTGCACGACCGGCTCGCCACAGCCTCGCAGCAGAGCGCCCCGCCTCGATCGAGTCTGAGTTGCCTCAGCGGCCCCCGGCTGCCTCGTCGGTCCACCAGATCGTCTCCGACCGCCCGCGCACGCAGGACGCAGGGACCTGATGGTCGTCGCGAGTCGCGAGGGCCCGGCGCACCGCCTCCGCCTTATCGTCTCCCGCGACCACGAACCACACCGCGCGGGCGAAATTCAGGGCCGGCAGCGTCATGGTCACCCGCAACGGTGGCGGCTTGGGCGAGTTTTCGACCGGCGCGGTCGTCGTGGAGGTGAGGGAGAGCTCGCGGCGGCCGGGAAACAATGAGGCCACGTGGGCGTCGGGACCGACGCCGAGCATGAGGACGTCGAAGGCCGGGACAGCGGGGGCATCCGCGGGCCGCTCCGCCTCCTCATTGGCCGCCGCTGCTGCCAACTCCGTCGCGTAGTCGGCAGCAGCCGTTGCCAGCCGGGCCGGGTCCTCGCCGCGGGCGTACGCCACTCGGTGCACATTCTTCTTGAGCACCGGGAGATCACTCAGGCCGACCTCGTCGGCCTGGCCGTCCGTGCGGTCCGGGTCGCCGGCGGGGACAAAACGCTCGTCACCCCACCACAGATGCACTTTTCTCCACGCCGAGCGGTCCAGCTCGCCGGCCCTGGCACGGCTGCCCAGCGCAGCCATCACGGCTGTCCCCATAGAGCCGCCGGTCAGCACGACGTGGCAGATGCCGCGAGCCCTGACCACGTCCTGCACCCGGGGCAGGAGCTCGTCGACGACCGCCTGGGAGACCGCTTTCGCGTCGGGGTAGACCCGCAGGTCGGCCTTCCTGGCAGCGGCGAGCTCGGCGTCGACCAGCTCTCGCAGCTCGTCGGTGTCGGTCTGGTCCGAGGGCGGTGCCCCTTCAAACTCGGAGGAGGAGAAGCGGTCCCGGTCGGCGATGTCGACGTCGGCGGGTCCGTCGGGGACTTTCCCGTCGCGGACCGCCTCGGACCTCGAGGCTCCCTTACGCACCAGCGGGAGTCCCACGCAGAGCGCCCGGGCGTAGACCTCGTCGGCATCCAGCCGCCGGAGCTCCTCGGCGAGAACGTCCGCCAGGGTGAGGGTATGGAGCGCCACCAGCCTGGGCAGGGTGTCGGGACGGCTCAGGGTCGCGGTGTCGCCGCCGCCGTCGGTGCGCACCAGGTCGATCGGCCCCGAGGCGCGGTCCAACCGGACGCTGACTAGCCCACTGCCCGGCGCACTGCGGACCCGGGTGACCCGCGCCCCCAGGGAAGCGGCGAGCCAGCCTGCGAGGAGGTCGGCGCTGGGTTCATCTGCCTCGGCCGTGACGTGCACCTCCTCGACCTCTTCGTAGGGTGCTCCCTCGAGGGCGGCCGCGAGCAGCGCGCGCCACCGCGTCACCCGGGTCCAGGCCAGGTCGGTGTCGCCATCCAGGTAGTTCTTCCCGCGACGACGCAACGCAGCACCCCGTTTCGGCGCAGCAGCAGCATCGGTGATGCGGCGGTGTGACATCTGGCCCAGTGGCGAGCTGCCGACATCGCTGGGGGCGTCCGCCGGCCACCAGGTCACGATCGGTGAGTCAGGCAGGAGCAGCGGGGTGACCACTGCAGCAGGCTGCCCACTGAGCTCACCGAAGAGCCGAAGCACCACGATCTCGCTCGCCCCCGCATCGCCGCCGATCCGGATCTGGGCGTCCAACCGTCCTTTGCCCCGGCTGTTGGCCGAGACGAGCACCAGGATCCGCGCGGGGTGCTGACGGGTGGCTTCGTTGGCAGCGGCGATCGCCTGGTCCGCGTCGTCCTCGCCCACCGCGACCAGCAGGGTGAGGACGCGGCCCATTGCCATGGCCCCCACGTCGTTGCGCAACCGCAGCAGTTCCTTGGTGACGGCGCGCGTCGAGGTGCTGGGCAGGTCTTGGATCATGGGAGTCTCCACTCGCGGCCATCGCGCCGCATCAACTCGTCGGCCGCGTCCGGCCCCCACGTGCCCGCGGGATACGGGTGCGGCGGGACCGGGCTGGCCGCCCAGTGCTGGATGATCGGGTCGAGGATCCGCCAGGACGACTCGACTTCCTGGTGCCGCGGGAACAGCGGGGGCTCGCCGAGCAGTACGTCGAGGATGAGCCGCTCGTAGGCCTCCGGACTGGACTCGGTGAAGGAGGCGCCGTAGCCGAAGTCCATCGTGACGTCACGCACCTCCATCTGGCTGCCGGGCACCTTGGACCCGAAGCGCATGGTCACGCCCTCGTCAGGCTGGACCCGGATGACGACTGCGTTCTGGCCCAGCTCTTCGGTCGCGGTGTCAGTGAACGGCAGGTGCGGCGCCCGCTTCAGGACGATAGCGATCTCGGTCACCCGCTTGCCGAGCCGCTTGCCGGTGCGCAGGTAGAAGGGCACACCCGCCCATCGCCGGGTGTGCACGGCGAGTCTCATCGCGGCATACGTCTCTGTGGTGGAGCCCGGGTCGACACCCTCCTCCTCGAGGTAGCCGCTCACCAGCGCATCGCCCTGCCAGCCGGCGGTGTACTGCCCTCGGCAGGTCCCCTCCTCAAGGTCCTCGGGGAGCTTGACCGACATCAGGATCTTTTCCTTCTCGCTCCGCACCGCCTCGGCGGTGAAGGCGACGGGTGCCTCCATCGCGGTGAGCGCGAGGAGCTGGAGGAGGTGGTTCTGGATGACGTCTCGCGCCGCCCCGACCTCGTCGTAGTAGCCGGCGCGACCCCCGATGCCGATGTCCTCGGCCATCGTGATCTGCACGTGGTCTACATAGTGACTGTTCCAGATCGGCTCGAACATCTGGTTGGCGAAGCGCAACGCCAGGATGTTCTGGACGGTCTCCTTGCCGAGGTAGTGGTCGATGCGGAAGACCGAGTCCGGCGGGAAGACCTCCTCGACGATCTTGTTGAGCTCCACGGCGCTGGCCAGGTCATGCCCGAACGGCTTCTCGATGACCACCCGCCGCCAGGTGCCCGGTTGCGCGTCGGACAGACCCGACTCCTTGAGCTGGTGGCACACGGGCGCAAACCAGTCCGGCGGGATGGAGAGGTAGAAAGCGTGGTTGCCCCCGGTCCCGCGCTCTTCGTCAAGCCGGTGCACCGTCTTGGACAACAGCTCGAAGGCGTCCGGGTCGTCGAAGGTGCCGGGGACGAAACGGAAGCCTTCCGCGAGGGATCGCCATACCTCCTCCCGAAACTCTGTCCTCGCGTGCGCTCGGACGGAGTCGTGGACCACCTTGGCGAAGTCTTCGTCGGCCCACTGCCGCCGGGCAAAACCGACGAGGGAGAAGCCTGGCGGCAGCAGACCGCGGTTGGCCAGGTCGTAGATGGCCGGCATGAGTTTCTTGCGGGCAAGGTCGCCTGTGACGCCGAACATCACCATGCTGCACGGCCCGGCGATGCGCGGCAGCCGCTTGTCGTCCGGGTCCCGCAGCGGGTTGTGCTCGACCGTGACCGGAGCTAGCTTCGTCACGGGCTGAGGACCTCTCGCAGTTGCTCGAGGCCACGGGTCTGATCGGTGAGGTGCAGCCGCAGCACTGGCCGGCCATGGTCAGCGAGGACGGAGGCGTCCCCGGCGGCCTGGGCGGCAATGAACTCCCCGAAGGTGAAGTCCTTGCCGGGGACGGTGAGGTCCTGCTTCGGGGCGGCGGTGACCTGCAGGTAGACGCCCTGCGCGGGGCCGCCCTTGTGGTATTGACCCGTCGAGTGGAGGAACCGTGGACCCCAGCCGAAGGTCACCGGGCGGCCGGCACGCTGCACCAGATCTGCCTGGACCTGCGCCAACTCGGCGTGCTCGAGTCGGTCGAGATAGACCATCACGGCCAGATAGCCGCGCTTCGGGTCGAGTTGGGACAGCAGCGCGTCGAGGGCACCAGAGACCGTGCTGGTCCCGGCTGGGAGCCAGTCACCACCGACCGCGCGGATCTCGACCGCGCCGTCGACGGCAGCAGCGTCGCTCGCCGCGCCGCCGCCGGCATCCATGATCTCGCGGGCTGCGTCCTTGGCGCTCTCGACATCAGGTTGGTCGAACGGGTTGATGCCCAGGATGCGCCCCGCGACGGCGGTGGCCGCCTCCCAGAGCAGGAGCTGTGCCCCGAGGCTGCCGGCGACGGACACCTGGGAGCCAGCCTCGGTCGCGGCCGCGAGGTCGGGGACCTCATGGTGGTCGTCATCCTCATCGTCATCGTCGTCGTCGTCGGCAGCGAGCACGACGACCGTGCAGTCCGCGGGGTCGGTGATGCCGACGGTGGCAGAGACGCCCTGCGGCACGACCACCGGCAAGACACCGGTGCCCTGCTTGCCCGTGGACTCGGCGATCAGCTGCTCGGCCCAGTCCGCGAGACCGACGATGCCCGAGCCGGCGTCGGTGAACAGCAGTTTGTCGCGGAGCGGCTCGGTGCCCGCGATGGCGGCGCCGAGCCGCAGCGCCGGGTTGGCCTCGTCGTCCTCGGCCAGCAGGTCGCTGACCATCTCGGCCTCGTCGAGCAGGGCCTCGATGTCAGCCCCGGCCAGCCCGGAGGGCACCAGCCCGAAGGCGGTGAGCGCGGAGTAACGTCCGCCCACGTCCGGGTCGGCGTTGACGACCCGGTAGCCGTCGGCACGGGACTGCTTGTCGAGAGGGCTGCCGGGATCGGTCACGATGACGACGCGTTCGGTGGGGTCGATCCCGGCCTGGCTGAAGGCGTGGACGAAGACCCGACGCTGAGAGTCGGTCTCCAGGGTGGACCCGGACTTGGAGGAGACGACGACGGCCGTGGAGGAGAGGTCCCCGGCCAGCGCGTCCCGGACCATGTCGGCGTCCGAGCTGTCCAGGATCACGAGGGGGACCCCGGCAGTGGCGCAGATCACCTCAGGAGCCAGCGACGAGCCCCCCATGCCGCACAGCACGATGCGGGTCACTCCACGCTCGCGCAACTGCTCGCGTAGCGCGGCGATCTCGCCCAGCAGCGGCCGGGAGGTCCGCGGAAGACCGACCCAGGAGAGCCGGACCGAGGCTTCCGCCTCGGCCTGCGGTCCCCACAGCGTCGAGTCCTGGGCAAACAGGCGGGAGGCCACCTGCTCCTCCACGAGGGTGGGGAGGTGTCGCACCACGGCGTCCGCAGCCGCGCCGACGGCTTGGACGATGACGCTGCTCATGCGTCACCGGCTGGGCCGTCGTCCGCGGTGCTCGCGTCGGTTGCGCCCTCGGTCTTGGCCAGCTGGCCCTGCACCTGCTCGAGCAGCTCTGACCAGGACTTGTCGAACTTCTCCACACCTTCGGTCTCCAGCAGTTCCACGACGTCGTTGTAGGAAACCCCGACCCGCTCAAGGTCGTCGAGCACCTGCTGCGCCTCCGCGTAGGAGCCGGTCACAGTGTCGCCCCGCAGCTCGGCGTGGTCGATGGTTGCCTCCATCGTCTTGTCCGGCATGGTGTTGACGGTGTGCGGCGCGACCAGCTCGGTGACGTAGAGAGTGTCGGGGTAGTCCGGGTTCTTCACGCCCGTGGAGGCCCAGAGCGGTCGTTGCACGTGGGCTCCGTCATCGGCGAGGTTCTGCCAGCGCGGTGTGCCGAAGACCTCTTCGAACGCCTGATAGGCCAGTTGGGCGTTGGCGACCCCTGCCTTGCCCCGCAGTCCCAGCGCCTCGGGGGAGCCGATCTTTTCCAGGCGTGCGTCCACTTCGGTGTCGACGCGGGAGACGAAGAAGCTGGCCACCGAGTGGATCGTGGACAGGTCCAGACCCTTCTCCCGGGCCTGCTCCAGTCCGGTCAGGAAGGCGTTCATCACGCCGCGGTAGCGGTCGAGAGCGAAGATCAAGGTGACGTTGACGCTGATCCCCTCGGCGAGCAGCTGGCTGATGGCGGGCAGACCTTCGAGGGTGGCGGGCACCTTGATGAACAGGTTGGGGCGGTCGACTGCGGCCCACAGCCGCTTGCCCATCGCGACCGAGCCGGCGGTGTCGGCGGCGAGAGAGGGCTCGACCTCGATCGAGACCCGACCGTCGACGCCGTCGCTGTCGGCAAAGAGCGGGGCGAAGATGTCGCAGGCGCTGCGGACGTCTTCGGTGGTCAGGGTGAAGACGGCCTCGTCGGCGTTCTGGCCGGTGAGCGTGGAGAGCTGCTCGTCGTAGGCGTTTCCTTCGGAGAGCGCGTTGGCAAAGATCGTGGGGTTGGTGGTCATGCCACGGACGCCGCGGTCGATATAGCGCGCGAGGTCGCCGCTGGTGATCATCGGACGGTTGAGGTCGTCGAGCCAGACGGAGACGCCGAGGTCGGCAAGGTCGTGCAGCGTGGTCCTGGTGCTGGGGGAATCGATCATCGTCACATCACTCACTTCTGGGACTGGTCGGTGGAGGTGGTGCCCTCGCCGGCATCACCCAGAGGGTTCTGTCCGCCGGAGGGCTCGGGGGGTGTGGAGTGGCCAGGGGTGCTGCCGTTGGCGGCGCCGGAGGCAGCCTTCAGCGAGTCCTGCGCGGCGGCCACGACGGCGTCGGCAGTGATCCCGAACTCTCGGAAGAGGGTCTGGTAGTCGGCGGAGGCGCCGAAGTGGTCGATGCTGATGATCCGGCCCGCATCACCGACCAGCTCTCGCCAGCCCAGGGCGATCCCGGCCTCCACGGAGACCCGCGCGCGCACCGCGGGCGGCAGCACGTCATCGCGGTAGTCCTGGTCCTGGGCCTCGAACCACTCGCGGCACGGCAACGACACCACGCGGGTGGGGATGCCCTCGCCCTGGAGTCGTTCACGGGCCTCGACGGCCAACGCCACCTCGGAGCCGGTGCCGATCAGGATCACCTCGGCCTCGCCTCCCTCGGCCTCAGCCAGCACGTAGCCGCCGCGGGCGGTCCCCTCCGCCGCGCCCATGACGGAACGATCGAAGGTCGGGACGTTTTGACGGGTCAGGGCCAGTGCGGTCGGTCGGTCGTGGATACCCAGGATGGTGCGCCAGGCAACCGCGGTCTCGTTGGCGTCCGCGGGGCGGATGACGTCTAGACCCGGGATCGCACGCAGCGAGGCTAGGTGCTCGATCGGCTGGTGGGTCGGTCCGTCCTCACCCAGGCCGATGCTGTCGTGGGTCCAGACGTAGATGACCGGCAGCTGCTGCAGGGCGGCGAGCCGGACGGCCGGACGCATGTAGTCGGAGAACACCAGGAAGGTGCCCCCGTAAGGGCGGTTCAGACCCTCCAGTGCCATGCCGCTGAGAATCATCCCCATCGCGTTCTCGCGGATGCCGAAGTGCAGCGTGCGGCCGTAGGGGTCGCCCGGGAACATCTGGGTGGACCACGTCGACGGGACGAAGCTGACCGCACCCTTCATCGTGGTGTTGTTGGAACCGGCCAAGTCGGCCGACCCGCCCCACAGCTCGGGCAGCACCGGTGCCAACGCGGACAGGATGTCGCCGGAGGCCGCGCGGGTGGCCAGGCCCTTCTCGTCGGCCGGGAAGACGGGGATCGCCTCGTCCAAGTCCTCGGGGAGCTCCTGGGCCAGCAGCCGGTCGAGCAGTGCCGCGCCATCCGCGTTCTCTGACCGCCAGGCCTGGTAGGTCGAGTCCCACTCGGCGTGCGCAGCCTGGCCGCGTTCGATGACCCTCCGGGCGTGGGCCAGGACCTCTGGTTCCACCGGGAAGCTGACGTCGGCCTCGAAGCCGAGCAGCTTCTTGGTCGCCGCGACTTCGTCGTCGCCCAGCGCCGAGCCGTGGGCGGCTCCGGTGTCGCGTTTGGTCGGGGCGGGCCACGCGATGATCGTGCGCAGGATGACCAGAGTGGGACGGTCGCTCGTGCGGGAGGCCTGCAGCGCGGCAGCCAAGGAGTCGACGTCCTCGGTGTAGGGCTCCGTGCTGCGCCAGTCGATGGTTACCACCTTCCAGCCGTAGGCCTCGTAGCGCTTGCCCACGTCCTCGCTGAAGGAGATGTCGGTGTCGTCCTCGATGGAGATCTTGTTCTGGTCGTAGACGACCGTCAGGTTGCCGAGCTCCTGATGCCCGGCCAGTGAGCTGGCCTCTGAGGTCACGCCCTCCATGAGGTCACCGTCAGAGGCGATGACCCAGATGTGGTGGTCGAAGGGTGACTTACCCGCCTGGGCCTGCGCGTCGAAGAGTCCGCGCTGACGACGCTGCGCCATCGCCATGCCGACGGCGCTCGCCATACCGGAGCCCAGGGGACCGGTGGTGATCTCCACCCCGGTGGTGTGGTGCACCTCCGGATGGCCTGGGGTCTGGCTACCCCAGGTGCGCAGCGCCTTCAGGTCGTCCATCTGCAGCCCGTAGCCGGACAGGTAGAGCTGGACGTACTGGGTCAGGCTCGAATGCCCGCAGGACAGCACGAAGCGGTCCCGTCCCAGCCAGTGCGGGTCCGTAGGGTCGTGGCGCATGATGTTTTGGTAGAGCAGATAAGCGAGCGGAGCCAGGCTCATCGCGGTGCCCGGGTGACCGTTGCCGACCTTCTGGACGGCGTCAGCGGCGAGGACGCGTGCCGTGTCGACCGCGCGCACGTCCGCGTCGGTCCACCCGATCTCAGAAGCGACCGGGCGGGCGAGGCTGTCGTCCCGGGTGGATGTGTAGGGCGAGGTGGTTTCGCTCACGAAGACTCCTTGACGCGTGCAGGATGTGGACCTGTTCGGCCGACCGAGGTGGGGCGGAACGGCATGCTTCGACCTTACCTGTGACCTCACGCGGGTGTCTGGTCCGACCGCCGCACGGAGTACCATCACAGGTGAAACGTCGGGGCCTTGCTGCGAGCCGCCCCCACCTGATCCCACCGGTAGACCTAAGGACACCGTGACCACGCTCGACCCGCGTTCCGCGCGCCAGACCGACGGCACCTCTGAGACCGATGGGCCAGGTGCGGCTCGCGGCTGGCGGGATGTCGTCGGGGACTACATCTCCTTGACCAAGCCCCGGATCATCGAGTTGCTGCTCGTCACGACTTTTCCCGTGATGTTCCTGGCCGAACGTGGGATCCCCCCGGTCTGGCTGATCATCGCGACCCTGATCGGCGGCACCCTGGCCGCCGCGTCCGCCAATGTGCTCAACTGCTACGTCGACCGCGACATCGACGCGCACATGCACCGCACCTCCAACCGGCCTCTCGTGCGCGGGACGGTCACGCCACTGGCGGCGATGACCTTCGGCATCACCCTGGGGATAGCGTCCGTGCTGTGGCTCGGGCTGCTGGTCAACTGGGTCTCAGCGGCGCTCGGGCTCGGCGCGATCCTGCTCTACGTCGTCCTCTACACGATGCTCCTCAAGCGTCGGACCAGTCAGAACATCGTCTGGGGTGGTGTCGCTGGATGCATGCCCGTGCTGATCGGATGGTCGGCCGTGACCGGCTCCGTGTCGTGGGCCGCGGTGATCCTCTTCCTAGTCGTCTTCTTCTGGACACCGCCCCACTACTGGCCGTTGTCGATGCGTTTCAAGGAGGACTACGCGGCCGCGCACGTGCCGATGCTGCCCGTCGTCGCTACCGACGTCGCAGTGGGCCGGCAGATCGTGCTGTATGCATGGGCGACGGTGCTTGTCTCCCTGGTCCTGGTGCCGGTCGCGCCGATGGGTTGGATCTACCTGGTGACTGCGGTCGTCTCCGGTGCACTCTTCGTGGTCGAGTCTCATCGGCTGCTTGGTCGGGCCCGGGCCGGGCTCACCGGCTCCGCGCTCGGAGCGATGCGCTTGTTCCACTACTCCATCAGCTATCTGACCCTGCTCTTCCTCGGCGTCGCCGTGGATCCGCTTCTGCACTTCCCGCTGTGAGGAAGGACGGACCGCGATGACCCTGGACACCACCTCCCACGCCCCTGCGCCGCAGGACGGCCTAGGCGCTCCCTCGCGCTCGCTGCTGCGCGCCGAGCCGGACGGCTGGGTCCGGGCCATGGCGTGGGGGTCGGTCGCGGCCAATGCGCTCCTGGTCCTGACCGGCGGATTGGTCCGACTCACGGGCTCCGGCCTGGGCTGCTCCACCTGGCCGCAGTGCACGCCCGACTCCTGGACCCCGACAGCGCAGCTGGGGATTCACGGCCTCATTGAGTTCGGCAACCGGACCCTGACCTTCCTGGTCGCGCTCGTCGCGATCCTGGCGTTCCTGGCCGTGGTCCGGATGCGCCGAGCGCACGCGGACCTCTTCTGGTTGACCTTCGCCCTGGGGATCGGCGTGGTCGTCCAGGCCGTGGTGGGTGGCGTGACCGTCCGCACCGGCCTCAATCCCTGGGTGGTGGGTGTGCACTTCGTGCTCTCCTCCGTCATGATCGCGCTGGCGATCTTCCTGGTATGCCGCGCCCGCCGACTCTCCCTCCCCAGCGTCGCGCAGGCGGAGCGTCGAGGACAGGTGACCGGGGGAGCGCGCCGGTCCCTTCGCACTCTGGTGCTGGCCATGGGGGTGCTGGGCTTCCTGGTCGTTTACGTCGGGACGCTCGTGACTGGCACCGGGCCACACGGGGGAGACGCCGGTGACGTGGCTCGGCACGCGTTCGACCCCTACTGGGTCACCCGCCTGCACACCGCACCTGCCTATCTTCTGCTCGGATGCACCGTGGGTGGACTCGTGCTCGCCGTCAAGGATCGCTGGCCCTCCACCCTGAGGCGGCTCCTGGGCATGCTCGGCGTGGTCCTGATCGTCCAGGGCCTCATCGGCTACTACCAGTTCTTCAACGGGCTCCCGGTCCTGGCAGTCACCGTCCACCTGGTCGGTGCTGCCGTCATCGTGGCGGTCCTGGCAGCTCTGATCGACAAGGCGTTTGCGGTCTCGGCCGACCTGCCCGCAGCCTGATCGACGGCATCGCGTCCACGGGCGGGACCAGCATCAGGTATGACGTTCGACCCCCGGAAACATGCATGAGCCCACTGTTATAGCAGGGGGCTCATCGACGTTTCGGGTGCGTGCGACCTTCCCGGAGGCCCGGCTCAGGCCGGACCTCAGTCGGACCAGCGCAGGAAGCGCCGCGCCACCGCTGCCGCGGCGAGACCCCACACCAGCAGCACCATCATCGGGCCCCAGGCCAAGGTGCCGTGCACGAGAGCGTCACGCAAGGCGTCCCCGAGGGCAGCCGAAGGCAGGAGGCTAGCCACGGTGGACATCCCGGCCGGGAAACTGGCTGCCGGGACGAGCACGCCACCACCAGCCGCGAGCAGGACCCACACCAGGTTGGACAGCGCCAGGACCGCCTCGGCCCGCAGGGTGCCGCCGAGGCAGGCTGCCAGCAGCGCGAAGACTGCAGCGCCGATGATCAGGACAGCCAGGGCCGGGAGCAGGCCGAGGAGCGAGGGGTGCCATCCCAGCACGAGGCCGACCGCGCCGATCACCACCAGCTGGACGGCGAGGACCACGAGCACCGACAGGGCCTTGGCAGCGAGGAGACCGTCACGCCCGAGGGGCGTGGTGCCGAGCAGACGAAGGACGCCCCAGCGTCGCTCGAAGCCGAGCAGGATCGCCTGCCCCGTGAAAGCGGTGGACATCACGGCCAGGGCCAGGACGCCAGGAACGAGCACGTCGATCCGTCTGGCGTCAGCCCATGGCCCGACCGCCAGCTCCGGGAAGGGTGCGTAGGCGAGTCCGATCAGGGCCAGGAGCGGCAGCACCATCGACACTAGGAGCTGCTCCCCGTGGGCGAGCAGGCCAGCCGCTTCGAACCTCGCCTGCGCCAGGACCCTGACCCGGGTCGTCGACGCCGCCGGCACGGGCTGGTGGGTGGAGGTCAGGTCCGGGGCAGCGGGATCGACTGGTGGTTCGTTCATCGGCGTGCTCCGTCGGTGAGTGCGAAGTAGGTGCTCTCCAGTCCGTCTGCCCCGGCTACGTGCTCCGGGGTGCCGTCGGCGACGACCTGACCGGCCACAATGATGACGATCCGGTCCGCGAGGCGCTCGGCCTCATCGAAAGAGTGGGTGGTCACCACCGTCGCAGTGCCGGCCGTTGCCGTCTCGCGGATGATCGCGTGCACCTCGCGACGGGCGTGGGGGTCGAGGCCCGCCGTCGGCTCGTCCAGGAAAGCGACGTCCGGGCGGCCGATCAGCGCGGCTGCCAGGGCCACCCGCTGCCGCTGCCCCCCGGAGAGACGGCGGATCGAGGTGCCTGCGAACGCGTCGATGCCTAGGCGTTGGACGAGCGTGTCCACGTCGGCGGGACATTCCCAGAAGCTGGACAGGTGGACCAGCAGCCGGACGGGCCGGACGGACTGCGGCAGTCCGCCGTCCTGCAGCATCACGCCCACTCGTGCTCGATGCGCGGCTGATGAGCGCCACGGGTCGGCGCCGAGGACCGAGACCGTGCCCGCGTCGGCCCGCTGCAACCCGGACGCGATCTCCACGGCCGTCGTTTTTCCGGCGCCGTTAGGTCCGAGGATGCACGTCACTTCTCCGGCCCGCGCGCTCCAGGACAGGCCGCGCAACGCCTGCGTCGTGCCGAACCGACGGGTGACGTCGGCCATGACCAGCAGGTGGGAGGGAGTCACGAGCAGGCAGTCTAGAGCGCCGGGCAGTGAGCTCCCGGGCCCCCCGCCGCTTGCGCGTGGTTCGCGCCGGCCTGAACGCATCGGTGGCGAGATCGACGACGGGAGGACAGGTGAGGCACACCTACCTTTGAACCTCCCAGGGAAATACGTCACAATGGGATGGTGAATTTGGTAGAGGTGCGCTCCGAGTCCCGGACACGGGACCGCGTTCGCCTCGCCGTGGGGGAGCAGGGGCCGGTCAGTGCCAGCGCGCTGGCGCGGGAGCTTGGCCTGACGGCGGCGGCTGTGCGGCGTCACCTGGACGCCCTTGAGGAAGCCGCCTTGATCGTCGAGCACGAGGGTGTGCAAGGCCTCAAGCGTGGTCGGGGGCGTCCGGCGCGATCCTTCATCCTGACCGATCTTGGGCAGGATGAGTTCCGCTCGACCTACGACGGGGTGGCCACCGCGGCTCTGCACTTCCTGGCCGACCAAGCGGGGGAGGGAGCCGTCGAGGACTTCGCCGAGCTGCAGATCGCCGCGCTCGAGGAGCGGCTCCTGGCCGATGTCGAGAAGCGGCTGGCGACCGCCGGGGCAGACCCCGAAGATCTCGACGCCCGCGCCCAGGCACTGGCGGGGGCACTGTCGCTGGAAGGTTTCGCCGCGACGGCTCGACCAGTAGGGCAGGGCACCGGGCTGGCAGGCATCCAGCTGTGCCAGGGACATTGCCCGGTCCGATCGGTCGCGACCGAGTTCAGACACTTCTGTGACGCAGAGACTGATGCGTTCTCCCGCATCCTCGGCGTGCACGTCCAGCGGCTGGCCACCTTGGCTGGCGGCGAGCACGTATGCACTACCTTCATCCCGACCGGGACCCTCGGGACCGGTCCACCCACGGACGAGGAACGGGCGCGAGCCCGGCCCTACGTCATACCCCGAACCGATCACACCGCCGACGACGAGAGGCTAGAGCGATGAGCACGAGGATCGAAGAGCTAAACCCAGGGATTCAAGGCCTGGGCAACTACGAATATGGATGGTCCGACGCCACTGACGCCGGAGTCTCCGCCCGGCGCGGCCTGAGCGAGGACGTCGTCCGCGACATCTCCTCACGCAAGGACGAGCCGCAGTGGATGCTCGACCTGCGTCTGAAGGCGCTGCGCCTGTTCGACAAGAAGCCGATGCCGCACTGGGGCGCCGACCTGTCCGGACTCGACTTCGACAACATCAAGTACTTCGTCAAGTCGACCGAGAAGCAGGCCACTAGCTGGGACGACCTGCCCGAGGACATCCGCAACACCTACGACCGTCTAGGCATCCCAGAGGCCGAGAAGGCGCGGCTCGTCGGCGGCGTCACCGCGCAGTACGAGTCCGAGGTCGTCTACCGGCAAATACGCGACGACCTCACCGAGCAGGGCGTCATCTTCGTCGACACCGACACGGGCCTGCGCGAGCACGAGGACCTCTTCAAGGAGTACTTCGGCTCGGTCATCCCCACCGGTGACAACAAGTTCGCGGCGCTCAACTCTGCGGTCTGGTCGGGCGGATCGTTCGTCTACATCCCCAAGGGTGTCAAGGTCGAGATCCCGCTGCAGGCCTACTTCCGGATCAACACCGAGAACATGGGCCAGTTCGAGCGGACCCTGATCATCGCCGAGGAAGGCTCCGACGTGCACTACGTCGAGGGTTGCACGGCTCCGGTCTACAGCACGGACAGCCTGCACAGCGCCGTCGTCGAGATCATCATCAAGAAGGACGCCCGCGTCCGCTACACGACCATCCAGAACTGGTCCAACAACGTCTACAACCTGGTCACCAAGCGTGCGACCTGTGCCGAGGGCGCGACCATGGAGTGGATCGACGGCAACATCGGCTCCAAGGTCACGATGAAGTACCCGGCCGTCTTCCTCCTGGGCGAGCACTCCAAGGGAGAGACGCTCTCCGTCGCCTTCGCGGGCGAGGGACAGCACCAGGACGCCGGCTCGAAGATGGTGCACGCCGCGCCGTATACCTCCTCGACCATCGTGTCCAAGTCGGTGGCCCGCGGCGGTGGACGTTCCTCCTACCGCGGCCTGGTGCAGGTGCTCGAGGGCGCCCACCACAGCAAGTCCAGCGTCGTGTGCGACGCCTTGCTGGTCGACCAGATCTCCCGCTCTGACACCTACCCGTATGTCGACGTCCGTGAGGACGACGTGCAGATGGGCCACGAGGCCACGGTCTCCAAGGTCAACGCGGACCAGATGTTCTACCTCATGTCCCGAGGCATGACCGAGACCGAGGCCATGGCCACGATCGTGCGTGGGTTCGTCGAGCCCATCGCCCGAGAGCTGCCCATGGAGTACGCCCTCGAGCTCAACCGCCTCATCGAGCTGCAAATGGAAGGAGCCGTCGGCTGATGTCGCTTCTCTTGGACCAGACCGTCGAGAAGTCCGTGGATCACCAGGATCCACAGTCGCAGTACGGAAGGGGGCTCGTCCCAGACTCTTCCCGTGCGTCCCGACCACGATCGTTCGCGGTCGCTGACTTCCCGGTGCCTACCGGCCGCGAGGAAGAATGGCGTTTCACGCCGGTCGACCGGCTCGGCAACGTCCTGTCAAACGAGCCGTCGGACGACCGCGACGGGGACGTCGCCGTGGACTACGACGTGCAGCACGCCGACCAGGCTGGCGTGAGCATCGCCACCCTGGCTCCCGGCCAGGCGCCGCGCGGCACCGCATTGATCCCCGAGGACCGGGGAGCCGCGGTCGCGAGCGAGCAGACCGGCGACGCGCTGCACCTGAGCATCGCCGCGAACGCCGAGCTGGCTGAGCCGGTGCGCCTCAATGTGCACGGCAATGGAGCGGGACGGCGCAGCAACGCGCACTACGTCCTGCAGGCTGGCGCCAACAGCCGCGGGATGGTCATCGTGAACCACACCGGTTCCAGCGACCACACCGGCAACCTCGAGGCCATCGTCGGAGACGGTGCGCACCTGACGGTCGTCACCTTGCAGCAGTGGGAGAACGACGCGATCCACCTGGGCCAGCACGAGGCCAAGGTGGGCCGGGACGCTACCTACAAGCACATCGCCATCACCCTCGGTGGCGGCATCGTGCGGATGAACTCCAACGTCAGCTACGACAGCTCCGGCGGAGAGGCCACCCTGCTGGGCGTCTACTTCGCGGACGCCGGGCAGCACCTGGAGCACCGCTCGTTCGTCGACCACAATGTGCCCAACTCGACCTCGCTGGTGACCTACAAGGGTGCGCTGCAGGGCGATACGGCGCACACGGTCTGGGTCGGTGACGTGCTCATCCGCAAGGAGGCCTCGGACATCGAGACCTACGAGCTGAACCGCAACCTGATCCTCACCGACGGCGCCCGCGCCGACTCCGTCCCCAACCTGGAGATCGAGACCGGCGAGATCAAGGGCGCGGGACACGCGAGCTCCACGGGTCGCTTCGACGACGAGCAGCTCTTCTACCTGATGTCGCGCGGCATGGACGAGAAGAATGCGCGGCGTCTGGTCGTGCGGGGCTTCTTCGCCGACATCATCGCCAAGATCGGTGTGCCCGAGGTGCAGGAAGCACTCATGGAAGCGATCGACGACGAGCTGACCCTGACGATGGGCACGTCGGCCGCATGAGTAGTGCTGCAGAGATCGACGACAGCGTGGCCGAGCCGGACACCGCCGGGAGCCTCGCTCCCGGCGCCGGCGCCGTGCTGGTCTGCCAGCTCGACGAGCTCCCCTCCGTGGGGGCCGTCGTGGCGGAGATCGAGGGGCGGAAGGTCACGATCGCCCGGGATTCGGCTGGCGAGATCCACGCCTTTGACGACACCTGCACCCACGCCAATGTCAGCCTCGCCGAGGGCGAGTTGGACGGTGAGCTCATCGAGTGCTGGCTGCATGGGTCTGTATTCAACATGCGGACCGGCCAGCCCAAGACCCTGCCCGCCACCGTTCCCGTCGCGGTCCACACCGTGACGATCACCGGCGACGACGTCTACGTCACGCTGTCGGACTCAGCCCGCAGCTGAGCCGACAGCGCGCCCACCCACCCGACCTACTTCCTACCCGCACCACCGCTCACGAAGGAGCACCATGACCACCCTGGAAATCCGCAACCTTCACGTCAGCGTCGACACCGACGACTCCACCAAGGAGATCCTCCGTGGCGTCGACCTGACCATCAACTCAGGTGAGACACACGCCATCATGGGCCCGAACGGCTCCGGCAAGTCCACCCTCGCCTACGCCATCGCCGGCCACCCCAAATACACCGTCACACAGGGCGAGATCCTGCTTGACGGCGAGGACGTCCTGGCGATGAGCGTCGACGAGCGTGCCCGCGCCGGCCTGTTCCTGGCGATGCAGTACCCCGTTGAGGTGCCCGGCGTGACCGTCTCCAACTTCCTGCGCACCGCCAAGACCGCCATCGACGGCGAAGCCCCCAAGCTGCGCCATTGGGTCAAGGACGTGAAGACCGCGATGGCCAAGCTGCGGATGGACCCGGAGTTTGCCGAGCGCAACGTCAACGAAGGCTTCTCCGGCGGCGAGAAGAAGCGCCACGAGATCCTTCAGATGGAGCTCCTCAAGCCGAAGATCGCCATCATGGACGAGACCGACTCCGGCCTCGACGTCGACGCCTTGCGCGTGGTCTCCGAGGGCGTCAACCGGATCAAGGAGGACACCGGCCTGGGTGTCATGCTCATCACGCACTACACCCGCATCCTCAACTATGTGGAGCCGGACTTCGTGCACGTCTTCATCCACGGACAGGTTGCCGAGTCCGGTGGCGCCGAGCTGGCCACCCGCCTGGAGAACGAGGGCTACGACCGCTTCCTCACCACGGCTGCGGTCTGAGCCTCCGATAGGCCTGGCACCAGGAGTTCAGGTATGACGACCCGCTGGCCGACCGATCCCGCTCCCACGGGGTTGCAGCTGAGCCGGGAAGAGCTCGCCGCCGTGCGAGCGGACTTTCCGCTGCTCGCGCGCACCGTGCGGGACGGTCGGCCGCTCGTCTACCTCGACAGCGGCGCCACTGCGCAAAAGCCGAGCGTCGTGCTGGATGCCGAACGCGAGTTCTACGAGCGGCACAACGCCGCGGTGCACCGTGGCGCGCACCAGCTTGCGGAGGAGGCCACCGAGGCCTTCGAGGGTGCCCGGGAGACGGTGGCCCGCTTCTTGGGGGCCTCGCCCGGCGAAGTCGTCTTTACCAAGAACGGCACTGAGGGCCTCAACCTGCTCGCGTACTCCTTCTCCAACGCCAACGCACCGGGGGCGTTGGACGGAGTCGACGCGAGGTGGGCAGATCGGCTCCGGCTAGGTCCGGGGGATGAGGTCGTGGTGACCGAGATGGAGCACCACGCCAACCTCGTGCCGTGGCAGGAACTGTGCCGCCGCACCGGTGCCACCCTCCGCTGGATCGGCATCACCGACGACGGCTACCTCACTGACCCGGCCGAAGCGGTGGGGGAGCGGACCAAGGTGGTTGCCGTCACGCAGGTGTCCAACGTCCTCGGCACCCTCAACGACCTTAGGCCCGTCATCGCGGCCGCCCAAGCAGTCGGGGCGTTGGTGGTTGTCGATGCCTGCCAGTCGGCTCCGCACCTGGACATCACGGACCTGACCGCCGCGGGCTCCGGCGTGGACGCGCTGGTCTTCACGGGCCACAAGACGCTGGGACCCTCCGGGGTAGGCGTGCTCTGGGCCCGACGGGCGCTGCTCGAGGCGATGCCACCGTTCCTGACCGGAGGCTCGATGATCGAGATCGTCCGGATGGAGGGCTCGACGTGGGCGCCGCCCCCGCAGAAGTTTGAGGCCGGGGTGCCGATGGCCGCCCAGGCGGTCGGCCTCGCAGCCGCTGTGGACTACCTGATGGAGCTCGGGCTGGACCGCGTGCACGCTCACGATCAGGCCCTCATGCGTCATACCCTCCAAGGTTTGGCGCAGCGACCCTGGGTGCGGGTGCTAGGCCCGGCCGACCCGGCCGATCGGGTCGGGGCCGTCTCCTTCACCGTCGACGGGGTGCACCCGCACGATGTCGGGCAGGTGCTCGACGACGACGGGGTCGCCGTGCGCACCGGACACCACTGCGCGTGGCCGCTGCACCGTCGGCTCGGCGTGCCCGCGACGACCCGAGTCAGCTTCGGGGTCTACACGACGACCGAGGAGATCGATGTGTTCCTGGCTGCGCTAGACAAGGTGCGGGCAGTCTTCGGGGTGACCGGATGAAGGATCTCTACGGCCAACTCATCCTGGACCACGCCAAGAATCCCCAGCACGCCGGATTGCGCGAGCCCTACGACGTGCAGATCCATCAGGTCAACCCCACCTGCGGCGACGAGGTGACCTTGCGGGTCCGGCTCGCCAACGGTCCCGACGGGCAGGTGCTGGAGGATCTCTCCTACGACTCGCTGGGGTGCTCGATCTCGATCGCCTCTGCCTCGATCCTGGCCGAGGAATGCCTCGGCCGGCCGGTCGCTGAGACCCTGGAGACCTACCGGCACCTGCGGACGATGTTGGCCAGCAAGGGCAAGGACCCCGGAGACATCGAGCAGATCGGTGACGGCGTAGCCTTTGCCGGGGTCTCGCGCTATCCCGCGCGCATCAAGTGCGCCCTGCTGGCCTGGACCGCCTACGTCGATGCGCTCGCACGCGCAGGCATCGACATCTCCGAACTCTTCGCCGCCACCGGTGACGACCAGACCCACTGACCACTCACCACCTCAGGAGGAAGCAATGACTACCCAGCCCAGCCCGCCCAACGTCGCCGACGTCGAGGAGGCCCTGCGCGACGTGATCGACCCCGAGCTCGGCATCAATGTCGTCGACCTCGGCCTCGTCTACGGCGTGACTGTCGATCAGGGCGCGCACACCGTGATCGACATGACCCTTACCTCCGCGGCCTGCCCGTTGACCGACGTCATCGAGGACCAGATCGCCCAGACTCTGGAGGGTCTGGTCGCCAGCCACCGCATCAACTGGGTCTGGATGCCGCCGTGGGGTCCGGACAAGATCACCGATGACGGGCGCGAGCAGTTGCGTGCCATCGGCTTCAACGTCTGATCCAGATCACCTGATGAGCTCGACCCAGCGGGTGGAGGTCGCTCCCGAGCGACTCACCGGCTGGGTCGATCGCTTTGTCGCCTCCCACGGGGAGATCGCCTGGTCGGCAGAGGTGCTCCGTCCAGGACCGGTAGAACCATTGCTTGCAGGTGCGCCGCCGGCGCGAGGCACTGCCTGGCGCGGGGAGGCGTCCGACGGCTCGTGGGTGAGATGTCAAGGGTGGGGGCCCGCCCAGGGAGAGTGGTCGGCGACTGGTCCCTGGGTGGCGCCGCCGGGGGCGCTCCTCGTGCTGCTCGTACGACGTGGGGGGTATGCGGTGGCCGTCACCACTGCGGCCGGTGAGCTCTTGGCGCACAAGGTCGGCACGCGGCACGTCCAGTCGCGCACGGCGGCCGGGGGCTGGAGTCAGCAGCGTTTTGCCCGGCGCCGCGCCAACCAGGCCGATGCGCTGGTCGATGGTGTCGTGGGGCATGCCGCAGACATCCTGGAACGCGCAGAGTCCGCCAGCAAGGGTCGCGTCGCTGCGCTCGTGACCGGAGGGGACCCAGGCCTCATTGGCAAGGTGGTCCACGCCCTGGCGAGCGGACCCCGAAGGCGGCTCCTCGGCCTACCTCGCCTGGAACTGCGAGACGTAGCCGACCCCCGCCGGGTTGTCCTCGACCGCGCCATCGAGCGGGCACGAGCGGTGCACGTCGAGGTCTTCAACGCCTGAGGGCTCAGAAGTCGTCGACGCTGGCGGCCTGCAAGGTGTTGCACTGGTTGGCGTCGCCAGTCTTGTAGCCCTTCATGAACCAGCCCACCCGCTGCTCGGCGGAGCCGTGCGTCCAGTTGTGCGGCGTGACCTGACCTTGCATCTTCTCCTGGATCGAGTCGTCGCCGACCGCCGAGGCAGCAGAGATCGCGGAATTGACGTCCTCCTCGGTCAAGGGCTCGAGCAAGGTGTTGCCGTCAGGGTCCTTGGTGGTCGCAGCGTTGCCAGCCCAGGCACCAGCGAAACAATCGGCCTGAAGCTCGACACGGACGGCGCCGGACTCTGGTCCCTTGGGGTCCTGCTGGGAGGACTGGAGGGCCCCGGTGTAGTTCTGGATGTGATGGCCGTACTCGTGGGCAAGGACGTACATCTGGCTGAAGTTGCCGCCGTCAGCGCCCAATTGCCCCTCGAGCTGGTCGAAGAAACTAGTGTCGAGGTAGATCTTCTGGTCCAGCGGGCAATAGAAGGGGCCGACCTGGCTCGTCGCCTGGCCACACTGGGTGCTGACGGCCCCGCTGAACAGGATCGCCTCGGTGGGCTTGGCCTTGGGATAGGTCTCTGCCCAGTAGTCCTCCAGAGACAGCATGGTGGCCTTCATCCGACAGTCGACCCGGGCGTTGGCGTCCGCGCCGGTCTGGCACTGCGCGAGGTCGACGTTCTCCGCCTGCGATTCTGTCTGCTGGCCTCCGCCAAGGATGGCGCCCGGGTCGCCGCCCAGCAGCAGGACGACCAGCGCGAGGAGCAGCGCGCCGATGCCACCGCCGACGGCCAGGCCGCCACCGCCACCCCCGCCTCGGGCCCTGCCCGAACCGATGTTGGCGTTCTCCCTGAAGGTCATGTGTGCACCTTTGCCATCGCAATTCGTGCTGGTCGGACGACCACCACCTAGCGCGTAGACTATCTACCTGGCCTGACGTCCGCATTCGCAGTACGCGGCGCGCCGTCTCATCCCTCACCCAGCACGCAGCATTCCGTGCTGCCCGCACCCAGGAGTCCTAGATGATCACCGCGTCCGACGTCGAGGTCCGCGTGGGCGCGCGGCTGCTCATGGATGATGTCAGCTTCCGCGTGGGCTCCGGCGACCGGGTCGGACTCGTCGGGCGCAACGGGGCCGGCAAGACCACCCTGACCAAGATCCTGGCCGGGTATGGCGAGCCGTCGGCGGGCACGATCACGCGCACCGGTGAGATCGGCTACCTTCCGCAGGATCCGCGCACCGGGGACACGCATGTGCTGGGCCGGGACCGGATCCTGTCGGCGCGCGGCCTGGACGACGTGATCCGCGGCCTGCGCAAGGCGGAAGATGCGATGGCTCACGGTGAGGGCCCGACGCGTGAAAAGGCCATGCGGCGCTACGGCACCCTAGAAGCGGAGTTCATCTCCCGCGGCGGCTATGCCGCCGAGTCGGAGGCAGCATCGATCGCCAGCTCCCTGGGCCTGCCAGACCGCGTCCTCGGTCAGGCGCTGAATACCCTCTCCGGCGGTCAGCGGCGCCGCATCGAACTGGCGCGGATCCTCTTCTCCGGCGCGGAGACACTGCTCCTGGACGAGCCGACCAACCACCTCGACGGGGACTCGGTGGTCTGGCTGCGCGACCACCTGCGGACCTACGCGGGCGGCTTGCTCGTCATCTCTCACGACGTGGCGCTCATCGAGACCGTCGTCAACAAGATGTTCTACCTCGACGCCAACCGGCAGGTCCTGGACGTCTACAACATGGGGTGGAAGAACTACCTCGCACAGCGTGAGGCTGACGAGCGGCGCCGTCGCCGCGAGAGGACCAACACCGAGAAGAAGGCGTCCGCGCTGTTGCTGCAGGCGGACAAGATGCGAGCGAAGGCGACCAAGGCCGTGGCTGCTCAGAACATGGCTCGCCGAGCCGAGCGCATGCTGGCCAGCCTCGAGGGGGAGCGGGCCGTCGACCGGGTGGCCAAGCTACGCTTCCCCAAGCCAGCCGCGTGCGGCAAGACACCGTTGATGGCAGAGGCGTTGTCACGCTCCTACGGGTCGCTGGAGATCTTCACCGACGTCGACCTGGCGATCGACCGCGGCTCCAAGGTGGTCGTGCTGGGTCTCAACGGCGCCGGCAAGACGACGCTGCTGCGCATCCTGGCAGGCGTCGACGAGCCGGACACCGGCGATGTCATTGCTGGTCACGGCCTCAAACTGGGCTACTACGCCCAGGAGCACGAGACCCTCGACGTCAAGCGCTCCGTGCTGGAGAACATGAAAACTGCGGCGCCGGACCTGGACGAGACCGAGACGCGCAAGGTGCTCGGCTCCTTCCTGTTTAGCGGGGATGACGTCGACAAGCCGGCAGCCGTGCTCTCGGGTGGCGAGAAGACACGGCTGGCGCTGGCCACCCTCGTGGTGTCTGCCGCCAATGTGCTGCTCCTCGACGAGCCCACCAACAACCTCGATCCCGCTTCGCGGGAAGAAATCTTGTCGGCACTGCGCTCCTACGAGGGTGCGGTCGTCCTGGTCAGCCACGACGAGGGTGCCGTCCAAGCCCTCGAGCCCGAGCGGGTGCTGCTGCTGCCCGACGGCGTCGAGGACCTGTGGGGCCGCGACTACGAAGACCTGATCGCCCTCGCCTGACCGGGCGGTCGCTCTTGCCAGACCGGGCGGTCGCTCTTGCCAGACGAGCACGACATACCTAAAGGAGGAACTCTCGATGACCTTCGTCGGAGGTGGACGCGGCACGTCCTTCCGCAGTTTCTCCAAGGACCCGTCGGTCAAGGGGCACCTGCTCAAGCCGGGGACTGCGCGGCGGGTGGCGACGTATGGTCGGCCGTTCGCCAAGGACATCGCGATCTACCTCGCGCTGACGATCGTCGCGGGAGTCCTGGTCACGGCAGTCCCCCTCTTGCTCAAGCAGATCATCGACGACGGCGTGACCCCTCGCGACCGTCAGGTGGTGATCACCCTGGGCCTGATCGTCGCTGGTGTCGCCGTCGTCGAGTCGGTCGTGACGGTGGTGACGCGCTGGTTCGGTTCACGGATCGGTGAGGGCTTGATCCTCGGACTGCGCACCCAGGTCTTCAGCCACGTGCTCCAGCAGCCCATCGCGTTCTTCACCCGCTCGCAGACTGGCGCGCTCGTGAGCCGGCTCAACAGTGACGTGATCGGGGCGCAGACGGCCTTCACGTCGATCCTTTCCGGGCTGGTCAGCAACGTTGTCCTGATCGTCCTGATCCTGGTGGCGCTCTTCTCGATGAGTCCCATCATCACGATCCTCGCGCTCATCCTGCTGCCGATCTTCCTCATCCCCGCGCGCCTGATGGGCGACCGTTTGTCGAAACTGACACGGCAGCAGATGAACCTCAATGCAGATCTGCAGACCAGGATGACCGAACGATTCAACGTGGCCGGAGCGTTGCTCGTGCGCCTCTTCGGCCATCCAGCGCAGGAGAACGAGGAGTATGAGGTGCGCGCCCGCGGAGTGCGGGACGCGGGTGTCGCGATTGCGGTCAACAGGGTGGTCTTCATGGCCGGTCTTGGGCTCGTCGCGTCGTTAGCGACCGCACTGGTCTACGGGATGGGTGGTCTGATGGCGGTGGCGCAGCAGTTGACAGTGGGGACCCTGGTGGCGATGGCCGCGTTGCTCTCTCGGCTCTACGCGCCGCTGACCGCACTGTCCAACGCGCGCGTCGACATCATGACCGCACTCGTCTCCTTCGAGCGGATCTTTGAGGTGCTCGATCTGCGGCCGTTGGTCCGCGAGGTGGACAACCCTGTGGAGCTGCCGACCGGTCAGGTCGGCATCACGCTGGAGAACGTCTCGTTCAGTTATCCGCCCGCCAGCGAAGTCTCCATCCCTTCCCTGGAGCAGCGGTCGGAGACCGAGTCCGTGGATGGCCGTATGGTGCTCTCCGGGGTGAGCGCGGACATCCCGGCTGGGTCGATGGTCGCGCTGGTCGGACCGTCCGGGGCGGGCAAGACGACGCTCACTTCCTTGGTGGCGCGGCTCTTCGACCCGGTCTCTGGCGTGGTGCGGATCGGGGGAGTGGACCTGCGGGAGACGTCCTTCGACTCGCTCCGAGCGACGATCGGCGTGGTCACTCAAGAAGCCCACATGTTCAACGACACGGTGCGCGCAAACTTGCGCTATGCCCGACCGGAGGCCACGGATGCCCAGATCTGGAGTGCGCTGCGTGGCGCCCGCATCGACGGCCTGCTGGAGCGGCTGCCAGACGGTCTCGACACCGTGGTCGGGGACCGCGGTCACCGACTTTCCGGCGGTGAGAAGCAGCGCCTCGCCATCGCCCGGCTGCTCCTGAAGTCACCGTCGGTCGTCGTGCTGGACGAAGCCACTGCGCACCTGGACAGCGAGTCCGAGGTCGCCGTGCAGCGGGCCCTCAATGACGCCTTGGCGGGACGGACCTCGATCGTCATCGCCCACCGTTTGTCCACGGTCCGGGACGCCGATCTCATCCTCGTGATGGAGGGTGGCCAGATCGTCCAGCGCGGCACCCACGAAGAGCTGCTCGCCGCTGGTGGTCTCTACAAGACTCTGCACGACACCCAGTTCCGCGACTGACCTCCCGGTCTGCGATGGGGCAGGCGGGTTCTTGGACCTGGCGCACCTCTCGTCGGGAAGGGCCAGGCTAAAGAGCCCGGGTCGAGCCTCCGTCTACGGTGATCGCCGACCCGCTGACATAGGACGCCATCGGTGAGGCCAGGAAGGCAACAACGGCACCGAACTCTTCGGGTTGTCCATAACGGCGCAGGGGGATGCTCGCCATCGATCGCTCCCGCAGCGCTACCGGGTCGGGCGCCGCCGACTCCAACTCTGTGAGCCGGTCCGTCTCGATCCTGCCGGGCAGGACCACGTTGACGCGGTGGCCCTGCGGGCCCCACTCATCGGCCAGCGTCTTGGCCACCATCGCCAGGCCCGGGCGGAGACCGTTGGAGATCGCGAGGCCCGCGATCGGCGTCCTCACCGACGTCGAGAGCACGAGGGTGACCGACAACGGCGCGGTGGCATGCTGCAGCGCGGTCCGAGCCAGCCGGACAGCGCCGAGAAAGACGCAGTCGAAGGCATCCCTCCATTGCTCGTCCGTCGCGGCCGTCGCGGTGGCTCCCGGAGGACCGCCGACACTGATGATGACCCCGTCCAAGCGCCCGAAGTGTTCATCGGCTGCCGCCATGAGCAGGTCCGCACTCTCATCGTCACCCAGGTCAGTTGCGAGTCCGATCGCCTGACCTGGCCCGGCCTCGTTCAGGTTGGCGGCGGCCAGGTCTATGGCGTCCTGGTTACGCGACGCGACGATGACGTCCGCCCCATCGTGGACGAGATGCTCGGCGGTCGCGAAGCCAAGTCCACGTGAAGCACCAGTGATGATGTAGGTGCGGCCAGTCAGTCCAAGGTCCATGGCCCCATCGTGTCAGGCCGGGCGTCGATGCCGGCCACGCCTGCACTCCGGCGCGAGTTCACGACCGGGGCCCCGCTCACCCGGCCCGCGGTCCGGGCACCGTGGCATACTGCTGTCCATGTCGCCCACGACCGGTGGGCCGTTGTCCCGGCCTGGCGGTACTTGCTGCAGCACTCACCGTGACCGACGCGCACGTGGGCTGACAAGCCGCGACCGGCGTCCGTCTCACGAGAGCGACTAAGGAGAGAGCGACATGTTTGGGTTACCGGCAACGACGACGGCGATCATGGTGGGCGTCCTGGGATTCTGGGTGGTCTACACCTTGGTCTTCTACTTCAGCACAAAGAACTGGGCTGTCGAGGACGCGGACGGCGACCACGAGGGAGTGGCAGGATGAGTATCGAACTCGGCTTCCTCATCCTGTATTTCGCTGCGATGCTCGGCATCGGAGTGTGGGCGGCCCGCAGAAAGAGCGCGACGACCGAGGGCTTCCTGCTGGCGGACCGGAGTCTGGGACCGGCGGTCACCGCACTGCGCCTGCAGAGTTCTTCGATGTCGGGTTATATGTTCCTCGGCGCCGGGTCTCTGGGTTACACCCAGGGCTACTTCGGTATGTGGTACGCCCTCGGAGACGTGGGGGGCGGGGTGCTCAACCTGTCGATCCTCGGGCGACGAATGCGCAAACTGTCCGCGATGTTGGGTTCGATCACCTCTATCGGTTACCTGGAGCACCGCTACCCGTCCCCATGGGTGCGGGCGGTTGCTGCGGTGGTCGCATTGTTCTGCATGTTCTTCTACGTCCTAGCCCAGTTCCTCGCCGGCGGCCAGGGGCTGGCCATGGTCACGGGACTGTCGGTCGACGTCTCGATGATCGTTGCGGTCGGGGTGATCGTGGGCTACACCTTCCTCGGCGGCTACCTGGCCGTTGCCTACACCGACTTCGTGCAGGCGATCGTCATGGTGATCGGGATGTTGTGGATCCTCATTGCCACGCTGCAGTACCTCGGTGGGCTCACCGCCGGCCACCAGCGCCTCGGCGCCATCGATGCGGACCTCCTGACCATGTGGGGCGTTGACCAGCAGTATCTGGGTCAATGGGGAATCATCATCGGTGCGGTACTGATTTTCTCGATCGGCTATATGGGTTGGCCGCACGTCAACGTCAGTCACATGGCGATGCGTCGGCCGTCCGTCGCGCGTCGTGCCGGGCTCTACTCCACGACCTTCAACCTGTTGTTCATCCCCGCCGCTTACCTGATCGGGATGATGGGCCTGGTCATCGTCCCCAACCTGGACAACCCGGAGCTGGCGATCTTCGAGGTCGCCGAGATTGTCCTGCCGCCGGTCGCGCTGGGTGTGGTGATGGCCGCGATCATGGCGGCGATCATGTCCACCGCCGACGCCCTACTGTTGCAGGCCGGGACAATCGCCTCCCACGACCTGTGGGGCCGGTTCCGGAAGCAGAAGACGGACGAGCGCACCGCCGTGACCATCTCCCGGATCACCGTGTTAGCGCTTGCCGTCATCGGGACGATCCTGGCGATCACCGAGCCACCCGGGGTGTTCGACATCGTGGTGTTCTCCACCAGCGTGCTCGGGGCTGCGTTCGTGCCGGTTTACGTGTGCGCCGTGTGGTGGAAGAAGGCGAACAGCGCCGGGGCCCTCGCCTCGATCGTCGTCGGCACAGTCGCCGCGGTCACCGCTCAGCTGGTCGGCTCAAGCGACAGCATCGGATTCGATCCCATGGGGATCGGGATCACCTGTTCTGTGATCGCCATCGTCGTGGTGTCATTGGCCACGCAGCGGTCACACCCTGTGCCCGAGCACGTGCTCCGAGCCGTGGAGGAGACCGCACGCGTCCGGCGCGTTCCGGCACGTCTGGCCGCAGGCGAGGACCCGAGCCTGGCCGCCCAAGTGCCGGATATGGACGGCCCCCGGTGATGACGGTGCGCAACGATCTGGCGACGGCGTCGGATCTCGTCTGGCCAGCAGCCGTTCCCCCCGAGGTCGCTGTCCGCACGGTGGCCCGGCGCCTTCAGCCAGGGGTCGATCTCACGGCCCGCCTCTATCACCACCCGTTCCTGGGGATGATGTTCCTCTGCGGCGCTGACACCGGCAGGTTGCGGCGGAGGGTCACCGCCGGGCCGATCCTGGCGGCCGTCGTGGTGGACCTGGTCAGCGGTCGCGCATTCCTGAGCGACCCGTGGAACAAAGAGGACTTCACGACTCGAGACGTCGCCCTGCGTGCAGTCACTGCCGGCAGCCCTGAAGGCACAACTGTTGCCGTGCGTGGCCCAGCCCCACGGTTGACGGAGGCGGAGGCCATCGAGGCCGGTCGAGCGCTGCTGCCCGGGTTGCTAGCGCGTCGGCGCCGGCTCGACCGACTCGGCGCGGCCCGGCTAGCGGGTCCGCCAGTCCAGTTCGGGAAACCGAACTGGTGGGTGACCGGTCGTCACGGTGAGCGTCACATAGAGGTCGTGGTCGACGCCCTCAGCGGACGACACTACGTCTCCTCGGCCTGAGGACCAGCCCATCGTGCAGCCCTAAAGATCCTGCTCGCCTGGGCGGCCCGTTCGGTGTGGCTGGGCGGCCCGTCCGGTGGGTCAGGCGTCCTCTTCGTCCCAGATGCGGACCTTCTTGGGCTTGGTCCGCTTGCCGCTCGAAGTGCCACTCCGCATCGCGTCCGCTTTGACGAGCTGCTCGCCATTCTCGTCCCGCGCCGTCTGGCGCGCCATGACGACCACGAGGATCACGCCCGCCGGGACGGTCAGCCACCACTGCAGGGCGTAGGCGAAATGGGAGCCAAGGCCGGTGTCCGGTGGCTCGAGCGCCGCCGGTCGCGTCGGCGGCGCGGGCGACTCGGAGGCGAGAATCACATACGCCTGGAGAAAGGTTCGCCCGGTGGCCGAGGCAAGCTCGGGCACATCGATGGAGGCGAGTTGCCCGGCGGGCAGTTGGCGCCCGAGGTCAGGCTCGGAGGGACGCAACCAGCCGATCACCGTGACCTGACCTGAGGGTGGGGCCGGCACGTCGGGCAGCGTTGCGGCGTCGGCGGCGTTGGGGACCCAGCCCCGGTCGACGGCCACCGCCGAGCCGTCGGCGAGCACGAGCGGGACGAGCACCTCATACCCGTAGACGCCGAACTGGGGACGGTTGCGTATGACGTGCTGGTCCGCAGCCGCATAGCTCCCGACCGCCTCGATCCGTCGCCACTGATCCTGGTGCCTCAACGGGGTGTCAGGCTGCGTCAGAATGTCGTTCAGCGGCACGGGGGTGCCGTCGTAGTTGGCCTCGATCAGGGTCCGACGGTCGAGCTTGTAGCCGTGGCGGTGCCACTGCCAGAGCCCGAGATTGGCGGTGAGCACGCCGAAGAGGACAGCGATGAGCAGATAGGCGATCCATCGGGGTCGCCGCAGCACCGCCAGCACGTCAGCCGTCCGCCTCGGAAAGTTGGTCGACACCAATGACCTCGAGCAGGAAGCCGCGCAGGCTGATGAAGCCGGTGAGCTGGTCCACGTCTTCGTCGCAGGCGAGCCACACCTTGCGGCGGCCTTCCACGTGCAGGGTGGGATTGCGCCAGACCACGGCTTGGGTGGCCTGGCGGCGACACCCCTTGGCGCTGCAGACAAGGCCTGCTGGGGAGGGCGCAGGGATCAGGCTCATGCGGCTGGCTGTCCCGGGTGCTCGTCGGTCGCCGGGTGGTTCTTGACGACAACCCCCCGGATCGTGCCCGGCGCCGGGCCCGCGTTCTCGCGCTGCGAAATGAGGGGGGCATCGAGGCGGCGCACCGGCGAGGTCGGGCCGCCGACGGCTGGCCGGGTGCGCAGATCCACCGCATTGGCGAGCGCCACCGCGAAGTAGGGGATGAACACGGCGTTGAAGACAAAGATCCATCCCAGCACCGGATGGTCGGACATGAACGCCCACACCCCGAGCGGGAAAGAGACAGTGCGGATCCCCATCGCAATGAGGTAGTTCCTCATGCGACGACGACGGTCCACTTCCAGTGAGCTCGGCGCAGTCGTGACGGCCTGCGCAGGCCGACTCGCCGATCCGTGGCGCGACGCGTTGATGGGCACCCTCCAACGATACGACTACGGTGGCACCGTGAGCGACACGACCACTACCCAGCAGCAGCCCAAGGCCGTCCTGGTCACCGGAGGCAACCGCGGCATCGGCCTGGCGATAGCGCGCAGTTTTGCCGAGGCGGGCGACGACGTCCTCATCACCCATCGAAGCGGCACCCCCCCAGCGGGCTTGCGCGGCGTGATCTGTGACGTCACCGACAGCGAGAGCGTCGACCGGGCCTTTACCGAGGCCGAGCAGATCCTGGGCCGTCCCATCGAGGTCCTGGTCGCCAACGCCGGCATCACCAAGGACACCCTGTTGATGCGGATGAGCGACGAGGACTTCGAGGCCGTGATCGACACCAACCTCACCGGCGCCTTCCGCTGCGCCAGACGCGCCGCCAAGGGCATGATCCGCGCCCGCGCAGGGCGGATCATCCTGATTTCCTCGGTCGTCGGTCTCTACGGTTCACCCGGCCAGACCAACTACGCCGCGTCCAAGGCGGCGCTCGTCGGGCTGGCCCGCTCGATCACTCGGGAGCTCGGTGGCCGCGGGATTACCGCCAACGTGGTCGCCCCCGGCTTCATCGAGACCGAGATGACCGAACAGTTATCCGAGGAACTGCGCAAGTCCTACCTCGCTGGCATCCCGGCGGGCCGGTTCGCGACGACGCAGGAGGTTGCGGGCGCGGTGCGTTTCCTCGCCGGCCCCGACGCTGCCTACATCTCCGGCGCCGTGATCCCGGTCGACGGCGGTCTCGGCATGGGTCACTGACGGATCACGCAGTGTGGTTTAGAGTCTGCGCATGCTCCTTGACGGCAAGAAACTTCTGATCACCGGGGTCCTGATGGACTCCTCTATCGCCTTCCATGTGGCTCGACTGGCCCAGGAGCAGGGTGCGGAGGTGATTCTGACCTCGTTCGGACGCACCTTCAGGATCACCCAGACAATCGCCAAGCGCCTGCCGGCTCCCGCGCCCGTCATCGAGTTGGACGTTTCCGACACGGAGCACCTCGCGACCCTTGCCGACCGGCTCGGCGAGCACGTCGACCATCTCGACGGCGTGCTGCACTCGATCGGTTTCGCGCCCAAGGGAGCCTTCGACTTCATGAACGCACAGTGGGAGGACGTCTCGACTGCACTTCACGTGAGCGCCTACTCCCTGAAGGCTCTGGCCGCTGCGTGCCTGCCCAAGATGGGGCCAGGCGGCTCGGTCGTCGGTCTCACCTTCGACGGGCAGTACGCCTGGCCGGTCTATGACTGGATGGGGGTGTCCAAGGCGGCGTTCGAGGCGACCAGCCGATACCTCGCGCGGGACCTCGGCCCCCAGGGGATCCGCTCCAACCTCGTCTCGGCCGGGCCGGTCGCGACGACCGCCGCCAAGTCGATCCCAGATTTTGATCAGTTCGCCAAGTGGGGCGAGCACAGCCCGCTCGGGTGGGACGTGCAGGACCCGGTGCCGGCAGCCAAGGCGTGCGTGGCACTGCTCTCCGACTGGTTCCCAGCGACGACCGGTGAGATCGTGCATGTCGACGGCGGCTTCCACGCGATGGGCTTCTGAGCGCGGACAGCCTTTAGGTATGACGTGCCGCACCTAGTGCCTAGGTGCCCCCGCCGCGTCATACCCGCCGCTCTCCTCGCGTCAGGGCAGCCTAGGAGGAGATGACCGACCCCTTGCCGACCACGACGATGCCGGTGTCGGTCACCTTGAAGCCGCGCGCCCGGTCATGGTCGTGGTCGACGCCGATGTGCACTCCGGCGGGGACAAAGACGCCCTTGTCGATGATCGCCCGGTGGATCTGGCAGGAGCGCCCGATCTGCACGCGATCCAGCAGGACCGAGCGAGTGACGTGGCTAAAGCTGTGCACGGTGACTCGTGGCGACAGCACGGAGTCGGACACGGTCGAGCCTGAGATGACGCAGCCGGGGGAGACGGCGGAGTTGACCGCGTGCCCGATCCGGTCGCCCGAGCCGTGCACGAACTTGGCTGGCGGGTGGGGGCCGTAGTTGGTGTAGATCGGCCAGGCCTCGTTGTAGAGGTTGAAGATCGGGTGGACCGAGATGAGGTCCATGTGCGCGTCGTAGTAGGAGTCGATCGTCCCCACGTCGCGCCAGTATCCGCGGTCCCGGTCGGTGGCACCGGGGACCTCGTTGTTCTTGAAGTCGTAGACCCAGGCGTCGTTGGCGGCGACGAAAGCGGGCACGATGTCGCCACCCATGTCGTGCTTGCTCTCCTCCGCCGTGGCGTCCGAGCGCACCGCATCCTCAAGGGCGTCAGCAGTGAAGACGTAGTTGCCCATCGAGGCGAGCACCTCGTCGGGGGAGTCCGGCAGGCCCGCAGGGTCGGTGGGCTTCTCCCGGAACTTGCTGATCCGCCGCGGCTCGTCCGCGTCCACCTCGATCACGCCGAACTGATCGGCCAGCCTGATGGGCTGGCGGATGGCGGCGACGGTGCAGCCGACACCGCTGTCGAGGTGTTGCTGGACCATCTGGCTGAAGTCCATGCGGTAGACGTGGTCCGCACCCACCACCACCACGATGTCCGGGCGCTCGTCGTGCACGAGGTTGAGACTCTGGTAGATCGCGTCGGCCGACCCGGCGAACCAATGCTTGCCGACCCGCTGCTGGGCGGGCACCGAGGCAACGTAGTTGCCCAGGAGCGTCGACATCCGCCAAGTCTTGGTGATGTGGGCATCGAGGGAGTGCGACTTGTACTGCGTGAGCACGACGACCTTGAGGAAACCGGAGTTGACGACGTTGGACAAGGCAAAGTCGATGAGCCGGTAGATGCCCGCGAACGGCACGGCAGGCTTGGCACGATCGGCCGTCAGCGGCATCAGCCGCTTGCCCTCCCCACCAGCCAGGACGATCGCCAGGACCTTGACACGAGAACCACGCTGAGCCGCCATGGGTCCAACCTAGAGCCTGACGACGGGCTCTGGCGAGAGGCAGTGCCGGAGCACTAGGTTGGGATGGTGCGCATCGACATCCTGACCCGTGAATACCCGCCCCACATTTATGGAGGGGCCGGGGTGCATGTCGCCGAGCTGACCCGGGCGCTGCGTGCCGTGGACGGGGTGCAGGTGCAGGTGCGGGCCTTCGACGACCCGGTCGAGGAAGACATGACCACGGGGTATGCCGTGCCCGCGGGCCTGGAGGACGCCAACAGTGCGCTTAGGACGCTCGGGGTCGACCTGCTGATGGCGCGCGACGTGGCCGCCGGCGGCGCGGACCTGGTGCACTCACACACCTGGTACGCCAACTTGGGCGGCCACCTGGGGGCGCTCCTGGCCGGGATCCCGCACGTGATCAGCGCGCACTCCCTGGAGCCGATGCGGCCGTGGAAGGCCGAACAGCTCGGCGGCGGGTATGGCGTCTCCTCCATGGCGGAGAAGGTGGCCTACGAGGGTGCGGCGGGGATCGTCGCGGTGTCAGCGGGCATGCGCGAGGACATCCTGAGGTCTTACCCATCGGTCGACCCGGCGAAGGTGCACGTGGTCCACAACGGGATCGACTCTGCCCTCTGGCAGCGCGACACGTCTGCGCAGGCCGCAGACTTCGTGCGTTCCCAGGGACTGGATCCGTCCGCGCGGACCGCCGTCTTCCTGGGGCGAATCACCCGGCAGAAGGGGCTGCCCTATCTGCTGCGCGCGCTGCGCCAGCTCGAGGACGACGTGCAGATCGTGCTGCTCGCGGGAGCACCGGACACCCCCGAGATCGAGGCGGAGGTCATCGGTCTGGTCGACCAGCTCCGGTCTGACCGGGGGCAAGGGGCGGCCCCCGTCGTGTGGATCGGGGAGATGCTGCCGCGCAACAAGGTGATCGCGGTGCTCTCGCACGCGACCGTCTTCATGTGCCCCTCGGTCTATGAGCCGCTGGGCATCGTCAACCTCGAAGCCATGGCCTGCGGGGCGCCGGTGGTGGCGACGGCCACGGGCGGTATCCCCGAGGTCGTGGTAGATGGTGAGACGGGCTGGCTGGTGCCGATCGAGCAGGTGCAGGACGGCACCGGCACGCCGGTGGACGAGGAGAAATTCGTCGCCGAGCTGGGTGCTGCGCTCGTCGCCGCGCTGTCGGACCCGGCGGAGGCCGCCCGTCGCGGTGAGGCCGGACGTCAGCGCGCCGTGGAGAGCTTTAGCTGGACGACCATTGCCGAGCGGACCCTGGAGGTCTACCGGGCCGTCCTGGAGGGTCGCTCGCCGCAGCTCTGAACACTTCGGCCCGTCCGGTCCGCAGGGGCGGCGAGCAGGCGTGCCGCCAGCCCGCGCGCACGCCTACTGAGAGGGCCGGTCAGGACCGGAAGGCCAGGTGAAGGGCCGCGGCGTTGGTGGCATCGGCCAGGGCCGAGGATGCATGCGCGGCGATCCGATGGAGCAGTTGCGTGCGGCTGGCCGTGGTGGAGGCGTCCAGCGACGCTGTCACGGCATCCAGACCGGCGTCCGTCAGGGCAAGCACGCTCCCGGCCAGGTTGATGACTCGCAACGCCCTCGGAGGCAGCCCCTCCGGGACCCCCCACCTGGCGGCGCCCAGATGTGAGCGAGCCCGTGACGCGCCCCGCTCGGCCGCCGAGCCGAACGGCGGAGCCCCCGCGGAGATCAGTTGGTCGGTCAGCTCAGCGAGCTCGGTCCGCAAAGACAGCTCTATGCGACCCAGGTCGAGCGCCTCGACGCGGTGCGTCGGGACCGGCTCGGCAGCAAAGGAGGCCCACTGTGCCAGCCAGCCCTGGTCACCCACCGGCCCGAAGGTGCTCAGCGTCGGCACCAGCGCCCCTCCGACGCCGGGGACATACACGCACTCCCGCGACTGAGTCGCCGCAGCGAGCAGCTCGACCGAGCCTCTCGGCATACCGGTCACATCGCCGGGCCGAGGTAGGGCCGCCAGCACCACGCGCTCCCCGAGCGAGGCCCACAGTTCGAGGGGTTCCAGGAGGCCGACACAGTCGTCGATGTCCGGCAGTGCGCGTCGGGGCACCTCACGCTGCGGCACGCGTCCGCCGAGGGCTGCGGTCGCCCACAGGGCGACGCGAATGCTGGCTGGCAGCTCATGCTCGGACATGTCGTCGATGGTAGGCACTGTCACGTCGCTAGAGTGGGCGATCATGAGCGACGTCCTCGAATTTGCCGGTGTAGGTGTGCGCCGTGGCACCTCTGACCTCCTACGGGACGTCACCTGGTCCGTCGAGGAGGGGGAGCGGTGGGTGGTCATCGGCCCCAACGGCGCCGGCAAGACGACCCTGCTCCAGCTCGCGGCCGCCCGCATGCACCCCACGACCGGCGTCGCCGGAGTCCTCGGCGAGGTGCTGGGCACGGTCGACGTCTTTGAGCTCCGTCCCCGCATCGGCGTGTCCAGCGCCGCCGTCGCGGACCGGATCCCGGACGAGGAGCGCGTCAGCGACGTGGTCGTGACCGCTGCCTACGGGGTGCTCGGCCGGTGGCGTGAGGAGTATGACGAGTCCGACGAGCGTCGCGCCGCGGGGCTGCTGGACGCACTCGGCGTCTCACATCTTGCCCAGCGCCGCTTCGGCACGCTGTCCGAGGGTGAACGTAAACGTGTTCAGATCGCACGTGCGCTGATGACTGATCCTGAGCTGATGCTGCTCGACGAGCCGGCCGCGGGGCTCGACCTGCGTGGTCGCGAAGACCTGGTGAGTCGGCTCAGTCTGCTTGCCGAGGACCTCGAGGCACCCGCCATGGTGCTCGTGACCCACCATGTCGAGGAGATCCCCCCAGGTTTCACCGACATCCTCATGCTGCGTGACGGAGAAGTCGTCGCAGCCGGCCCGATCGAGGTCACGCTGACGGCAGACAACTTGAGCCGCACCTTCGACATACCTCTCGTGGTGGACCGCCACGGCAACAGGTGGTCCGCGCGCGCGGCCAGTCCCCAGGAGGCCCCCGCGGCGTCGCACGTGCCCGCCGGCAACCTCGCGTGAGTTTCTGGGAGATCACCGCCATCATCCTGGCGGGGTTCATGGCTGGCACGATCAACACCATCGTCGGTTCGGGGACGCTGATCACCTTTCCGACGCTGCTGTTCTTCGGCTACCCGCCGGTGATGGCCAACATTTCCAACAGCCTCGGGCTGGTGCCCGGCGGGGTGACCGGTGCGTGGGGCTATCGCAGCGAGCTGCGGTCCCTTGGGCCGATGCTGCGACGGCTGGCGCCGGCTAGCTTCGTGGGCTCCATCATCGGGGCGCTGCTGCTCCTCGTGCTGCCGGCGGCGGCCTTTGAGGCGATCGTGCCGATCCTGATCCTGCTCGCGCTGGTGCTCGTCGTGCTCGGACCGCGTCTGTCCAGGTGGGCGGCGTCGCACCACGTGGAGGCCGTCACCCGGGGTCGGTGGGTGGCGCTCATCCTCGGTGTCGTGTTTGCCGGGATGTATGGCGGGTATTTTGGGGCCGCGCAGGGCGTCCTGCTGTTGGGTCTGATGAGCATCCTGCTGCCCCTGGGACTGCAGCAGATGAACGGCATCAAGAACGTCCTCGGAGCGATCGTCAACTTCGTGGCAGCCATGGTCTTCCTGATCGTCGACCCGAGCCAGGTGGACTGGACGATCGTGCTGCTCGTCGGCATCGGCTCCATCCTCGGCGGTCTCATCGGTGCCCGCATCGGCAAGGCCATGGCCCCCTGGGTGCTGCGTCTGGTGATCGTCGTCGTCGGCGTCACCGCGATCATCTTCCTGCTCGTCACATGAGCCCAGCTGATGAGCCGGGGCAGCGCTTGCCGTCCGGCTGCACCTGGGTGGCCGACCCGGGGGACCCGCGGCTGCGGGATTACGTCTCGCTGACCGACGTCGCACTGCGCCGGGTGCTGGAGCCGGAGCGCGGCCTCTATATGGCCGAGTCGGAGAAGGTGATCCGCCGGGCGCTGACAGCCGGGCACCGGGTGCGGTCGTTGCTCATGACGCCCCGTTGGATCGAGGAGTGGCCCGACCTGCTGGAGACGGCGGCCGAGCAGGACGCACCTGTCTTTGTCGTGCCTGCACCGGTCGCGGAGGCGTTGACGGGCTATCACCTGCACCGGGGGATGCTGGCGGCCATGCACCGCCCGTCCCTGCCGTCGCTGGAGTCGGTGATGGCCGGGGCACGACGGGTGGTCGTGCTGGAGGACATCGTCGACCACACCAACGTTGGCGCCGCCTTTCGTTCAGCGGCCGCCCTCGGGATCGATGCGGTCCTGGTGACCCCCCGGTGCGCAGACCCGTTCTACCGTCGCAGCGTGCGGGTCTCTATGGGCGCCGTCTTCCAGGTGTCGTGGACCCGGATCGACCCCTGGCCGGGAGGGGTCGGGGTGCTGCAGGAGATGGGCTTCACGGTGGCGGCGCTGGCGCTGTCGGAGGACGCGGTGAGCCTGGACGACCTCGAGCGCCGCCCACCCCAGCGACTGGCCCTGGTGCTGGGCACCGAGGGCGATGGTCTTTCAGCACGCACCGTCGAGGCGGCCGACCTGGTCCTGAAGATCCCGATGGGCGGGGGAGTGGACTCGCTCAATGTGGCGGCGGCCTCCGCGGTCGCGTTCTGGGCCCTCCGCCCGAGGATCGCTTCAGACCGCTAGGGCCAGTCCCTCGATGACCTCGACGCCGTGTAGGTGCGCGGCGAGACGCCCTGGCAGCCGCAGTTTGGACCGTCGCACCCCTGAGCCGATCACGATCATCGCCCGCTCCACCACGCGAGAGTCGACGAGCACCGGCCAGGTGCTCGGGACACCGATCGGGGTGATCCCGCCGTGCTGCATACCGGTGCGAGACACCGCCTCATCCATCGACATGAACGAGCACTTGCGCACATCCAGACGCTTGCGGATCACCTTGTTGACGTCGGCTCGCGTCGTGCCCAGCACGAGGGCGGCACAGACGCGCTCCTGCCCGCCTCGTGCCCCGTCGATGACGATGCAGTTGGCCATGTCGGCTAGGTCCAGGCCGCTCGCCGCCACCAGCGCGGCGGTGTCTGCCAGGCTCGGGTCGATCTCGGCGACCTCGACGGCGGATACGTCCACCTGGCTTGCGTCGTCCAGTGCCTGTAGCGCAGAGCGCGTCGGCTCGGCGAGCAGGTCCGGACGGTCCAGGGCCGGGACCCAGTCGAGCCTCACAAGGCGTAGGTGCCCGTGAGGGAGCCGCGGGCCAGGACGTTGCCGAGCGTGGCGAACTGCGCCTTGGCGATCGAGGTGCTCGAGTCAAGCCCCGTCTGGTCAGTGTCCAGTGCCCAGACCGTGAAGATATAGCGGTGCGCCGGGTCGCCCACGGGTGGTGCGGCGCCACCGAAGTCGCGTGTCCCGTAGTCGTTGGCTAGCGTGATGGCGCCAGCGCCCAGGGGATTGCCGAGGGACCCGGCTCCGGCGGCCAGGGAGTGGACGTCGGCGGGGATGCCGAGCACCGCCCAGTGGCCGAAGCCGCCGATGACTGGCGCGTCGGGGTCGTGGCAGAGGAGGAGGAAAGACTTGGTGCCCTCCGGCGCACCGCTCCAGGACAACTGAGGGGAAGTGTTGCCAGCGCCGTAGCCGGCGCTCTTCGGCAGTGGATCGCCATCGTTGAAGTCGTCGCTGGTCACACTCAGGGTGGCCGGTGCGGCGGGCAGGTGATCCAACGGGTGCGGTGGGTAGGTGCGGTCCAGGCTCATGCTTCGACCCTACCCACCGGTTGTGAGGAGTTGCGGGCCTGGTGGCGCTGCAGCGTTGCCGGACGAGCATGGCACAGTGTGCCCATGTCGTCCGGCCAGCGGTGCATCATGCACCTGGACCTGGATGCGTTTTTCGCCGCGGTCGAGCAGCGGGACAAGCCGTCCCTGCGAGGCAAACCGGTGGTGGTCGGTGGCACGGGCGGTCGAGGCGTGGTCGCGACGGCATCGTATGAGGCCCGCACGTATGGCGCGCGCTCCGCGATGCCCACCGTCGAGGCGCGGCGGCGATGCCCGTCGGGGACTGCGTTCCTGTCACCGCGATTTGAGGCCTACCGGGCCAGTTCGTTGGTCGTGATGGAGATCCTGCGCACCCGCTCCCCGCTGGTCGAGCAGGTGTCGGTGGACGAGGCGTATGTCGACCTGTCGATCGCCACTGACCCACCCGGTTGGGCAGAGGGTCGGCTGGAGTCCTGGACAAGGGAGTTGGTGGAGGAGATCCGCGCGGCGACCGGCGGGCTGACCGCCTCCGTCGGAGTGGCGACCTCCAAGATGATGGCCAAGCTGGCCAGCGAGATGGACAAACCGGGGGGTCGGACCATCCTGCGCCCGGGCACCGAGCTGGAGATCTTGCACCCCATGTCAGTGCGGGCAATCGCGGGCGTGGGGCCTGCGACGGCGGCCCGCCTGCGGACCTTCGGGATCGAGAGCGTCGGCGATCTGGCAAAGGTGTCGCAGGCCGATCTCGTCGCGATCTTCGGGACCTCCCATGGCGCCGGGCTGCACGCCCTGGCCATGGCCCAGGACGAGCGCGAGGTCGTGGCCGAGCGGGAGGCCAAGAGCATCTCCGTGGAGGAGACCTTCGAGACGGACATCACTGACCCGCACTTCCTGCAGACCGAGCTGTTGCGCATGTCTGCCAAGGTCGCCGCACGTCTCGGCTCGGCGGAGCTCTTCGCTCGGACGATCACGGTCAAGGCCAGGCACCACGATTTCAGCACGCAGACCCGCGCGTCGTCGCTGCCGTTTGCGACCGGTGACGACGCTGTGATCCTGCGGGAGGGTCGACGTCTGCTGGCCGGCCTCGACGTCACCGGGGGGTTGCGCCTCCTGGGCTTGGGTGTCTCTGGGCTCACCGGGCACGCGCAGGAGGAGTTGGAGTTCGAGGGGAGGGGCACCGCATACCCACAGGACGTCCTGGACCTGCCGGACGTGCGAGGGGTGATCGAGACTGCAGAGGAACCACAGGGGGCTGAGGTCGCCGGTGAGCTGGCGACCCGGGTGCGGTCAGGGTGGAGGACCGGGCAGGACGTGCGGCACGCAGATCACGGTGCGGGCTGGGTGTGGGGCAGCGGTCTTGGACGGGTCACGGTCAGGTTTGAGGGACCACGCACCTCGCCCGGACCCATCCGGACCTTCCCGGTGGATGATCCTCGACTTGCGTCAACGACGGTCCCGGACTGGCGTGAGACCCCCTCGGCAGCGTGCTAATCTAGGCCGTCGTTGCCCACTTTTGTCGAAGTGCGCAACACACACCCGTCCGGGTGGCGGAATGGCAGACGCGCTAGCTTGAGGTGCTAGTGCCCTTAGCGGGCGTGGGGGTTCAAGTCCCCCTCCGGACAC
>NZ_JAUNVI010000047.1 GCF_030537745.1 Ornithinimicrobium sp. | reverse complement strand
GAGGAGATCGCCAGCTCGGCGGCCTGCACGGCGCGGTCCTCGCCGCGGGCCGAGCCGATGCCCATGAGCGCCGACCCGGCGCCCTGCATCACGGACTTCACGTCGGCGAAGTCGAGGTTGATCAGGCCCGGCGTGGTGATCAGATCGGTGATGCCCTGCACCCCGGAGAGCAGCACCTGGTCGGCGCTGCGGAAGGCGTCGAGCATGCTCACCGAGCGGTCCGAGATCGACAGCAACCGGTCGTTGGGGATGACGATCAGCGTGTCGACCTCCTCGCGCAGGCTCGCGATGCCGGTCTCGGCCTGGTTGGCGCGACGACGGCCCTCGAAAGTGAACGGGCGCGTCACGACGCCGATGGTCAGCGCGCCGATCTGCTTGGCGATCTTGGCCACGACCGGGGCGCCACCGGTGCCGGTGCCGCCACCCTCACCCGCGGTGACGAAGACCATGTCGGCGCCGCGCAGCGCCTCCTCGATCTCCTCGGTGTGGTCCTCAGCGGCCCGGCGCCCCACCTCCGGGTCAGCCCCCGCGCCCAGCCCACGGGTGAGCTCGCGGCCCACGTCGAGCTTGACGTCGGCGTCGCTCATCAGGAGCGCCTGAGCGTCAGTGTTGATGGCGATGAACTCGACACCCTTGAGGCCGACCTCGATCATCCGGTTGATGGCGTTGACGCCACCACCCCCGATGCCGACGACCTTGATGACGGCCAAGTAGTTTTGCGCAGCGGACACGATGGGCCTTTCGAAATGCTGGTAGCGGGTGTGCTGTCGAGCTCTTGGGAGATCATAAATCGAGCGCCGCTCGCAACGGCAGAGCGTGAACCTCGACTTCAGGTAGAGGTTTGCGCGTTCAGGCAGGTCAGCCGGTCGCGGGGGGGATCCCGGTGACGATGGGGGTGTCGGGCAGCGTCACGTCAATCTTCTGCGCGATGACTCCTGAAGGGTCAATGCTGTCCTGAGCCAGGAGGGCGCTGACGACCTTCCACTTCTTCTCGGCCTCAACAGGGGGACCCCACACGATCGTCACCTGGCCGACCCGCATGGTGACGCTCCCGGTCCGTGACAGCGCCGGGGTGCTCAGTTTGCCCCCCAGGACGTTGGCCTTGGGCCGCGTCGCCCACAGTTGGACCAACCCCTGCACCGTCGCGGCGGACAACTCGGTCGGCTTGGTGGGCACCGTCACCACGGGCAGCTTGCCGGGTGCCTTGCCGACCTCATCGAAGACGACGCCGTCGACATCGGCGAGCCACATCGACCCGCCCTGCTGCAGGACGAGCGCCGGCTCACGCTGCACCACCCGAAGAGTCACCGAGGAGGGCCACTGACGCTCCACGGACACGCGGGCCACCCGTAGATCCGCCTGGACGCGCTCGTTGATCTTGGCCTCCGAGACCCTCGCCAGCGGCCGCCCGCGCGGGATGTCGGCCAACTCCTCGACCGAGGTCGCCAGCTCTCCCTTGGCGTCGGCCACGTGCAGATCCTTGACCACGAACGCTGCCGAGAAGAAGAACAGGAAGATCACGCCGGCCGCCAGGGCGAGCACGATGGCACCCCAGATCACCATCGACCGTCCTATCCCCTTGGTCCGGAACCGTCGCGGCGCCGGCCGGAGGCTCGGCCCGGTGCCCGCGTGCTGGCGACCCCGCCGACGCAACAACCTCACGCCCTACCCTCCCCGATCAGCTGGAGCAACTGCGGACCGACCGTGGTGATATCTCCGGCGCCGACTGTGACGACCAGGTCGCCAGCACGCACCAGGGAGGCGAGCTGGTATGGCGAGGAGGCCACGTCGGCGGCCAGGTGCACCTGCGTCCCGCTGCCGTGGGCGGTCACCAGCTCGGCCAGCAGCGCCGAGGTTACGTCGGGATATTGCTCCTGCTGCTCGCGAGCGCCGTAGACCGGCAGGAGCAGCAGGACGTCGGCCGCGGCGAGACCGGCGGCGAAGCCGGGCGCGAAGTCGCGGGTCCGGGAGAAGAGGTGCGGCTGGAAGGCGATGACCAGCCGTCGGCCGTGCGCGGCAGACCGGGCAGCCTCGACGACCGCCGTGACCTTGGGCGCGTTGTGGGCGTAGTCGTCGACCACCTCGACCCCACCGGCCTCACCGACGAGCTCGAAGCGACGGTGCGCACCGGGGAAGGCCGCCAGACCGGCCAGGACCGGCGCCAGGGGCAGCCGCAACCCGGCCACCGCCGCCAGCACCGCGGCGGTCCCGTTGTGCAGGCTGTGCAGGCCCGGCACCGGCAGTCGGAGCTGCACCGACTCCCCCGCGGCGACCTGGCCGACGTTGGTGGTGAAGGTCAAGGTGGCGCACGTGTTCATGCCCTCGGTGGCCAGATCGCTGAGCACCACGTCAGCGGCGTCAGCCGCGTCCGCCTCAGGCTTCTCACCATCGGTGCCCCAGGTCAGCACCCGGATGCCCTCGCGGCGGGCATGCGCCGCCAGCCGCGCCGCACCGGGGTCGTCGGCGTTGGTCACGAGCAGCCCACCGATGGCGATGGTGGCCGCGAAGGCGGCGTAGGCCCGCTCGACGGACTCGACGTCGCCATAGAAGTCGAGGTGGTCGGGCTGGACGTTGGTGACGACCGCGATCTGTGGCCGGTAGACGAGGAAGGAGCCGTCGCTCTCATCTGCCTCGATCACCATCGGGCTGCCCGGCGCACCTGACTCCGCGCTGACGCCAGTGCCGGCCAGAGGTGCCCCGATGACATAGCCCGGGTCCAGGCCGACCGCGCGCAGGGCGAAGGTCACCATCGCGCTCGTGGTCGTCTTGCCGTTGGCGCCGGCGATCGCAATGGCGTCCCGGCCCGACAGCAGGGCAGCAATGCCCTGGGAACGGTGCAGGACCCGCAGTCCCGCGGCGCGGGCGGCGGCGAGCTCGGGGTTGGACTCGGAGATCGCGCTGGAGACGATGACGGTCTCGGCGCCGACGAGGTGCAGATTGGCCGGGTCGTGGCCGATCTCGACGCGGGCTCCCTCACCCTCCAGCATGCGCAGGGTGGCGCTGTCGGCCCGGTCCGAGCCAGAGACCGGGATGCCACGCTCCAAGAACATCCGTGCGACGCCAGACATCCCGGAGCCACCGATAGCGATGAAGTGGACGGCACCCAGCTCGTCGGCGGCGGGCACGGGCGCAGCGAAATCAAACCGTGGCCACGCAGACATGTCCGGTCCGTCCGTCGTCACGAACGGCCCGCAGTATGCAGGATGAGGTCGACGAGGCGGTCGTCGGCATCCAGCTCACCGTGCAGGGCAGCGGCGGCGGCCATCGCGTCCAGCCGGCCACGGTCGAGCACCAGCGGCAGGACCTCACCCCGGACCCAGGCGGCGTCGACACTGGCATCGTCGACGAGCAGCCCACCACCGGCGGCGACGACCTCGGCGGCATTGAGGCGCTGCTCGCCGTTGCCGATCGGCAGGGGGACATAGATGGCCGGCACGCCCACGGCAGCGAGCTCGCAGACCGTCCCGGCACCGGCGCGGCAGACCGCGAGGTCAGCCACGGCATACGCCAGCTCCATCCGGTCGGTGTAGGGGAGCGCGACGTAGCGAGCGCCCGTGGTGGACCGGGCCGGGGCGAGGGCCTCCTTGCCGGCACCGGTCAGGTGCAGCACCTGGACGCCGGCGTCCAGCAGGTCCTGCCCGGCGGCGGAGAAGACCAGGTTGAGGCGCTGGGCCCCCAACGACCCACCAAAGACGAGCAGCGTCGGGCGGTCGGCGTCGAGACCGAAGTGCGCCAGGCCCTGCGCCCGAGCGACCGCCCGGTCCAAGTCGCGGATCTCGGCGCGCAGCGGGAGCCCGACCCGCACCGCATGTGGCAGGGCCGTGCTCGCGAAGGTGGTCGCGACGGCCGAGGTGAAGCGGGCACCCAGCTTGTTGGCCAGGCCCGGCCGGGCGTTCTGCTCGTGGATGACGATCGGGACGCCTGCCTTGCGAGCGGCCAGATAGGCGGGTGTGGCGACATAGCCGCCAAAGCCGACGACGACATCCGCATCGAGAGCCTTGATCGCGGACGAAGCGGCACCGACGGCGGCGTTGAGCGCACCCGGGAAACGGAGCACGGCTGGGCCGGGTCGACGGGGGAAAGGGACCTTGGGCACGATCACCAGGTCGTAGCCGCGCTCAGGGACGAGTTGGGCTTCCAGGCCCTGCGCGGTGCCGAGCACGCTGATCCGCGCGCCGGGGACCCGACGGCGCAGGGCGTCGGCGGTGGCGAGCAGGGGATTGACGTGGCCGGCAGAACCCCCACCGGCCAGCACGACCCCTAGTGCGGGACCGTCGGTCATCGGCGCCGTCCGTGGCTGCGGGGTGCCCGGCTGGTGGCCGAGGAGCGCGTCCGACCGGTGGACCGGGCGCGGCTGCTGCGCGGGGAGCGAGCGCCACTGGATCGCGAGGACCCGCGAGCGCCAGCCTGCGTGCGGCTGACCGTCGCTCCGTCACTGGGCGCGGCCATGAAGGTCCGGCGCAGGGTGGCTGGGCGGCCGCCAAGGGCCTGCGCGGCCCCGGGGACGGACCGGGCGAGCGCGAGCAGCAGACCGACCCCGATGAGCGCCGCGACGAGCGCGGAGCCACCGCTGGAGACCAATGGCAGCGGCACGCCGATGATGGGCAGCATCCCGATCACCGAGCCGATGTTGAGCAGCGCCTGGACGAGGAACCAGATCATCACCCCGGAGGTGGCCAGCCGGGTGAAGGGGTCCTGCGACTGGCTGACGATGCGAAAACAGGCATAGCCGAGCACCGCGAAGAGACCGAGCACCGCCACCGTGCCCGGCAGCCCCAGCTCCTCCCCGATGATCGCCAGGATGAAGTCGTTGTGCGGCTCCGGCAGCAGGCCCCACTTCTCGCGCGACTGCCCCAGGCCCAGGCCCCACCAGCCGCCGTCGGCGAGGGCATACTCGGCGTGCACCTTCTGGAAGCAGCCCGCCACGTGCGGGTTGCTGCAGATGTCACCGAGCCAGACCTGGATCCGCTGCATCCGGTTGGCGCTGCCGGCCGCGAGGAAGGCCAGCCCCACGCCGGCGACCGCGCCGACACCGACAAACCAACGCCCCGGCAGACCAGCCGACCAGAGCATGCCGACCATGATGGCCAGCAGGATCATGCCGGTGCCCAGGTCGTGGCCCTGCAGCACTAGGCCCAGGAGCACGATCCCGACGGGGAAGATGAAGGGGATGGTCGCGTGGCCGATCCGGTGCATGAGCCGACGTTTGGTGGCCAGCGCCATCGCCCCGAAGAGGACGAGCGCCACCTTGCCGAACTCCGAGGGCTGCAGGGTCCGCCCGCCGATCGAGAGCCAGTTGCGGTTGCCCTGGTAGGCGTCCAGGCCTAGCGGTGTGAAGACCGCCGCCTGCAGGAGCAGCGCCAGAATGATCGCCGGCCAGGCCAGCCGCTTCCACCACACCAACGGCAGCCGCGACGCGACGAGGGCCAGCGCGACGCCGATACCGGCATAGATGAGCTGGTCGAGGAAGACGAGGTAGGAGTTGCCGTCCTCGGCGTAGGAGCCGACGCTGCTGGCCGAGAGCACCATGACCAGGCCCAGCCCGGTCAGCAACGTGGCGGCACCGAGCACGAGGTAGTAGGGGGCCACCGGCGAGCGCAGCCACTCCCCAATCGAGGCACGGCTCCACACCGCGGACGGGTCGGCTGGCGAGGCCTCGCTGGTGAGACCCCGGCGGGTGATCGAGGTCATGACGTCTCCCCACGCCCCAGATAGGCACGCACCGCGGCAGCAAAGACATCGCCGCGGGAGCCATAGCTGGGGAACATGTCCAAGGATGCGGCGGCTGGTGAGAGCAGCACGACCTGGCCCGGCTCCACGAGCTCGGCAGCCCGCTTCACCACCTGCCCCATCAACCCCTCTAGCGCCGCCATGTCCCCATGGTCGGCGACCCCGACGTCGTAGACGGGGACCTTCGGCGCGTGTCGGGCGAGCGCGTCGGCGATCTGCTGGCGGTCCACGCCGAGCAGCACGACCCCGCGCAACCGGTCGGCGACCTCCTCGACCAGCGCGTCGACGTCCGCGCCCTTGAGCTGTCCCCCGGCGACCCAGACGATGTCAGGGTAGGCCCGGAGCGCAGCCTGGGCGGCGTGCGGGTTGGTCGCCTTGGAGTCGTCGATCCACGTCACGCCGTCGACGTCGGCCACGATCGCGGTGCGGTGGGCGTCGGTGCGGAAGGCCCGCAGCCCCTCTCGGATCTCTGCGGGCTGGATCCCGACGGCGCGCGTCAGCGCGGCGGCCGCGAGCGCGTCGGCGACCAGGTGTGGCGGCGGGGTGGCATCGCCCCCGGACGCCTTGGCCAGGTCCGCCAGGGTGCCGAGCTCGGCGGCCGAGGTCGCCCGCTGCTCGACGAAGGCTCGGTCGGCCAGGACGTCCTCGACCAGCCCGACCATCGACAGACCCGGGATCCCGATCGTGAAGCCGATGGCGCGGCAACCTTCGACCACCTCGGCGTCCTCGACCATCTCCTCGGTCCGCGGGTCCTGCACGTTGTAGACGCAGGCCACCTGGGTGCGGGCATAGACCTTGGCCTTGTCCTGGGCATAGGACTCCAGGGAGCCGTGCCAGTCGAGGTGGTCGGGCGCCACGTTGAGGCAGACGCTGGCGATCGGCGACATGGTGTGGGTGAAGTGCAGCTGAAAGCTGGACAGCTCGACCGCGATCACGTCGAAGGGCTCCGGGTGCTGCACCGCGTCGAGGATGGGGGTGCCGACGTTGCCGACGGCCGCGGACCGCAGCCCCGCCGTGCGCAGGATCGTGTCGACCATCTGCACCGTCGTGGTCTTGCCGTTGGTGCCGGTGATCGCGATCCAGGGCGCCGCCCCGACCGCGGGCCGCAACCGCCACGCCAGCTCGACCTCGCTCCAGATCGGTATGCCGCGCTCGGCGGCTTCGACGAGCACCGGATGGCGGGGAGGCCAGCCAGGAGAGGTGACGACCAGATCGACCTCGAGGCCCTCGGGCCAGCCGAGCACGTGGTCGGCGCCACGGAGGACCTCGGCACCGAGGATGCCCAGGATGTTGGCCTTGGTGTCTTGCGGCTCCGAGGCGTCGCCGCGGTCCACGACCGTCACCACGGCCTCATGCTGCAGGAGCGCGTCGGCGGCCGCGAAACCGCTGACTCCCAGCCCGGCCACCAGGACGCGCAGGCCGGCCCAGTCGGCGTCACGGTGGGTGAGCTCATCCAGGGCAGCAGTCACAGGTTGGCCACCCACTCGCCGTAGAAGAGCGCCAGGCCGACCGAGACACAGATGCCCGCGACGATCCAGAAACGGATGACGATCGTCACCTCGGCCCAGCCCAGCAACTCGAAGTGGTGCTGCAGCGGAGCCATGCGAAAGACCCGTTTGCCGGTCATCTTGAAGGAGGCGACCTGGATGATCACCGACAGCGTGATCATCACGAACAGCCCACCGAGGATGGCCAGGAGCAGCTCGGTGTGGGTGGTGATCGCCAGCCCGGCAAGGCCCCCGCCGAGGGCCAGGGAGCCGGTGTCACCCATGAAGATCTTGGCGGGCGAGGCGTTCCACCACAGGAAGCCGAAGCAGGCGCCGGCCACCGAGCAGGCCACGACCGCCAAGTCGAGAGCATCCCGCACGTCGTAGCAGTTGGGACCGGGTGCGATCTGGCAGTTCTGGTTGTACTGCCAGATGCCGATGATCGAGTAGGCGCCGAAGACCATCACGCTGGCTCCGGTGGCCAGGCCGTCGAGGCCGTCGGTGAGGTTGACGCCGTTGGAGGCGCCGGCGATGAGGAGATTGGCCCACAGGATGAACAGGATTGTCCCCGCGATCGGTCCCGCCAGCGCGAGGTCAAAACTGGTGTCGCGGACAAAAGAGATCGCGGTCGAGGCGGGGCTGCGAGTGTTGTCCCCGGGGGTCTGCAGCGCCAGGATCGCAAAGATCACCGCGATGATCGTCTGCCCGGCGAGCTTCTCGATCGAGGTCAGACCCAGGCTGCGTTGCTTGGAGATCTTGGTGTAGTCGTCGAGGAAACCGATGAACCCGAGCCCGGTGATGAGGAAGAGCACCAGCAGCGCGCTCATCGAGAAGCGGCTGTGGGTGACCTCCACGAGTCCGGAGAGGTCGAGCAGGATCAGCAGCAGGTGCGAGACGGAGTAGCCCAGCAGGGTCGCCAGGATGATGACGGCGCCGCCCATCGTGGGGGTGCCGCGCTTGGTGTGGTGGGAGGTAGGACCGTCGTCGCGGATGAACTGGCCGTAGGCGCGGCGAACGAGAAACTTGATAAAAAGCGGGGTGCCAAGCAGGGCGATGAGCATCGCCACCCCACCGGCCAGGACGACGTTGACCATCAGGCGTCCACCTCTTTGTCCACGGCTGCCGGCGCGGGGTCGATCCCCGCGAGATCGTCACCGAGGAAGCGCAGGCCGACGTCGCGGCTGGACTTGAGCAGCACCACGTCGTGCCTGGTCAGCCGTGCCGTCAGGAAGTCCCGCGCCTGGTAACGGTCGGTCAGGGACGTCGCCTCGGCGCCGCCGTGCTCCAGGTATGCCGTTGCTGCCGGCTCGGCGAGGTCGCCGACGGTGACCAGGTGGTCGATGCCCAGAACGGCGGCCTCCTGGCCAACCAGCAGGTGCTGGGCTGCGGAAGTCTCCCCGAGCTCGAGCATGCCGCCGACGACGGCGACCGTGTGGCCCCCCTCGCGCCGCATCGCGGCTAAGGCCTTCAGCGCGGCGCGCATGGAGTCCGGATTGGCGTTGTAGGCGTCATTGATGACCGTCACCCCATCGGCGCGATCGGTGACCTCCATGCGCCACCGCGACTGCGGCGTCGCGTCGCCGAGCGCGGTCGAGATGTCCGGCCACGGCATACCCCACTCGTGGGCCACCGCGGCCACCGCCAGCGCGTTGCCGACGTGGTGCTCCCCCACCAGTTGCAGGCCAACCCGGATGCCGTCGGCAGGAGCCTCGGGCGCGTGCAGCGTGAAGGAAGCGCGGCCAGCGGCGTCGATGAGGACGTCCGCAGCGCGCACGTCGGCGGCCGCGGACAGGCCGACTAAGGTGATGCGGGCCCCGACAGCCCGGGCCTGCGCAGCCATTGCGGCGACGACGGCGTCGTCGGCGTTGAGGACGGCCAACCCGTGTGCAGGAAGGGCCCGGACGATCTCCGCCTTGGCCTCCGCGATCGCCTCGCGTGAGCCGAACTCTCCCAGGTGGGCGGTGCCGACGTTGAGGACGACGCTGACCTGGGGCGGTGCGATGCCGGTGAGGTGCTCGATGTGGCCCTTGCCGGAGGCGCCCATCTCCACGACCAGGTAGGCCGTTTCCGGAGTGAGACGGCAGACGGTCAACGGCACCCCGACCTCGGAGTTGTAGGACGCCTCGGGCGCCAAGGTCGGGCCCAGGCCGGAGAGTACGTGGGCCATCAGGTCCTTGGTCGAGGTCTTGCCGGAAGAGCCGGTGATGCCCACCACCCGCAGCCCACCATCGGCGACGCAGCGGTCCAGCACCTCACGGGCGATCGCGCCGAAGGCGCGAGTGACGGCGTCGTAGGGCGGGCGGTCGGGACGTGGGGAGAGACGGGTCGGGTCCTCCTGCACGACGACGCAGGGCAGGAGGTCGCTGTCCCGGTTGGTCAGGGCCGCGACTGCCCCGTGCGCGGCGGCCGAGCCGAGGTAGTCATGGCCGTCGGCGTGCTCACCGCGCCGGGCGACGTAGAGGCTACCGGGCTCCACAGCTCGGGAGTCAGTCACGACCGACCTGGTCACCGCGAGGTCGAGCGCCGCGGTCGTGTCGGGGTGCACCCGGCCGCCAGTGACCCTCGCGATCTGCGGCAGAGTCAGGGAGATCACGCTCAGGGGGTCCCTTCATCCTTGACGGCTATCTCTCCCAGTGTGACACCTGGCTCCTCGCCCGGGGCCTGCTTGGCGGGGTCATACTCCAGCGGGACCGTGACCGGCGGTGTGGTCGCTGGCTCGATCCCCTCCTTCTGGAGGGCATAACGCATGATCGAGGAAAAGACGGGGCCGGCGATCACGCCGCCGTACTGACTGATCCGGGTCGGTCGCTGCACGACGACGGCGACGACATACTCGGGATTCTCTGCCGGGGCGAAGCCGATGAAGCTGGACGTGACGCCGCTGTAGCGGCCAGTCTTCGGGTCGATGCGGCTGGCCGTCGAGGTCTTGCCGGCCACGTGGTAGCCGGGGACCGCGGCGTCCGGCGCGGTGCCGCCGGTGGCGGGGATCTGCTGCATGATCCTGGTCAGCGTCGTCGCCGTCTTCTCCGAGATGATCCGCTTGCCTTGCGCCACCGGCACCTCGGTGTAGCGGCCGTCCGGGTCGGTCGTCCCGGCGACGAAGCTGGGTGGCAGGTGGACGCCGTTGTTGGCGACCGTCTGGAAGACCCCGACCTGCTGCAGGAGGGTTCCGGACATGCCCTGGCCATACATGAGCGTGTAGTGGGTGGTCGCGCTCCAGGTCTTCGGCTCCGGCACCAAGCCGGGCGACTCACCGGGCAGCCCGTGGCCGGTCGGCGCCCCCAACCCAAACTTGCGGATCCACTCGTAGAGCTTCTCCCCCGGCAGCTTCTCGCCATACAGGAGCGTCCCCATGTTGGAGGACTTGGCGAGCACGCCAGCAAAGGTCAGGTGCAGGACGGGGTGCGGCTCGACGTCCTTGAAGGGCCAGCCCCCGCGCCGCATGCCCGAGGGCACCTCGATCGGGTCCTGCGGCTCGATGATGCCCTCCTCGAGGGCGGCCGCGGCCGTGATGAGCTTGGCGGTCGAGCCGGGCTCGTAGACGTCCTCGACCGCGGCGTTGCGCATCTTCGCGACGTCCTGAGTGGTGTCGGCGGGGTCGAAGCTTGGATAACTGGCCATCCCGACGATCCGGCCCGTCCTGACCTCCTGCACCACGGCATACCCAGAGAGCCCGCCCGACTCCTTGACCCGCTTGCGGACGGCGTCGTAGATGTACCACTGCATGTCGGCGTCGAGGCTGAGCCGCAGGTCGGAGCCGGGCTGGGCCGGCTCCTCGCGATAGAGCCCGGTGCTGATGACCTCACCGGTGCGCCCCTGCTCGTAGACGGCCTCACCCGGGGTGCCGACCAGCTCGGAGTTGCGCACCAGCTCCAGGCCGCCGGCGGGCTGGTCGCCGGCACCGACCCAGCCGATGAGCTGAGCCGCGGACTCCCCCAGTGGGTAGTCGCGGCGCATATAGGACTCAGCGAACACGCCGCGCACGTCGCGCTTGCGCAGCTCCTGCCACTTCTGCGGCGAGACGTCGGGGACCAGGACGGTGCTCCGAGGGGAGTCGGGCTCGGTCAACTTCTCCAGCACGCTGGACTGCTTAGCGCCGGTGACTTCAGCCACGATCTGGGCCGCGGCGGCGTAGCCCTTCGCCACGACCTCGCCGTCCTTCGTGACGGTGAAGTCCTGGACGAGGGTGGGGTCGGCAGTGACGCGTTTGCGCTCGGTGCTGACCGCGAGCTCGGCCCCGTCGATGTCGGTGATGGTGCCGCGCCCCGCTGGGATCGTCTTGACGGCGAGCCGACCGTCGAGAGCCGCGGCCGACACGCTGGCCGCGTCCAGGCCCTGCAGCCGCACCAGTTGGGCAGCGAACAGGCTCAGGACCAGCAGCATCCCCAGCAGCAGGGCACGGACTCGTCGTTGCGGGTGCACCACCCCGGGAGCCCGAGAAAGGGAGCGTGCGCCACCGGGTCGCCGACCTCTAGATGGTGCTGCTCCCACTCGTTGCTCACCCCTGGCGGTGTCGTGTCGGGCCTCGTCTGTCCTGGTCGCGCTCGCGGGTCGCGGACGCTGAATTGGGCGTCACGTCGCCCTTACTGGTCCTTGACCGCAACGCCCGTCGAGGGCAGATCCACCGTAATCGTGCGGTTGCCATCGACCATGGACGCCACGCCGGTAAGGGACCCGTCGGACAGCCGCAAGGTGGCGGTGGAGGTGGAGGGCACCATCTTCAGTTTGCGGGCCTTCATTGCCAGTGCCTCGGAGGACTGGAGATCGTCCAACTCGCTTTGCAGCGTGACCAGAGTGTCGTGCAGCTCGGTCTGCTGTGTCTGCAGGCGGGACATGACGTAAGAGCCCTCGGCGCGCGCGGTGTTCAGGACCAGGACTGCGGAGAAGGTCGCCATCACCAGCGCCAGGCACAGGATCATGAAACCGAAGTGGCCGGCGACGGGCGCTGCATCCTGGACGCGCGTGCGACGCGCCGCGAAGGCCGGGAGACGGGCGGGACGGATCCCGACCTGACCGAGGCGTGCGGGGACGGTCATCTGGCTCATGGGTGCACCTCATGGGTCGTGGGTTGCTGGTCTTCAGTGGTGCGGGTCCGCTCGGCGGCGCGGAGCCGAACAGAGGCGGAGCGCGGGTTGCTCGCGAGCTCGGCGTCATCGGCCTGCTGGGCCCCGCGGACCAGCAGGCGCAGCCAGGGCGCGTGCTCAGGCAGCTCGAAGGGCAGGTCGGGAGGCGCGGAGGTAACTGCCCCAGCAGCGAGCCCCCGCTTGGTGATGCGGTCCTCGAGGGAGTGATAGGAGAGCACCACGATGCGGCCCCCGACCGAGAGCGCACGCAGGGCCTGGGTCAGCGCGCGCGCCCAGACGGTGAGCTCGGCGTTGACCTCGATACGCAACGCCTGGAAGGTCCGCTTGGCCGGGTGGCCACCGGTCCGTTGGCTCCTGTCGGGGACGACGTCGTGGAGCAGCTCGACCAGGGGGCCACTGGTGGTAAACGGGACCTGCTCGCGGCGACGCAGGATCGCGCGGGCGATGGGGCGGGCAAAACGCTCCTCTCCATAGTCCTTGAGGATCGCCTGGAGTTCGCCGATGTCATAGGTGTTGAGGACGTCGGCGGCGGTCTGCCCAGTGCTCTGGTCCATCCGCATGTCCAGCGGCGCGTCGGTGCGGTAGGCGAAGCCGCGCTCGACCTCATCGAGCTGCAGGGAGGAGACGCCCAGGTCGAAGAGGATCGCGTCGGCGCGGTCGATGCCGAGCCCCCGCAGGAGTGCGGGCACGTCGTCGCTGACGTCGTGCACCCCGGTGAACCGGTCGCCAAACGGGGCCAGCCGCGCCGTCGCGAGCGCCAGCGCCTCCGGGTCCCGGTCGATCCCGACGGCGCGTGCCGCCGGGCAGCGCGTCAGCACCGCTTCGGTGTGGCCGCCCATCCCGAGCGTGCCGTCTACGAAGACCGAGCCTTCGCGTTGCAGCGCCGGGGCGAGCAGGTCGACGCAGCGGTCCAGCATGACGGGCACGTGCCGCTGGGCGGTCGGAGTGGGATCGCTGGTGTCCATGGCGGATGGCCCGGAGGAGGTGAGTGGGCTCGACATACCTGGTGGGTGTCGGGCCTGCCCGGTGGCCAGGTCCTGGACCCTGGTCCCCCACCGTCCACAATCCGGGTCCGGCACGGGGGAAGTCGTGCCGGCTTGCGGTGCTCCGGCGCGGGGGAAGTCGCGTCGGAACGAGGACGGGGGGAGGCCAGGGACAAGGACGCGGGTTGGGCAAGCGCAGGCAGTCGGCGTCCGGCTCAGATCAGTCCGGGCACCACCTCCTCCGAGCGTTCGGCAAAGGCGGGCTCGGCCAGCTCGAGGTAGGCGGTCCACGCGCCGGTGTCCCAGACCTCGACGCGGTTGCCGGCACCGATGACGGTGCACTCGGTGATCAGGCCGGCGTAGTCGCGTAGCACCGGAGGGATGGTGACGCGGCCCTGCTTGTCCGGCACCTCGTCGGAGGCGCCAGAGAGGAAGACACGCTGATAGTCGCGGACATCGCGAGAGGTCGTGGTCGTCCCCGAGGTCATCTCGGTGGCGATCCTCTCGAACTCGGGCTGCGGGTAGACGTAGAGACAGCGTTCCTGGCCGCGGGTGATCACCAGTCCCCCGGCGAGGCGGTCCCGAAACTTGGCGGGTAGGAAGATCCGTCCCTTGTCGTCGAGCTTGGGGGTGTGGGTGCCCAGGAAGAGCATTCGGACCACCCCCTCTCCAGGCATCGAACGGTTCCCGACTACTCCAGTGCGCTCCACCTTACTCCACTTCACTCCACTGCGTGTCGGACAAACCGTGAGAAACCTGGAGAATTTTCGCGTTGTTGCAGGTGGGAGCCTCGCAAAGGCCGTGGAGGAGATCGGGTCAATCGACGTCGTGGTCCGGTCGATCTGCAGGTGTATCAACTGGGTAGGCACGCAAAGGTGCAGGTCAGCGCGTCGGCGAAGGGTTGGCCGCTGATCCGACCTGGGGAAGTGGTGCGAAGTGGAGGAGAGGGTCTTTCGCGCCCGATACGCGGAATGGGTCAGGGGTTTGGCAAGATCGCAGGTATGTCAGCGATCTCCCCCGCCCCCGACACGATCGACCTCGATGCGGTGCGGTCCGTCGCGGGCGCGATCCATTCCGCCATCACCACGGTGATCGAGGGTAAGGACGAGGTCGTGTCCACCGCCGTCACGGTGCTGATGGCCGAGGGTCACCTGCTCGTGGAGGACGTGCCCGGCGTGGGCAAGACGATGCTCGCCAAGGCGCTGGCCCGAGCCATCGACTGCAAGGTCTCGCGCGTGCAGTTCACCCCCGACCTGCTGCCCAGCGACATCACCGGCGTCAGCATCTTCAACCAGGAGAGCAGGGAGTTCGAGTTTCGCCGGGGGGCGGTCTTCGCCAACGTCGTCGTCGGTGACGAGATCAACCGAGCCTCCCCCAAGACGCAGTCCGCGTTGCTGGAGGCGATGGAGGAGCGTCAGGTCACCGTGGACGGCACGACCTACCCGCTTCCCCGCCCCTTCTTGGTGATGGCCACCCAGAACCCCATCGAGATGGAAGGCACGTATCCGCTGCCGGAGGCGCAACGGGACCGGTTCATGGCTCGGCTCTCGATGGGCTACCCGGCGACCACGGCGGAGATCGCGATGCTGGAGTCGCACGGCGCGCTCAACCCGCTCGACTCTCTCCACCCGGTGACCACTGCCGAAGACGTGCAGCACACCATCGAGGCGATCCGCGGGCTGCATACCGCCGACGCACTGCTCCGGTATGTCGTCGACATCGTCAACGCCTCGCGTCAGCACCGACAGTTGCGGCTGGGTGCGTCCCCGCGTGCGGGGCTGCAGTTGCTGCGCGCCGCCCGAGCGCACGCGGCACTGGCAGGACGTGACCACGTCCTGCCGGAGGACGTCCAGACGATGGCGGTGCCGGTGCTCGCGCACCGCATCCTGCCGACCAGCGAGGCCGCGCTCGCCCGCCACAGCACCACCGACCTCGTGCGCGACCTGCTCGGCCGCACCGCCGTGCCCTCGGGCCGCTGACCCGGATCGTGGCAGGGGCGAGCAGCAGGGTGCCGGCCAGGGGGGCAGGATGAAGTCCGCCAAGGCCCGGTTGACCAACCGGGGCAAGATCTTCGTGATCCTGGGCGCTTGCGTCATGGCGGCCGGCATCCTGCTTGGCTACCCGGACCTGACGCGCATCGGCCTGATCTTGGTCGTGCTGCCCCTCCTGACGCTGCTGGTCCTGCCGCGCCGCACCCCCAAGATCCGGGTGGTGCGCACCGTGAGTCCGGTCCGGCTGGCTCCGGACGAGCGGGGTGCTGTCGAGGTGCGGTTCACCAACGTCGGCGAGCGCCGCACGGCTGTCTTCCTCGCCGAGGAGCAGCTGCATTACCAGCTCGGGGACCGGCCTCGCTTCGTCCTGCCCCGCCTCTCCGCGGGCGAGGAGAAGCTGATGAAGTATTCGATCCGTAGCCGGCACCGCGGCGCCTACTCCCTGGGACCGGTCCTGCTGCGGCAGCGCGACCCGTTCGGTCTCACCTTCCTCTCCCTCCAGCTGTCCTCGCGCACCGAGGTCCTGGTCCTGCCAAGGCTGTCCTCCCTCGGCGAGGGTCGGGTCCGGGGCACCTCGCGCGGCAGCGAGGGGGACATGCCACAGATGGTCGCCTCGCACGGCGAGGACGACGTCAGCATCCGGCACTACCGTGACGGCGATGAGCTGCGGCGCGTGCACTGGCCAGCCACCGCGCACCGCGGCGAGATCATGGTCCGCCAGGAGGACCGGCCAGCCCGGCGCCGCGCCGTGCTGCTCCTGGACTCCCGCGCCTCGGCGCACCCCGGCACCGGGGTGCGCTCCTCCTTCGAGTGGTCCGTCTCGGCGATCGGCTCCGTGGCTCGCCACCTGATCGCCAACGGTTTCGTCGTGCACCTGCTCACCGACACGACGGTGCGCGACAGCACGGCGCCGGACCCCATCGAGCTCGACCAGACGCTCACCGCGCTGGCGCGGGTCCAGCCCGAGGAGGACTCCCGGCTCGACCGGCTCACGGCCGCAGCCTCCTCCTTCACCGCAGGCGGGGTCCTGGTCGTCGCGGCGGTCGTCGGCAGCGACGAGGACTCGCTGCGCACCTTGGCAGCCATCCGGCAGCCAGGGTCACGGGCGTTGGCATTCGTGATCGACCCGGTCAAGTTCGGCGCCGCCGCGAGCAAAGACGGCGACGACGTCGAGCAGTCCTCGACCGGGGTGCTCGCGGACGCGGGGTGGCGCAGCGTCGTGGTGGGACCGCATACCGACATCGCCCGAGCCTGGGCCGCGATCAGTGGCTCGCTGACGTCGGGGAGCAGGTCGCGATGAAACTGGACCTGGAGGCTTTCCAGCGCGGGATGTGGCCCGAGGGCCTGGTCGCCGCGCTGGCCACGATGGCGGTCGCGTGGCCGCTGACCTCGCTGCTGCGCGAGGAGACCTGGCTCCTGCCGGCCCTGTCCATGGTCGCCCTGGTCGCGATCGTCGGGGCGATCCTGCGGACCATCGACGCCCCGCCGAGCCTGATCGCCCTGGGCCAGCTCTTCGTGGGGCTGGCCGGGATCGCGGCGCTGTTCCTGCGCGAGACCCTGTGGCGCGGCTTCCTGCCCACCTCTGCCACGCTGGCCGAGGTCGGTGCACTGTTGCGTCAGGCGGGGACGGTGCTGCAGACGTATGCCGCGCCGGCGCCGACTACGGAGGGGGTTTCCTTTCTCGTCGTCGCGGTGCTCACCCTCACCGCCGTCTCTGTCGACTCGATGGGCGTCACCGGACGCGCTCCCGCGAGCGCCGGCATCCCGCTGGCAGCTGGTTTTCTGGTGTCCGTCTCCAACTCCGGCGAGGCGATGCCGCCGTGGTACTTCGCGGCGATCGCCGGGCTGTGGCTGGTGATGCTCGCTCAACAGGACCATCGAGTCACCGCTGCGTGGCCCTCGGACCGGCGACGGGAGTCCAGGGGCAGCGAGGACGTGTCCTCGGGGATCCCCCATCACCGGGGGCTCGCCCAGACCCTGGGCGGGCTCGCGTTGGTGGGCGCCGTGCTGGGGGCAGCCGTCATCCCGCACCTGCCACCGACGTTCTTCGGCGACGGGCTGGCCCGCAACACCCAGGCCCGTGGTCCGGCCGGGGACACCGCAGAAGTCGCCTTCACCGAGACGATGGACCCGACCAAGGACCTCAAGAGCCGCTCCGAGGCACCGATCCTGACCTACCGCACCACCGCCTCCCGGCTGGAGCCGCTGCGCGTCACCTCGACCGAGCGGTGGGAGGACGGCAAGTGGGTGGCGCCTGCCCGTGACGCCTCTGGGCTGCTGCCTGTCGGGGCTCCCCTCCCCCGGCCCGACGGCCTCAGCCCGGACGTCCCGGTCCAGGAACAGCGGATGACCGTGACCGGCAACGCCCTGCCGCCGCCCTACCTCGCCGTCCCCAGTCCGCCCGTCACGATCGATCTGACCGGGAGCTCGAGCTATCGCTTCGACCCCCGCGACGACACGGTCGTCCTGCAAAATGCGTCACCTCGATATCAGGTCTCCTACGTGGGCATCCCATCGGGCTCCCAGCTGCCCGACGGCACCGGCGCGCCGCTGGAGAGCACCGACGGATTCGACGCCGAACTGCTGGACATCGACGACATCACCAAAGGGTCGATCGCCGACCTGACCGACCAGATCGTCGGCGAGGAGACCAACACCCTGGCGCAGGCAGTCCGGATCCAGACGCACCTGCGGTCCAGTGAGTACCGCTACTCCCTGGAGCTGGCGCCGGCGGCGCGGGATACCGCCGCGGACCCGATCGGTGGCTTCCTGGCGACCAAGCAGGGCTACTGCGTCCAGTTCGCGACCACGATGGTGATGATGGCGCGCTACGAAGGCATCCCGGCGCGGATGGCAGTGGGCTTCCTGCCCGGCACCGTCCAGGTCGACGGCACCCGCAAGGTGGTCGCCGCCAACGCGCACACCTGGCCCGAGCTGTGGATCGAGGGCCTGGGCTGGACCCGGTTCGAGCCCACTCCGGGTCTGCACTCCGGCCAGCCGCCAGCGTATGCGTCCAACCCTAACCAGGACGACTCCGGCGCGACCACCTCGACGGCCATCAAGTCCGTGACCCCGACCCCGACCGCGACCCCCGCCACGCCGAGTGACCCCTCCTTCCTCGACACGCTCGGCGAGGTCCTGAAGGTGCTGGCCAAGGTCCTGCTCGGGGCCCTCACCCTCGCTCTGCTCCTGATGGTCGTGCCGATCGTCGGGCGCCGCTATCGGGCCGAGGGCGTGCACACTGCTGAGAGTCTCCAGGACGAGATCGAGGGCCAGTGGTTGCTGCTCACCCGGTCGTTGCGTGATCTTGGCGTGGACGACCCGCCCGCGCGCAGCCCCCGCGACATGGGCCGGCACTACGCCTCGGTCACCACGCTCAACCGCTCCGACTCCGAAGCCCTGGGCCGGGTCTGCTCCACCCTCGAGCGCTCCCGATATGCGGTGCCCGCCAGCGTCGACGACGACGATGCCGCCCAGGTGGGCCAGGACGTGCGGACCGTCGTCCACGCGGTGCGCCACGAGTCGCCGTGGAATCTGCGCGCCAACGCGGCACTGCTGCCGCGCAGCGGCGTCGACGGAATCCGCCGGTGGTTCACCGGCCTCTTCCGCCGCTGAGCGAGCCGGGTCGGGTCGCGACCCAGGACCCGCTGTCCCACCGTCGACCACCGCCGTGATGAGCGCAGTTGCCCTACGTGACAAGTGCCATACCCACCGGTAGTCAACGGCTCGGTGCCATACTCGCCGGATGGCGCGGGTGCGCACTTTGCAGGGCAGGGACGACATCGTGGCGATGATCGTGGGGCTGCTCGCTGCGCCGGGTGCCCTCGTGACCCTGACGGGATTTCCTGGGGTGGGGATGACGCGGCTCGCGCTGGAGTGCGCTGCCCGCCTGCTGCAGCCCGAAGCGATCCGGATCGTTGACGGTAGGCAGACTGCTCACCTCGCCCCGGCACTGCGCGACCTCGAAGAATCTTGGGGCTTCTTCGAGGTTGCGCACGTGTCAGGAGACGCCGACCTGATAGTCGTCGACGACTACGATCGCGTCACGGAGGCCGCCCAAGCGATCGAGGCGGTGCGCGCCCGCCTACCCAGGCTGCGATTCCTGCTGACCTCCACCAGGCCGCAGCACCTGCCTGGTGAGGTCGTCGTCCGGGTCCCCGCACTGCCGCTGCCCGCACCCGATGCCAGCCTGAGCGCGCTGGCGGTCGAGCCTGCGGTGCTGCTCTTCACCGAGGTGGCCCGAGCCACCGGCACCACCGCAGTCTTGGACGGCGAAGTGTTGCGCGATATCGCACGGATCGTGGCTTTGGTCGGCGGTCTCCCGCGCGCCATCACATGCGTCGCGACACGGTCCGCGACCTACTCCCCGGCCATGGTGATCGAGCTGCTCGAGCACCGACCCGAGGTGGTCCTCAGGGCCGATGACGACGAGGTGGATCATGACCTTTTCGCCGCGCTCGAACGCCTCTTGTCCGGACTCACTGGCGACCAACGTGATCTGTTGGACCGTCTCGTGGTCGTGGACGGGCCGATGCCTATCGAAACTGTCCGCACGCTCGCAGGGTCCGGGGACGTCTTCACCGACCTCTGCGCCCTGGTCGACCTCCACCTGGTCGAGCCCCTTCACCACAGGGACGTCAGCCACTTCATGCTGCCCGCGCTGGTCCGCCACCGTCTGGCCTACGGCACGGCAGCGCGTCCGCTCGGGACAGCGGCCTTCCCATCCAGCCACGAAACCTTGACGGATCGCGAGATCGAGGTCCTGGACCTGCTGTCCGCCGGCAACAGCAATCGCGAGATCTCCACGGCGTTGGGCATCCACGTCAAGACCGTGATGCACCACACGTCCAACATCTACCGCAAGCTCGCGGTCCGAGGCCGGACGGGCGCGGTTGCCTGGAAACTCAGCGTCCACGAGGAGGTTCGCCTCGTGTCGCGTGCGGCCAGGGGACCAGCGCTTTCCGACGCCCGGCCTACTGCGTCAGCGCCTTTGCCATCTCCAGGTCTCGCACGCCCGGTTGTCGAGGATGAGGGAGCGCGCCGCCGGTGAACTCATAGCCGTGCCGTCGGTAGACCGCGACCCCGCGCGCGTTGTGCTCGTTGACGTGGAGCACGAGTCGACCGGCACCAAGCTCACCCTGCGCCAACGCCTGGGCTGCATCCAGGAGCACGTCGACCGCGCCCCGCCCACGAGCTGCAGGTATGACGTAGAGGGCCAGGACAAGCGCGTCGTCGGCTCGCAGTCCCGGGAGCTTCGCGGGATCCGGGGTGAGCAGCGTCAGGGTGCCAACCGGTCTGCCGTCAGCGCCCCGCACGTGCAAGGTGCGGTCGGTCGAACGCGCCCGCCAGTCGGCCTCAGTCAGTGGCTGAAGATCGGCCAGCCTGGTCCAAAAGGCGTCCGGAGCATCGCTGAGCATTGCCAACCGAAGGTCTCGATAGTCGCGCCAGTCCTGGGGACCCAGGCGCAAGACATACCAGTCCACTCCGTCCTGGGCCTGCTCGCTGCGCCTCACGGTGCCGACCTGCCAGACCTCAGTCCAGGTAGTCGCGCAGGACCTGCGAACGCGAGGGATGCCGCAGCTTGCTCATCGTCTTGGACTCGATCTGACGGATCCGTTCGCGAGTGACGCCGTAGACCTTGCCGATCTCGTCGAGGGTCTTGGGCTGACCGTCAGCGAGCCCGAAGCGCATCGATACCACGCCCGCCTCGCGCTCGGAGAGCGTGTCGAGGACAGAATGCAACTGCTCCTGCAGGAGGGTGAAGGAGACCGCGTCCGCGGGGACGACCGCTTCGGAATCCTCGATGAGGTCACCGAACTCGCTGTCGCCGTCCTCGCCGAGCGGCGTGTGCAAGGAGATCGGCTCCCGGCCATACTTCTGGACCTCGACGACCTTCTCGGGCGTCATGTCCAGCTCCTTGGCCAACTCCTCCGGGGTCGGCTCGCGCCCCAGGTCCTGAAGCATCTGGCGCTGGACGCGTGCCAGCTTGTTGATGACCTCGACCATGTGCACCGGGATGCGGATGGTGCGGGCCTGGTCGGCCATTGCGCGGGTGATCGCCTGACGGATCCACCACGTGGCGTAGGTGCTGAACTTGTAGCCCTTGGTGTAGTCGAACTTCTCGACCGCACGGATCAGACCCAGGTTGCCCTCCTGGATCAGGTCCAGGAAGAGCATGCCGCGGCCGGTATAACGCTTGGCCAGGGAGACGACGAGGCGCAGGTTGGCCTCGAGCAGGTGGTTCTTGGCGTTCTTGCCGTCGTTGGAGATCCACCACAACTCGCGCTTGAGCTTGGCGTCGATCTTTTCGCCAGAGTTGAGCTTTTCCTCTGCGAACAGGCCGGCCTCGATGCGCTTGGCTAGATCGACCTCCTGCTCGGCGTTGAGCAGGGCCACCTTGCCGATCTGCTTGAGGTAGTCCTTGAC
>NZ_JAUNVI010000046.1:10562-23380 GCF_030537745.1 Ornithinimicrobium sp. | reverse complement strand
CCAGTCCTCGAGCGGTGGCCACGGTCGTCACGGTCACGACGCTGATAGCCACCGCTCGAGGACTGGCCACCCTCCCGACGCTCATAGCCACCACCGGCGGGACGGTCGTCGCGATCGCGACGGGGGTAGCCGGTGCGCTCGCGTTCGACCCGGGGTGACCCGTCCCCGGTCGGGCGTGAACGGGGCCCCTTCATCTGGGCCCGCGCCTGCTTCTCGCGGGCCTGACGGGCAATCTTCTTCTGCTCTGGGGTGTGACGGGGCTTCTTGTTGCCAGAAATTCCGGCGCGGACGGGCTTGGCCATGACGGCTCAACTCACTTCATCAATATCATCGAGGTTGGATCTCGCCTCGACGCGCTGAGCGTGACCGGACCATCCTCCAGGTGCATCTCGCGGCACCCGCATGGGCCTCCGGGAGCGAATCGTCCCGGGGCATCGGCACCGTCATACTTCGCGGCGCACCGAACAAGTGTACCGGAGGAACGCCCCTGTGCCGATCTCGTCGCGCTCAGGCGTCGATCCGCTCCCGGTCGAGGCCGTCGGCAGAGCTGACAATGAAATCCTTGCGGGGCGCGACGTTGGATCCCATGAGCAGGTCAAACACCTCATCGGCACGGGTCGCGTCGGCGAGGGTGATCCGGCGAAGCGTCCGGTGCGCCGGGTCCATGGTCGTCTCCGCCAACTGGTCCGCGTCCATCTCCCCCAGGCCCTTGTAGCGCTGGATCGGCTGCTTGATCGCGCGGCCCTTGCGCTGCAGGCCGGCGATCGTGGAGCGCATCTCTTGCTCGGTATAGGTGTAGATGTATTCCTTGCCGCCACGGCGCCCAGCGACCTCAACCCGGTGCAGTGGTGGCATCGCGGCATAGACACGGCCAGCCGCCACCAGCGGCCGCATATAGCGGAAGAATAGCGTCAGCAGAAGGGTCCGGATGTGGGCGCCGTCCACGTCCGCGTCGGTCATGATGACGATCTTGCCGTAGCGGGTCAGGTCGAGGTCGAAGCTGCGGCCGGACCCCGCGCCGATCACCTGGATGATGGCCGCACACTCGGCGTTGGAAAGCATGTCTGAGACAGAGGCCTTCTGGACGTTGAGGATCTTGCCGCGGATCGGCAGCAGCGCCTGGTAGTCGCTGGATCTGGCCAGTTTGGCCGTGCCCAGCGCGCTGTCGCCCTCGACGATGAACAGCTCGGTGCGCTCGGTGGCGTTGCTGCGACAATCGGCCAGTTTGGCCGGCAGCGACGAGGACTCGAGTGCGTTCTTTCGCCGCTGCGTCTCCTTGTGCACCCGTGCCGAGATGCGCGACTTCATCTCCGAGGCGACCTTCTCCAGCAGCAGGCTCGCTTGCGCCTTGTCGCCCCGGTGGGTGGAGGTGAGGCGCTCGGTGAGCGACTGTTCGACGACCCTCGACACGATGGCCCGGACCGCGCTTGTGCCCAGGACCTCCTTGGTCTGTCCCTCGAATTGAGGCTCGGCCAGCCGCACCGTGACGACCGCGGTCATTCCGGCGGTGATGTCGTCCTTGTCGACCTTGTCGCTGCCGACTTTGAGCTTGCGGGAGTTGATTTCGAGCTGCTTGCGGAAGACCTTCATCAGCGCCTGGTCGAAGCCAGAGACGTGGGTGCCGCCCTTGGGGGTGCTGATGATGTTGACAAAGCTGCGCAGAATGGTGTCGTAGCCAGTCCCCCAGCGCACCGCGACATCCACGTGGCACTCCCGCTCGACCTCTGTGGACACCATGTGGCCAGAGCTGTCGAGCACGGGCACGTTCTCGGTGAAGCTGCCAGAGCCCTGCAGCCGCCACACGTCGGTCAGCGCCGTGTCCGCGGCGAGATATTCGGCATACTCGTTGATCCCGCCGGAGTAGGCGAACACCTCCTCGTGCGGTCCGTCAGCACCAGCGGTGCCAGGCAGCCGGCGCTCGTCGCTGATCACCATAGCCAGGCCCGGCACCAGGAACGCTGTCTGCCGGGCTCGTGCCAGCAGCTCCTCATGGACGAAGTGGGCGCTCTTGATGAAGATCTGTGGATCGGCCCAGTAGCGGACCCGGGTCCCAGTGACGCCGCGCTTGGCCTTGCCCACGACGGCCGGCTCGGTGCGGCGCTGGAAAGGGGTGAAAGGCGCGTCCGGAGAGGGATCGTTGCGGCCGTCCTCGAACTCGCCGGGCTCCCCGCGACGGAAGCTCATCCGGTAGGTCTTCCCGGCCCGGTCGACTTCGACGTCGAGCCGCGCAGACAGCGCGTTGACGACCGAGGCGCCCACCCCGTGCAGGCCACCGCTGGCGGTGTAGGAGCCGCCACCGAACTTGCCGCCGGCGTGCAACTTGGTGAAGACGACCTCGACGCCGCTGAGTCCGGTCCGTGGCTCGATGTCGACGGGGATGCCGCGCGCGTGATCACGGACCTCGACCGAGTTGTCCTGATGCAGGGTCACCTCGATGCGGTCACCGTGCCCGCCGAGCGCCTCGTCGACGGCGTTGTCGATGATCTCCCACAGGCAGTGCATGAGACCCCGGGAGTCGGTGGACCCGACATACATGCCCGGGCGTTTGCGGACCGCCTCCAGGCCCTCGAGGACCTGCAGGTGACGCGCGGAATAGTCGGGGCTCGTAGTCACGGTGAGCAGGCCCTCCTTCTCGTTCCTCGTGGTTTCCCGCAGGCTATCCCGCGCCGCTGACAGTCCCGCGCAGGCGCGGCGCGGGCATTCCCTTCTACGCGGTGAGCGAAACGACGGGCACTCCAGGCACAAAGAAGGGGTGTGACGTCGTTGACATGCTTGACTGTGAAAGACACGGCCCAGGAGGCGGTCATCCGACCGACTCTCTGGTGCACGAGAGGAGACCCGCCCGTGAACACCACCCTCAGCCCAGAGTTGACCGCCTCTGACCGTTGTGACCGCTGCGGCGCCCAGGCTTACGTCCGAGCTCGGCTCGGTGATGGCCTCGAGTTGCATTTCTGCGCTCACCACGGCCGCGAGCACCTGAACAAGTTGCGCGGACTCGACGACATCGACATCCTCGACGAGACCCACCACCTGCACGCCCAGGAGGCGTCGGTCATCTGATCGGGCTGCCTGCCCACCCCGGTGAGCAGGCATGCTGACACACTCTTTCTCTATGAGCCCGGTCGAGATCGTCGTCGCCCTGCTGATGGTCGTCGGCGTGCTCGGGATCGTCATCCCGATGCTGCCGGGCCTGCTGATCGTGCTCGGCGGCACTCTGCTTTGGGCCTTTGACGAGCAGTCCACCCTCGCCTGGGTGCTTTTCGCGGTGGCGGCCGCGGTGTATGTCGTGGGCCTCGCGTTGCAGTTCTTGGTGCCGGGAAAGCGACTGCGTAGGGCAGGGGTGTCCACGAGCACGCTGCTGGTTGGCCTGGTCACGGCGATCGTGCTGGCGTTCGTGATCCCCTTTGTCGGGATCTTTATCGGCTTCCCGCTGGGGATCTTCCTGATCTCGCTGCTGCGGACACGCGATGGGCGTGCGGCATGGGTGGCGACCAAGCACGCGCTGCGCGCGGTCGGCCTCAACATGCTGATCGAGCTGACGACCGCTTTCGCGATCATCGGCACGTGGGCGTTCACGATCACTTTCCTGGACCGCACCTAAGGCCAGACGAACGGTCAGAGGACCAGCAGAACGGTCAGCGGCCTTCTTCGCGTCGCTTGTCCCACTGCTGTTCCATCCGCTGCATGAACGTCCCGGAAGGCTTGGGCTTGCGTGGGGCCTTGCCCTTGGGCCCCCCTGACCCTGTGGAAGGGCCGTGCACCCGGCCGTCATGGTGCACGACGCTGAGCCGGGGGTGGCTCCGAGCGGGGGTTGCTGCCCACGCTCCACCGAAGACCATGGCCAGGAAGCCGAGTCCGCCGACCAGGATCAGCTGTGACATGACGCCGACGAGGACCAGCCCGAGTCCGGCGAGCGCGATGATGACACCGAGCGCGATACGACGGCGGTCAACCACGGGAACACCTTGGGAGGTGCTCTTGAGTTGGCTCGCCAAACGTGGGTCCTCCGCGTAGAGCGCTTGCTCCATCTGCTCAAGGACACGTTGTTCGTGTTCGGAGAGCGGCACGGTGACCTCCGGTGGTGGTGGTGCTGGGCTGTCGCCAGCAGACGACGACCAAGTCTAGATCTTCAGGATATGTCGGTAACGCGCGAAGCACTAGTCAGTGTTCCCTAGCGTTCTTGTTGATCGACGTCCCGCGATCAGGCTGGCAGGACGGACGGCGTTGTCACCGAAGCGTGCCGCTGCCCGATCCATCGCGCGTTCGGCCTCCCGCCAACCGCGTTCTGGCTCGTCCAACCGCCCTTGGACGAGGGTGCGGCCAGCCTCGGTAATCCCCTCCACCCGAACCCCCAGCAGCCTGATGCGGGCCCGCTGGAGCCCGAGCGCGTCATACAGTGCGCACGCCGTGGCATGGATCTCGCGGGTGACGTCGGTGGGTGCGGCGATGGTCCGGGATCGGGTGATCGTGGTGAAGTCGGAGAATCGAACCGTGAGCACGACGGTCCGTCCGAGCACCTCCCCGTGACGCATCCGGCTGGCGGTGCGTTCGGCGAGGTGGAGCAGACGGCGCCGGATCTCCTCGGGGTCGTCAATGTCGTGGGCGAAGGTCTCCGACGAGCCGACGCTGCGCTCAAGCTGGGGAGCGACCACGGGATCGAAGGCTCCGTCTTGGCCCCACGCCAAGGCGTGCAACCGTTCGGCTTGGCCCTTGCCCATCGCTCTGCGGAGGGTGGCCAGCGGCACATGCGCCAGTTGCGCCACGGTGCGCAACCCGAACTGGTGCAGCTCGGACTCGGTCGCCTCACCTACGCCCCACAGCGAGCCGACCGGCATCGGGTGCAGGAAGGGCACGACCTCCGGACCGCTGACCAACCGCATCCCGTCCGGTTTCGCCGCCCGCGAGGCCATCTTGGCGACCGCCTTGCACGGCGCTCCCCCGATCGAGCAGGTGATCTGCTGCTCGTCGGCGACGGCGTCGCGGATCCACTGCCCGATCACCTCGGGGCCGCCCCACTGCCTACCCGCTGCGGACACGTCGAGGAAGGCTTCTTCCATTGACACCGGCTGAACCCGCGGTGTCACCTCGGCGAAGATGGCCATGATCGCCTCGGAGACCCGCGTATAGCTGTCGTAGTCGGGGCGCACCACGACCGCCGGCGGGCAGAGCCTGCGGGCAGTAGCCATCGGCATACCTGACCGGACCCCGAACGCCCGTGCTTCGTAGGTCGCACAGAGCACCACGCTGCGCCATCCTCCGCCGATGAGGACCGGCTGTCCGCGCAGCTCTGGGTGATCGAGCAAGGAGACAGAGGCGTAGAAGGCGTCCATGTCGACGTGCAGCACGGTGATGTCCTCGCCGGGCCAGGCGGGGTCGGCTGGGTCGGCTGGGTAGCTCGTCCCGGCCACCCGATCGTCCACCCGTTTGAGGATCTGAGCGCCGGCCATCACCATCCCGAGCTCCCGGGGCTGGCGTGCCACAGCTTGCTTCCAGGAGTGCTACGCGGGTCCACGCCAGGTGTCTGCACGTCGGCGTAGGGCGACTGGCGATAACCCGAAGCATGCACCAGCACGCGGCGTCCCGCAGGTTGCTCGGCGTCCTCGGACTGCTTGCGAGCCAGTGCCTCGGCCTCTTCGAGCAACGCCCTGGCTTGCTCTTCGGTCGCGGCCATCACGGCACTCACCTCCTGGGCTCCACCCCGCTCCCACGCCTGAAACAAGGAACCCAGCTCCCAGGCCCCGGTGGCTCGGATCGAGAGCCCGCGCGGCCCGGTCCGACGCACCACTCCGCGCACCAGGAGCAGCCAGGAGTGGAAAATGGTCGACGCGAACGGACCCTGCACGTCCTCGAAGAAGGTCGCGTCCGCGGGACCGGTGCCGTCGTCGAGAGTGAGGAAGACGACCCGTCGCCCGGACCGCACCGGTGGCGTCTGGGTCGCGACCTTGGCTCCGGCCACGAGCACCTCCGAGCCGTTGCGCCGGGACAGCAGGTCACGCGACGGGGTGACGCCCAGATCGGTCAACATCGGCGCAAACCCGGTCACGACGTGCGAGCTGACGTCCATCCCGAGCACCTCCAGCTCGGCCCGCAACTGCTCCTGCTCGGTCATCTCGGGCAGACCGCTGCTGGTGACCGCCCTGCCAGCGGGCTCGTCACCGAGCTGGAACGTCAGCTGGGTCGCGACCGCCTCCTGCGCGTGCCAAGAACGGCGGCCGACGGCCTGCTCCCGGGTCCGGGCCGCCACCTCCCCCTCTAACGGCAGCGCCGCCCCTTCGGCTCTAGGCGTCAACGTCGGTGCCGGGCGGCGGCGGCCCACCTTGCTGCGTCCGGCACCGGTCGCGGAGTGCCGGGTCCACCGGTCCAGCTCCCGCAGGTGCAAAAGCAGGTCGCGGCGGGTCGGCTCCCCACGGCCGAGGTGGTGCCGACCGACCCGGTGCAACGCGTCTAACCCGCCCGCCAGGACCAGCCGCTCCGCGGTCGGACGACTGATCCTGGCTCGTTGCCACAGCTCACCCAGTGAGGTGTAGGGCTGACCAGCCACGATCCGAGCGATCTCGTCATCACTGATCCCCCTGACGTCGGCCAGCGAGAGCCGGATCCCGTAACGGTCTGCTCGGGCCTCGACCGTGGCCATCGCCTCATCGACCCGGTCCGTGCCGGGCAGCCCCGGGCGCGGTAGGCGTGGTGAGCGTGGTGGGCGCGCATGCTGGCCCTGGCCCTGGCCACCCTCGATCCGCTCCACCCGATAGGTCCCGCCCGAGGCGTTGACGTCAAGGCCGAGGATGTGCACGCCCATGCTGCGCGCCTCGTCCAGGATGAGACGTTTGGGATACATGCCGGGATCGTGGGTGAGCACGCCAGCGAGGAAAGCTGCGGTGTGATGCGTCTTGAGCCAGGCGGACTGGTAGGTGGGCAGCGCGAAGGCCGCCGCGTGCGCCTTGCAGAATCCGAACGACGCGAAGGCGGCCAGCACTTCCCAGATCCGCTCGACATCGACCGGGGAGTAGCCGCGACCCGCGGCAGCGGCCCGCCACCACGTCTCCACCTCCCGCTGACCCTGATGGGTGCCCATCGCACGCCGCACCTCGTCGGCCTGCGCGAGGCTGACGCCGGCAGTCTCCGCGACGATCTGCAGGACCTGCTCATGGAAGACGACAACGCCGCAGGTCTGCGCGAGGTAGGGCTTGAGGCTGGGGTGGAGATGATCCGGCTCACCCCAACCCTGTCGGGCGTGGAGGAAGGGCCGGATCATGTCGGACTTGACCGGGCCAGGACGGAAGAGCGAGATGTCGATGATGATGTCGGCGAAATTCTCCGGGGCGAACTTCCCGACCAGCTCGCGCTGCCCGGGCGACTCGATCTGGAAGCAACCCAGGGTCCGGGTGGACTGGATCAGGGAGTAGGTGTCGGGGTCGTCCAGCGGCACCTGGGTCCGGTCGTCGAGGTCGATCCGCTCCCCGTCGACCCGCTCGATCTCCTCGATGGCGTGGGTCATCGAGGATTGCATGCGGATGCCAAGGACGTCGAGCTTGAGCAACCCGAGCTCCTCGACGTCATCCTTGTCGAACTGGCTCATCGGGAAACCCAGCCAGCTCGCCTCGACTGGGGTGCGGTCGAGCAGACCGGTGTTGGACAGGATCATCCCGCAGGGGTGCATCGCGATATGACGGGGCAGACCGTCCAGCGATTCCGCCAGCTCGAGCAGTTGCTGCATCCGGGGGGCGTCCAGACCTTGGCGGCGCAACTCGGGCAGGTCCCGGATGGCGGCACGGGCGTCCTTGGCGCGGATGTGCGGGAACGCCTTGGCGATGACATCGATCTCCCCCGGAGGCATCCCCAGGGTGGCGGCGACGTCGCGGATCGCGTGCCGGACGCGGTAGGTCTCCGCCATGGACACGCAGGTCACCCGCTCAGACCCGAACCGCTCGAGGATCCGTTCGTACATCTCGGTGCGCCGGGCCGACTCCACGTCGATGTCGATGTCGGGCAGCTGTGCGCGCAGCGGCGAGCAAAAGCGCTCCATCAGCAACCCGTGCTCCATCGGATCGACCCCGCTGATCCCCAGCAGGTAGGTCACCAGGCTGCCGGCCCCCGAACCCCGCGCGGCCACCCGGACCCCGTGCTCACGGATGAGATCGCAGACGGTGGCGACAGTGAGAAAGTAGGTCGGATAGCCCAGGCCGGCGATCACGCCGAGCTCATCGTCCAGCCGGGTGCGGATCGCGCCGAGGTATGACGTGCTCGCGCCGGGATAGCGGGTTGTCACCGCCTCGGTGCAGCGCTCGGTGAGCACCCGGTGGGCCTGGCCGGTGCCGCTCACCCCGAGGACCTCCGGCTCGGGCAGGTGGACCGCGCCGATGCCCAGGTCGGAGCGGGGGTCAGACCGGCATTCCTGCGCCAGGGCCAGGGTGTCGCTGAGCAGCTCGGCGGCACGGGCGTCGCTGCCGCTGGCCTGTTCCAGGTGGGCGGCCGTCGCGTGCATGGTGGCGGTGTCAGCGAGGTGTCCGGCGGTGCTGACCCGGTCGAGGTGGCGCTCGTCGAGGACGACCATCCTCCGCGCGGCGTCGAGCACGTCCACCACCCTGGCCTGCTCGGGCACGGCATGGCGCACCGCGGCGGTGAGGACTGCGGGGACGCCGCACTCCCGGGCCAACGCCCACATCCGGGCGGCGTGACCCAGGCTGGCCGGCGTGCCCTCGGGCCCGCCGTGACAGACGACCTCGATGCGCAGGGCTCCGGGAGGCAGCTCTCGTTGCCATGCGAGCAGCATGGCGGTGGCGGCGCCGCGGTGGCGGGCGAGGACGGCTCGACCCACGTCGGAGTCCGGACCGAGGAGCACGACCACCGGGGCGACGCCGTCGACGGGGGAAGCAGCCCGTGCAAGGAGGTCAGGGCGGGTGCGGGGGATCCCGCGCTCTCCCGCGAGGTGGGTCTGGGTGACGAGGCGGCACAGCCTGGCCCAGCCGATGCCGGGCACCAGCCCGGACTGCTGTCCGCGGGCCAGCACGACGACACGAGGCTGTTGGTCATCGACGAGGCTGCCGCCCTTGACCGGCTGCGCCCTGTTCTTAGACCTCGGCGCCACCCTGTCGAGCCCGGGCACCGCCGGCGCCCTGCTGGTCTTCGAGGTGACCCCGGCTGCCGCTGCCCCGGTCAACGCCACCCGACCTGCTCCGCTCGCTTCCCGGGCTCTCCCCCCGGCTGCAGCGCACTGCTCCCTGGGGCCACCGGCCGCGAGCGCTAGGTCGACCCCGAGGATCGGCGCAACTGCGGCGTCGCGGCATGCCTTGACGAAACGCACCGCACCGTAGAGGCCGTCACGGTCGGTCAGCGCGAGGGCAGACTGGCCCAGCGCCGCTGCTCGCTCGACCAGCTCGACAGGGTGGGAGGCGCCATAACGCATAGAGGCGCTGGACGCGACATGCAGGTGGGCAAAGTCGTCAGGCATGGGCATGAGAGACGGTCAGCCCCGCCCGACGGGGATCAGCTCGGCCGGAAGCGGGGTCGCGCACGGCAGATGCAGCGCGGACCGGACCAGCTCCAGGAATCGCTCTCCCGCCCGGACCAGGTCATCGGCGTCCCGCGGGGTGACGCAGTCGACACCCCGCTCCAACGCGAGCCGGCGCCGGCCCGACTCGGCGAAGAACACTGCCCACTCCGTCAGCTCCGGCGCGACCGTGGGCAGCACCTCCCACACGCTGCGCGGCCGGGTCCGGCGGCTGGGTGAGCTGCGGGCGGCGAGCAGCGCCGCCCCAGCGCGCAACCCTGCGAGGTGAGCCTGGGTGTAACGCTCGGGCGCGGTGCTGCTGTGGCAGGCCACGAGCAGCCCCTCGCGGGCCCGGTCGAGCAGGTCCAGCACGGCCCCGACCTGTCCGGCCGGCCCGTCCGGACCGGTTTGGGTGCCCCGCTGCCCGACCTGGTGGGTGGTCGGCTGGGTGGCCGGGTTGTGGGTGATGGTGGTCATGGTGCCCTCTCCTTCGTCGTCCTGTCGTCGGGTTGTCTGTGCTGTCGAGCGCTGTGTCGTCGAGTGCCGTGTTGCCGAGTGCGGTGTTAGCGGGTGCGGCGCCCTACTGCCACCCCTCAGTCACTGACCCGCTCCAGGAGCCACTCCTGTCCACGCACCAGGTCATAGACACCGCGACCCGCCGTCCGGCCCGCCGACGCCTCTACCCGCCATACCTGTTGCTCCAGGTCTGCCACGGTGAACGGCCCTCGCGTCGTCGACTCGGCCTCCTGGCTGCCACCACCGTCAGCGCGGCGCCACCAGGAGGTCCGCTGGGTCCACTGGGCCAGCACGCCCTGCACGATGTGCACCCGCCCGCGCCAGAGGAAGAGCGTCGGGACCTCGCTGCTTGCGGCCTGGACCCCGCGTTGCCACCCCGCCTCCAGGTGGACCCGGTGCTCGACCGGGTCGCCCAGCCTGACCTCGACCTGCTCCTGATAGCGCCTACTCATCTCCACGTCCTTCTCTGCACGTCCTTGTGCTGCACCGGCCTCGCTGCAACCCGAAAATCGAATGTGTGTTCGATTAGGACAACTGTACGACTACGCACCGACAGAGTGTCAACCCCACGCTTGCAGCCCTGTGGACAACTCCGCTGCCGCCCTAGCCCCCTCTTGGCAGGATGGGGCACGGTCCGGGCCACAGGAGGGGATGGCCCGGGCCACCCCCACCGGGAGGCTAGGCTCAGACCTTCAGGCAGCACCCGACATCACCACCTCATCCGGTGGCCCACTCCCGCTCCCCCCACGCCCAGGAGTTCACGTGCCGCACGCCCATCCGTTGGACGGCGTCGACCTTCGTGCCCGCGTCCAGCGGGTCCTTGACCAGCACCTGACGCAGCAGCGTGCGGTGCTCGCCGAGCTCGGCCCACCGATGGGCCCGCTGGTGGACTCCGTGGCCGACCTTCTCCTCGGCGGCAAGCGCCTGCGCGCGGCCTTCCTCTACTGGGGCTGGCGTGCACTCGGTGGAGAGGACGACGAGTCGGTCATCCGCGCCGCGAGCGCGATGGAGATCTTCCAGGCCGCCGCGCTCCTGCACGACGACGTCATGGACAACAGCGACCTGCGCCGTGGCCGGCCCACCGCGCACCGCGCCTTCGCCAGCCAGCACCATGAGTATGGCTGGAGTGGCGACCCGGAGCGGTTCGGTCACGCCGCGGCGATCTTGGCCGGCGACCTCTGCCTCAACTGGACCGATGAGATCTTCTCCACCAGCGGCCTGCCCCGGGAGGCGCTGGAGCTGGCCAGAGCAGAGTTCGACCGGATGCGCACCCAGCTCATGGGTGGGCAGTTCCTCGACATCCTCGAGGGTGCCCACGGCTGGGCCGACCTGGGCTACGAGCAGCGTCTCGAACGCAGTCGGACCGTCATCCGCTACAAGAGCGCGCAATACTCCGTCAGCCAACCACTCCTGATCGGGGCCTATGCCGCCCGCGCTGACGAGGACACCATCAAGGCCCTCGCGTCCTACGGCCTCGCCCTCGGCGAGGCCTTCCAACTACGCGACGACGTGCTCGGCGTCTTCGGTGATCCCGACGAGACGGGCAAGCCGGCCGGTGACGATCTTCGCGAGGGCAAGCACACCGCCCTGATCGCCCACGCCCTCGAGCTCGCCGACGCGGACGGCGCCGAGCTCATCTCCGCGAGCCTGGGCGATCCCGACCTCGACGACCAGACCGTGGCCATGTGCCGCGAGGTGCTCACCAGGTCAGGTGCGCTCGAGCGCACCGAAGCGATGATCGAGGCGGGCGCCACCGAGGCGCTCGCAGCACTTGAGACCCTCACGACCCTGACCGACGAAGGACGGGCAGCCCTCGTGGAGCTCGTCGCGATCTGCACCCAGCGCCAGACCTGAGGCACCCTTCACGCCGTGGCCTCCGCCCGGCGAAGGACGTGCCGACGGATGGCGTCCGCGCTGGAAGGCGTCCAAGAAGGCGCCCTAGAAGGCGTGCTCCTGCGCGCGCCGACGGACCTCCGTCTTGTTGCCCGACCGCAGGGATTCGATCGCGCTGCCGCCATCCAGAGTCTGGTCCGGAGCATGCAGCCAGGCGATGATCTCCTCATCGGAGAGTCCGCCGTCGCCCAGGACGACGATGGTGCCCCGCAGCGCCTGCAGGGGCCCGTCCTCCACGAGGAAGCTCGCCGGGATCATGACGGCTTGATTTGGCCCGCGCCGCTGCCCGACCAGCTCCCGGTCCTGGAGCCAGCGCTTGACCTCGGTCAGCTTGGCGCCGGTCCGTTCCATGATCTCGGGGACACTGACCCACTCAGGAATTACATCCATGTCACTTACCACATCTTCTAGTCAATCACACAACGCGACACGCACGGCAACTAGCGCAGTCACGTCGTCTCAGGGTAACGTCCCTTCTGCCTCACGGGCGATCAGGTTTCCCTGCCTGCGCAACAGCCCCATGAGGTGCCGGCTTTGTCCCAGGTCGGCGCCACGCACTCGCGTCCCGGAGGATCCCGTTGAGCCCGTTGTTCGTTGCCCTGCCCCCTGCAGACCTGCCTGCCGTCGCCTACCAGCCGCCCGGTCTGCACACCGTGGAGCTGCTGGCCGCCAAGACGACGGGCGCGCACACCATCCGCTCCGGTGACACGGTCTATGGGATCGCGGCGAGGTATGGCGTCAGCCCCCAGGCGATCGTGCGCGCGAACGGGCTCAAGGACGGCGGACGCTGGATCATGCCCGGAGATGTCCTGACCATCCCGGGCAAGGGCGCCTCGTCGGCCGATGCTGCTCCCCAGCAGACCAGCACCCCGTCCAAGGTCTCCCCCAGCTCCTCGGCGGGCTCGATCACGGTCCGCGCCGG
>NZ_JAUNVI010000046.1:0-10462 GCF_030537745.1 Ornithinimicrobium sp. | reverse complement strand
CCTCCGTCACGGTCCGCGCTGGCGACACCCTGTCCGGGATCGCGCTGCGCCACGGCACCACGGTGAGCGCGGTGGCCGCGGCCAACGGCATCAACGCCGGCTCCTTCATCTATGCCGGCCAGAAGCTCCGGCTGCCGGGCGGCGGGGTCGCCAGCTCCGGCTCTTCGTCGGCGTCGGGGTCGTCGAACGCGGCGCCCACCGGTAAGCTAGACCGGCCTTACGACGAGTCCAACATCGGCTCCTACAAGGCTGGCGAGAAGGTGCCGGACACCTTCCTGCACTACCACTACAGCAGCGGCGTCGCCCGGTCCGCAGCCGCCAACCGCGAGTATCTGGCCGCCGTGGACGTCCCCAGCCGCGCGGAGATGAAGAACCTGATCGCGGCCAGCGCCAAGAAGCACGGCGTCGACAGCAAGCTCATGCTGGCGCTCTCCTACCAGGAGTCCGGGTGGAACCACCGCGCCGTCTCCCCCGCCAACGCGATCGGGGCGATGCAGGTCATCCCCTCCTCGGGCCAGTGGGCCTCCTCCCTGGTCGGCCGCCAGCTCAACCTGCTCGAGCCCAAGGACAATGCTGAGGCAGGCGTCGTGATCATCAAGGCGCTGCTCTCCTCAGCGAGCAGCAGGGACCACGCGATCGGCGGTTACTACCAGGGCTTGGCCAGCGTCCGTCAGTACGGCTTGTTCGCCGACACCAAGCGCTATGTCAGCAACATCAAGTACCTCATGACCACGATCTGACACCACCAGCACCACTGACACCAGCCTCGGCTAGGCCACCACCTCCCACCCTGCGGCGACCAGCCTCCGTACAGTGATCGGGTGACCGACGTGGACGACCCCCTGATCGGCCGCCTTATCGACGGCCGATATCAGGTCGACGCCGAGCTCGCCCGTGGCGGGATGGCGACGGTCTATCGGGCGCGGGATCTGCGGCTAGACCGCGCGGTCGCGCTCAAGGTGATGCGCGCGGACCTCGCCCGCGATGACGCCTTCGTCCGTCGCTTCGTCCACGAGGCGCACGCCGCCGCCCGGCTCCAGCACCCACACATCGTCAACGTCTATGACCAAGGCGAGGATGGCTCCGTCGTCTACCTGGCGATGGAGCTGGTCGAGGGCCGGACGCTGCGCGACGTGATCCGCGCCGAGGCACCGCTGTCCACCCGCGCGGCGCTGACGCTGCTCATCCCGGTCACCGAGGCGCTCGCCGCAGCGCACGCCGACGGCATGATCCACCGCGACGTCAAGCCCGAGAACGTCCTCCTCGGGCTCCGACGCAGCAACCAGGTCAAGGTCGCCGACTTCGGTCTGGCCCGCATCGAGGGTGTCCCGAGCGTGACCACCGAGATGCTCTGGGCCACAGCCGCCTATCTGGCGCCCGAGCAGGTGGAGCACGACAGCTCGGATGCGCGGACCGATGTGTATGCCGTGGGGTTGCTCCTCTTCGAGCTCGTCACGGGCCACAAGGCGTTCCCTGGCGATGACCCCCTCCGGGTCGCCTACGAGCACGTGCACGGCGGGGTGCCGCGCGCCCGCGAGTTGGTGCCCAGCGTCCCTGTCGCCGTCGAGGAGCTGATCCTGCGGGCCAGCGCCTCCGACCCGCAGGATCGCCCGCAGGACGGCTCCGAGCTGCTCACCGAGCTCCGCCTCCTGCAGCGCTCGCTCTCCGAGGCCGAGCTGGAGGCCGTGCCCTATCGCGACGAGACCGTCGCCGTCCCGCGCCTGGGGACCGACGCGACTCAGGTGGTCGGCCCGGCCAGTGCCGCCTCGGCGACCCGCCGCATACCGGTGGGACGCGACGCCCCCGCCAACGCCGGGAAGTCCACGTCGGCTGGCACGCCCCCCGAGACGCGTTATGCGCGCACGACCGGCAACCGCGCCCCCGCTCCCCGCCAGTCCGTCCCTGCAAGCCGACGCCAACGGACCGGCTCCTCCGGCTGGGGCTGGGTGCTGGGCACGCTGCTGCTGCTCCTGCTCGCCGGTGGCGGCTTCGGCTACTGGTATCTGACCGAGGGTCCCGCCGTCCACTCCGCCATGCCCGTCGTCGTCAACCTGAGCGAGCAGGAGGCCCGCTCCACCCTGGACGCGCAGGACCTCGACGCGGTCGTGGAGTACGCCTTCTCCGAGGACACCGCCAAGGACGTGGTCATGAAGGCCGATCACGAGCCCGGCGCCGTGCTGCGCCACGGCACGGATGTGCTCCTGACCGTCTCACGAGGGCTGGAGCGGTATGCCGTGCCACGGCTGGACGGGCTCACCGTCGCCGACGCCACCACGCAGTTGGCGGCGGAACACCTCACGCTCGGCGAGCAGACCCTGACCTATCACGAGTCAGTCGCCCCGGGCCAGATCGTCAGCAGCAACCCGACCACGGGCAGTGAGCTCCCGCCGGGCACCCCCGTCGATGTGGTGGTGAGTCAAGGCCCCGCTCCCGTCGACGTCATCGACGTCTCAGGAAAGTCGGAGCAGGAGGCCCGGGACCTGCTCGGTGCCGCGGGGCTCACCGTCGAGGTCGCGCCCGACCGAGTCTTCTCCGAGACGGTGCCCGACGGCGCGGTCGTCAGCCAGGATCCCGGCCCCGGCCAGGTGGAGCGTGGCAGGACCGTCCAACTGGTCCTGTCCAAGGGCCCAGCGCTGGTGCGGGTGCCCTCCGTCATCGGTCGCCAGTTCAGCCAGGCAGAGCGCGAGCTGACCGAGCTCGGCCTCGTCGTCACGCGCGAGGACGTCCGCGGCGGATTCTTCGGCACCGTTCGCGAGCAGTCGATCGAGCCGGACACCGAGGTGCCGAAGGGGTCGCAGATCGTCCTCGCTGTGGTCTGAGGGGTCCGACCGCGCTCTGGTGCAGGTCGCGCTCAGCCTTGGTGCGCCCAGCGTTCCTCGAGGTCGACCCTGCCCCGCGGGTGATAACCGTGCCCTTCCCAATAGCCCACCTGCGCCACCCGGTGATAGGTCAGCTCCGCGATCCACTTCGGGCCCTTGAAGCCGTAGAGCTGAGGCATGACCACGCGGGCCGGCCACCCGTGTTCGGGGGTGAGCGGCTCACCGTCGGCGTGGGTGGCCAGCAGCGATCCGGGCTGGAGCAGGTCCTCGAGCAGGACCGCGCTGGAGTAGCCGCGGTGCGCAGCCAGGAGCACATGGTCGGCGCCCGGCTCGGGTGGGGCCAGCGCGATGATGTCGCTCATCCGGACCCCTCCCCACCGCACGGAAGGCACGGTGTGGCGGTCGACGCAGTGCATGCCTGCGACCAGCTCGACCTGCGGCAGCGACTCCAGCGCCCCTTGGTCGAGGACGAGCAGGCCGCCGTCGCTGGTGCACCCGCCGATCGTCAGGCGCCACTGGTGGGCGTCCAGATGGGGCACCTTGCCGTAGTGGGAGGCACGCCAGACCTCCGTCGGCCGCTGCCCCGGGGGCAACGCGCCGACCGGACCGTCCGGGAGGGCTGTCACCGTTCTGCCTCCGCCTCCTGCCCCGCCCCGGCGAGCAGGTCGACCAGCTCTCGCTGCGCATGGTCAGTCATCTCATCGTCGACGTCCAGGTGCCAGACGAACCGCACCTGGCGGGCATCCATCGCAAAGCCGAGGACGCCGACCGCGGCCGCGGCCCTGGTGAAGGCCGCTGCGTCCCACCCGGCCGCGCTCACGTCGACGACCAGGATGTTGGTCTGGACGTCAGCAGGGTCGACGATGCCCGGTGCAGCGCCGGCCAGCGCTTGCGCGACACGGTGTGCGCGCGCATTATCCTGCGCGAGGCGCTCGAGGTGGTGATCGAGGGCGTAGAGCCCGGCGGCGGCCAGCATCCCGACCTGGCGCATGCCGCCACCGAGACGCTTACGCCATACCCTGGCCGCCGCGATGCGCTCGGCCGACGCGGCCAGGACCGACCCGACGGGAGCACCGAGGCCCTTGGACAGGCAGACCGAGACCGTGTCGGCGCACGCGCCGTAGTCGCTCAACGAGACACCGGTGGCGACGTGGGCGTTCCACAGGCGAGCACCGTCGAGATGGACGCCGACGCCGACGGGCGCGGTCTGCGCCCGCAGTCGACGCATGTCTTCGATCGGCTGGATCGTGCCTCCGCCGAAGTTGTGGGTGTTCTCTACGACCACGCAGGCGGTGCTCACCAAGTGGGGGCCGCCGTCCGGGACCATGACCGCGAGCGCGGTGTCGACGTCGAGGCGACCGCGGGGTGTGACCCAGGTGCGGGAGGTGATGCCGGAGTATGCCGCGGCCGCGCCCATCTCGGCCCGCAGCACGTGCGCGAGGTGGTCGGAGATGATCTCTTGTCCCTGTCCGGCGTGCAGGCGCAGGCCGACCTGGTTGGCCATCGAGCCGGTCGGCATGAACAGCGCCGCCTCGTGGCCGAGCAGGTCGGCCACACGCGCCTCCAGTTGCGCGACCGTCGGGTCCTCGCCATACACATCGTCCCCGACCGGTGCTGCCGCCATCGCCGCGCGCATCGCGTCGGTCGGCCTGGTGAGCGTGTCCGAACGCAGGTCGGCGACGACCCCGGAGCGGCTGCTGTGGTCGGCCGGCACGTCAGTACACCCCCCGGTCGAGCATCTCCGCGACCAGGAACGCCAGCTCGAGACTCTGCTGGTGGTTGAGCCGCGGGTCGCACAGGGTCTCGTAGCGCAGGCCCAGGTTGTCCAGGTTGACCTCGCTGGTGCCACCGACGCACTCGGTCACGTCGTTGCCGGTGAGCTCGACGTGGATGCCGCCCGGGTGGGTGCCGGCCTCCAGGTGCGCGGCGAAGAAACCCCGCACTTCCTCCACGACATCCTCGAACCGGCGGGTCTTGTGATTGCTGGACGTGGTGAAGGTGTTGCCGTGCATCGGGTCGCAGATCCAGCTGACATGCCGGGCGTCCTCACCCAGCGACGTGAGCAGGCCCGGCAGGACCTCTTGGATCGTGGCGGCGCCCATCCTGGTGATGAAGGTCAGCCGGCCAGGCACCCGGTCCGGGTCGACCTTGTCGATCAACCTCAGCACGGTGTCGCGGTCGGCGGTCGGACCGAGCTTGACCCCGATGGGGTTGTGCACGCGGGAGACGAAGTCGATGTGTGCACCATCGAGCTCCCGGGTGCGCTCGCCGATCCACAGGAAGTGGCTGGAGGTGTCGTAGAGCAGCCCGGTGCGGTGGTCACGGCGCACGAGCGGACGCTCGTAGTCCAGCACCAGCGCCTCGTGCGCGGAGAAGAACTCAACCCGACGCATCTCCTCCGCGTCGGCGACTCCCGAGGCCTCCAGGAACCGGACCGCGCGATCGATCTCATGAGCCATCTGCTCATAGCGCGCTTGAGCCGGGCCCTTGATGAAGCCCTTGTTCCACGCGTGGACGCTGCGCAGGTCGGCGAACCCGCCGGTGGTGAAGCCGCGGACGAGGTTGAGGGTCGCCGAGCTCGCGTGGTAGGCGCGCAGGAGCCGATCCGGGTTGTGCCGACGCGACTCGGGGGTGAAGGCGAAGCCATTGACCATGTCGCCGCGGTAGGCCGGCAGCGTCTGCCCGTCGCGGGTCTCTGTGTCCGAGCTGCGTGGCTTGGCGAACTGCCCCGCCATCCTGCCGACCTTGACGATCGGCATCCCTGCGCCGTAGGTGAGGACCACCGCCATCTGCAGGATGGTCTTGATCCGCTCACGGATGTTGGGGCCGGTGACCTCGGCGAGGGTCTCTGCGCAGTCACCACCCTGGAGCGCGAAGGCTTTCCCCTGACTGACCGCAGCCATCCGGGTGCGGAGCAGGTCGCACTCACCGGCAAAGACGAGGGGCGGATAGGCCGCGAGCACGGAGAGGGCCTGCGCCAGCTCGGCAGGGTCCTGCCAGGTCGGCTGCTGGGAAGCAGGCAGTTGCGGCCAGTCGGTCGTCAGTCCGGAGTGGACCTCCGGGTTGGTGGTGTCAGTGCTCACCTGACCCATCGTAGGACCCGGGCGGGAGTGTTCTTGACGCGGCGTCAGTGCTGGGAGTCGGGGCCTGGTCCGACTCGCCGTCGATCGGGTGGTCCCCACCAGCGTCGGAGGAGTCGGAGGCTCCGGGGGGGGCCAAGGGATCGGCGCCGGCCCTGGCGCGGCGGGCGGCGATGCCCTCTCGCGCCTTCTCACTCGCCTCGACGATCCCCTCTCGGGCCTTCTCGCTCGCCTCAAGGATCCCCTCTCGCGCCTTCTCGCTCGCCTCGACGATCCCCACCCTCGCGTGGCCTAGGCCGGCCCTCGCCTGGTCCAGCCCAGTCCTGGCCCGGGTGGCCAGCCGCTCCTTGACGCTCGCGGCATACTCATCGACGTAGTCCTGGCCAGAGAGGCGTTGCAGCTCACGCATCACGTCATCGGTGATCTTGCGCAGCACCTCATGGTCGTCAGTGCGGCCTGCGTACTGCGGATAGTGCATCGGCCGCCCGATCCGGATGCCGATCTGCACGATGTTGGGGATTTTCTGACCGGTGGGCTGGGCTTTGTCGGTGTCGATCATGGCGCAGGGGATGATCGGGACGCCCGCCTCCAGGGCCAGCCTGGCCATCCCCGTCTTGCCCCGATAGAGCTTGCCGTCCGGCGACCGCGTGCCTTCGGGGTAGATCCCGAAGAGATCTCCGCGCTCCAGCACCTGCAGGCCCTTCGCGAGCGCGTCCTTGGCAGCGTTGCCACCGGAGCGGTCGATGGGGATCTGGCCGGTGATGATGAAGAACCGCTTGACGAGCCAGCCCCTGACTCCCTTGCCCGTGAAGTACTCCTGCTTGGCCGGGAAGATGATCCGTCGGCGCACCGCGACCGGCAGGAAGATCGAATCGGAGAAGCTCAGGTGGTTGCTGGCCAGGATCGCCGCCCCCTCGTCGGGGATGTGGTGTAACCCCTCCACCCGTGGGCGGAAGATCAGGCGGACGGGAGGCCCCACCACAAAATGCTTGAGGATCCAGTAGATCAAGGTGCGTCCTCCTGCGCGTCTGCGCGCCATGGTGGTCTGGTCCGCGCCGACTCTACCCCCGACAGCGCGTGCAAGGATGATGACTGTGCACCTCCTCCCCGGCGCAGAGCCTTTCCTTAGCCCCGGTCGCGGCGAGCGCGCCCGCACCGGAGTGCTGGTGGTCCACGGGCTGACGTCGACGCCGCAGACCGTTCGTCCGATCTTTGCCGACCTGGCAGCGCTTGGGTATGCCGTGAGCGCTCCCCTCCTGCCTGGCCACGGGACGAGTGTCGCCGACCTGGCCAGGACGAGGTATGACGACTGGTTCGGGGCCGTGGAGGCCGCTGCGGCGGACCTGCGCTCGGGGGTCGACCGACTGGTCGCGGTGGGCCTGAGTCTGGGCGGCGCGCTCGTGGCCGAGCTCGCGGCGAGGCACCCGGAGCAGGTGTACGGCCTGGTGCTGGTGAACCCTGCCTTCACTGCGACCGACCCTCGGCTCAAGGTGTTGCCCCTCCTGAAGTATGTCGTGCCGAGCCTGGCCGGGCTCGGCAACGACATCCGCAAGCCCGGCGGCGATGCGGAGATTGCCTACGACCGGTTGCCGCTGAAGGCCTTCGCCTCGTTTGTCTCGCACTGGCCGCACCTGCAGGACCTGCTCGCCGACGTGCACCAACCCGTGCTGCTGCTGCGCTCCGCCCATGACAAGGTCGTCCCCCGCCGCTCGGCCGAGGTCTTCTTCGAGCGGGTGGGCAGCGCCGATGTGCGCGAGGTGGTCCTGCCCAACTCCGGGCACGTGGCGACCCTGGACTACGACGCCGCCGAGCTGCTACGGCATACCCGCGAGTTTGTCGCCCGCCTCAGCGGCGAGACGACCGACACGGTGGAGCGCGGATGACGGCCGCGCCGGACCCGCGGCCAGACGATCCCGAGGACCTGGACCGACGCTTCCGGGAGATTGTCGCGGCCTATCAGCTGGAGGAGCCCACCACCGGATCGCAGCGCCCCACCTCCGATGACGACTCGAGCACCCGTCCGCGGGAGGGCCGCTTGGGCCAGGAACCTACGGCGCCACGGGAGAAGCCTCCAGCGCCACGTGAGGAGTTGCCGGCACCGCGCTCGATGGGCCACCTGGGCACCGGCACACCCCCCGGCATGGCGACCGACCACCGGTCCTACGAGCCTCCTGAGGACCCTGACGAGGACCATTTCATCCCGCCCCCGACCCCACCCCTGCCGGTGGGCGACCTGCACTTCTGGGGGATCGTGATCGGTCTGGCCGGCGGACCCCTGCTGCTCTTCCTCTCCGCGGTCATCCCGCTTCTGGGCTCCACCTGGGCCTTCGTCGGAGCCGTGCTGCTGACCGGCGGCTTCATCTTGCTCATCCTGCGTCTGCCGCGCCACCGCAACCATGACGACTGGGGCGCTCAGGTCTGAGGCCTGGGTCCCCTGGCGACGGTGCACCCGGTCAGCGACCACGTGTGGGCATCGTGCGCCGAGCACCTAGAACTGCAGGTCGACCCAGACGGGCAGGTGGTCCGTCGCGCTGGCCAACTCAGCGCGGTGGCCGCGCAGCACCTCCTGGTCACCCGGTGTGGCGCTGCGGTGTCCTCGGGCAAAGATGGCGTCGATCCGGTGACGAGGGTTCTTGGCCGGGAAGGTCGGGCGATCGTCACTCACCTCGACCAGCCGTTGGGCTAGCGTGCCCCAGGCGGCGCCGTCCTCGCCCTCGTTGAGGTCGCCGCCGATGATCAACGGCTCGTCGTCCGGGGTGTGAGGGTCCGCCTCGATCTCTTGGAGCACCGTCCGAATGTGGGTCACGCGTTCCTTATCGACCAACGACAGATGCACCGAGACGACGGTGGCCGCGATGCCACCGGGGCGGCTCACGCGGGCAAGGGTATAACTGCGGGGATTGTCTCGGATGCCAACCTTGAGCTTGCGGTCTTGTGAGTCGCTGGCGTCGACCCGGATGTTGGTCATCAGGCTGGTCCCGCTCACCAGCCGCGTCCGACCCGACCAGAGCAGACCGCACTCGCGAGCGAACGCGCTGATGGCATAGCTGGAGCCGGGAAATCGGGGGACTTCCTGCAGAAGCAGCACATCGGGGTCGATGGCGCGCACGACGGCTGCGCTGGCATGAGGGTCGTCCTTGAGTCCCCGGAGGTTGTACGAGGCGACACGCAGGACAGATCCGGGTGAACTCGGCGGCATGTGCCCATCTTGGCAAACGACTGCCCGCGATCTACATCCGGTCTGAGGGCGAGCGTTGTCGGTGTCGGACGAGGTCAGCGGCACCGACAACGCCCGCCTGCGCGCCGAGGGCCGCCGCACGGACCCATGGCAGCGGTCGATATCCCCGGCCCGGCAGCTGGGCAGCCAGGGCGGCACGCGCCGGCACCAGGAGCAGCTCTCCCGCCTCGCTGACGCCACCTCCCACGACAAAGCCGGACGGATCCAGTGCCCCGGCGAGATTGGCCAGCCCCACGCCGAGCCATCCCCCTACCTCCTCGATCGCCTCCAGCGCTGCCGGGTCGCCGGCACGGGCGGCGCTGGTGACGTCCTGTCCGCTGAGTCGGTCCGCATCCTCACCGCAGAGCCCGAGCAGCGCCGAGGCTCGCGGACCGCCGCCCCGGAGGATCGCGCGCCCGGAGCGTCGCAGCACCGAGCCGGAGGCATACTGCTCCCAGCAGCCGTGGTTGCCGCACTCGCAGGCGCGCCCTTGCGGCACGACGACCATGTGACCAAACTCCCCCGCCAATCCTCCCGCGCCCCGCCACAGCTGCCCATCCACCACCAGTGCACCCCCGATGCCGGTGCCGAGCGTGACCATGACCAGGTGGCGCACGCCTCGTCCGGCCCCGAATCGGAGCTCCCCCCAGGCTGCTGCGTTGGCGTCGTTGTCGACGACCACGGGCAGCCCGAGGCGGGCTCGCAGGACCTCTGCCAGTGGCTCGTTGCGCCAGGCCAGGTGCGGCGCAAACACCACTTCTCCCTGGTCCCCGTCCACGAAGCCGGCTACCCCGACCCCCACCCCGACGATCGCGGTGGCTCGGTCCAGACGTCGCAGGAGGGCGTGCACGACCCCCACCGTGGCCTCCACGGCCTCGGCCGGGTCGGTCAGCCTTCCGGGGCTGTCCCTGCCGCTCGACTCGACCAGGTGGCCGGCACGGTCCACCAGCCCGGCCTTGATCCTCGTCCCACCGACATCGACCCCGATGGCTAGGTCCGCGCTGTTCATCAACGATCTCCTTCTGTGCGCTGGTGCCTTCGTGAGTATGCCGTGCACGGGGCCGACCTGCGCCCAGCCGAGGGCTGCGCGACCTCTAGCTCAGAGCAGGTCGCGGCCACCGACGATGTGGTCCTTGCCGGGAACGACGCGGTGCACGGCGACCCACGCCCGATCTTCTAGCCCACCGCAAACCCACTGTTGACCTCGGCGCGCGCGATCGCCGCCTCATGCGGGTGCACCAAGCCAGCCCGGACGAACGCGCTGACGGCAGCGAGCTCGTCGCTGTCGAGTGCGGCCGATCCACGGTCGAGCCCTGCATGGTCGAAACCTGCCCGTTCGAAACCTG
>NZ_JAUNVI010000119.1 GCF_030537745.1 Ornithinimicrobium sp. | reverse complement strand
CGAGCCCGCCTGGACCCTGGACACCGAGCTCGTCCTTGCCGACGCCGAGAACACCTCTGACGACACGGCGACGGCTGAACTGCGTGAGGCCGAAGGCGCGGACGTCGACCGCGATGAGGACGCCGAGTCAGCCGCCGACGGGCCGGTCGATGCCGCGACGGAACCGGGGCGAGTCGGCCAACGCATCTCCCTGCAGGTCTATAAGGTCGTCATCACCGACAGCGCCGGCACGGAGTTCGTCGCGGCCGCCACCCTGGACCGGACGGGCCCGGTCCGTGACCCTGGGTCGGGGATGACGGCATACGCCGGCCCGCGCGGCGAGCTTTCCCTGAGCGACGCGGAAGCATCTCTGCTGGTTGAGGCCGTGCACCTGGAGCGCGGGGGACGCCCACGTCTGCACCTGTCGGGGCACGCCGGCGGGGACCTCCAGGGAGTCCGACTCGCCCTCGTCGGCCGAAGGCAAGAACTGACAGTCGCCCTGACCGTCGACGGCGACTCCTGGCAGGCGACCATTGACCTGCACCAGAGCCAGTGGGGTGGCCCCGCGCTGCTCCCCCGGGCCGGGAGTTACACCCTTCGTGCCGTGCGCGAGATCGGCACCCAGGTCCGCGTCGCCTGCGCGATGAGCCTCATTGCGCGGACGCCTGAACAGCTCGACGTCCCCGAGTCCCGTCTCCGGTTGGAGGTCGGTCGTGGTCGCACCCTACGGCTCCGGGTCGGCGTGACCCGGGCCGCTGACGAGCTCGGTTCCTTCCACCAGCGCAGGCTCGAGGACCAGTACCTGGGCAAGGAGGTGGCGCAACCGGCGCAGAAGTCCATCTACTTCGAGAGCTTTTACGGTCGTCTGGCCACCTGCAATCCCTACGCTCTCGACCGCGTCATCGCGCGTGACCATCCTGACTGGACGCGCTATTGGGGAGTCACGGACCTGTCCGTCGCTGTGCCCGAGGGTGCGACCCCGGTGGTCGAGGGCACCACAGCCTGGTTCGAGGCAAGGACTACCTCCAGCATCGTCATCGGCAACGACTGGTTCCGCCGTCGCTTCCAGCCTCAGCCGCATCAGACCGTGCTGCAGACCTGGCATGGGTCGATGTTCAAGCGCATCGGCCTGGACCGGCCCGCCGTGCGCGCCTCCACCAGACAGGCCCTTCTCACCGAGCGCGACAAGTGGGACATCCTGCTGAGCCAGAATCACCACAGCACCGAGATCTTCGGCACCTCCTACGCATGGAACGGCCCCGTCTACGAGGAGGGCTACCCGCGCAACGACCCGCTCGCCACGGACTCCGGCGAGGCGATCAGAGAACGGCTCGGGCTCAGGCCCGACCAGCGGGTCGTGCTCTATGCACCCACGTGGCGCGACGACGTGCCAGGCCTGGTCGTCTTTCTCGACCTCGCGCGTCTCGCGGCCGATCTCGGCGAGGACTACGTGATCCTGCTGCGTGGACACTCCCGAACCGTCGGTCACGGTGGCAGCGTGCACCAGCGGGGTGTGATCGACGTGACGACCTATCCCAGCATTACCGAGCTCTTCCTCGTGTCCGACGTGCTCGTGACCGACTACTCCTCGGTGATGTTCGATTACTCGGTGACGCGGCGCCCGATGATCTTCTTCGTCCCCGATCTCGACTCCTACAGCGACGAGGTCCGCGGCGTCTACTTCGACCTGGCCGAGCTCGCGCCAGGACCGCTCGTCACCAGCCATGACGAAGTCGTGGCCGCTATATGCGGCATCGACGACTGGACTTCCTATGCCGAGCGCTATGGGGAATGGGTGCGCACATTCAACTCGCATGACGACGGGCACAGCAGTGAGCGCGTAGTCAGCCGCCTCTTCCTCGATCACTCCCGGTCCCATCCTCCAGGCCTCGAACCGCGATGACCAGCGTCAGACCGACGGAGCGGTCGCAGCGGCAGAAGTCACGCCTAGGTGCGCTGGACGCGCTGCGCATGCTGGCGGCACTAGCTGTCCTCGCCTACCACTACACCGCCATCAACCAGACATTTTGGGGCAACACGGCAGCCGAGGAGTTCCCGACGCTCAGTCAGGTGACCAAGTACGGCTACCTCGGGGTCGAGCTCTTCTTCATCGTCTCCGGCTTTGTCATCCTGATGACCGCCTATGGCCGGACACTCCCCGCCTTCACTGCGTCGCGCCTCTCCCGCCTCTACCCTGCCTACTGGGCGGCGGTCCTGGCCACGATCCTCCTCCAGGTCTTCTGGCACGGAGGCCGGGACGTGGATCTGGTCGATGGGTTGATCAACCTGACGATGTTGCAGGAAGCGTGGGACGTTACCAGCGTGCAGGGCGCCTTCTGGACCTTGTACGTCGAGCTGAAGTTCTACCTTCTGATCGGGATGCTGCTAGCTGTGGGGCTTACCCGCCGAAGGGTCATCGCGTTCGCCTTCCTCTGGCCCCTCCTCTCCCAGTTGGCACGGGCCACCGACAGCGGCCTGCTGACTTCCCTCCTCATCCCCAGTTATGCCCCCTACTTCGCCGGCGGGATGCTGCTCTACCTGGTCTACCGAGAGGGTTGGCACCTCATCCTCGCCCTGGGTATCGGGTTGAACCTCGTCCTGTGCATTCGGCAGGCAGTGCGTTACGCCGACCGTAGCGCCCCCCTGCACACCGACGCGGCCTTCAACCCAGGGGTGGTCGCGCTCCTGGTCATTTTGATGTTTGCGGCCGTCCTGGCCTGCGCTGCAGGGCCGCTGTCCCGGATCAACTGGTCCTGGCTTACCTTGGCCGGGGCCCTGACGTATCCGTTGTACCTCGTCCACGGGCAGTTCGGCTTCTTCGTCATCAACACCCTCGAGGGCAGGGTGAACAGCTACCTAGTGCTGGTCCTGGCCGCAACCCTCGCGTTGACCTTGGCGTGGTTCATCCACCGGTGGGTCGAGAGACCGTGGCACGAGCGGATGAGGAACGCCGTCCTCTCCGGCATCGAGCGACCCTGAAACGCACTTGGCCAAGACAAGACTGTCCTGGAAAAGACAACGGCGTTCCTGCGCGGGTGCTGAGCACCTCATGACTCCGGTCAGCCGGTGGGACCGCTCATCAACTCGTCCGCGCTCGGTGCCTTGATGTCCTGCGGCTCGCCCCAGTTGTCGGTGCGC
>NZ_JAUNVI010000118.1:1851-3131 GCF_030537745.1 Ornithinimicrobium sp. | reverse complement strand
GTCGAGGCACGACAGGTCCAGGCACGACGGACGCGCAGGTGAGCCGCACCCTGCAGCGTCTGGTCGACCTGAGGGGGGAGGCCTGGGAGGGCCGCGACCCTGCGGCGCTCACCCTGGCTATGGCTCCTGACTCACCGGCGCTCGCCGCCGAGCAGGGTCAGCTCGAAGCCGCTCGTGCCCTGGGTCTGGTCTATCCCGACGTGACCTTCCGGGTCGAAGAAGCCGCAGTGGTAGAGCAGACGCAGGGTCGGTTGACGGTTGAGGCCACCATCACCCGCGCGCCCCTGCGTGCGATCGATGACGACGGCGACGAACAGCTCACCTCGGGGATGCAGACCGACCAGCTGCGCATCGTCCTGGCTGCTGCGAAGGAGGGGTGGTTGCTCTGGTCGTGGGGGGAGCCGGGCAGGTAGGCGTCGCCGGGCCGTCAGGTGGACTGCGCAGGTTCGTCGAGGAGCCATGCCACGGCGCGGGGCAGGTCGGGGTGGTCCTGCGTGAAGCCGGCCTCGTCCAGGACCGTCGGCAGGACGCGCTGGCTGCCCAGGATCTCACTGGCCATTTCACCGATCACGACGCGCAGCGCGATGCCGGGAGCTCGCAGGAGTGAGGGCCGGTGAAGGTCGTGGGCCAGCGCCTTGACGACGTCGAGCTGCGTGTCGGGGTGGCGTCCGGTGAGGTTGACCGGGCCGGTGATCTCGGGGTGATCCAAGAGGAAGCTGAGCGCGCGCACATGGTCATGGAGGGTGATCCAGGACCAGTATTGCTTGCCGCTGCCCAGTGGCCCGCCCAGGCCTGCGCGCACCATGGGGAGCACCTTGCCCAATGCGCCGCCGTGCGGCGCGAGCACGATCCCGGTGCGCACGTGGGCGACCGAAGCGCCGGCCTTTTCCGCTGACCAGGTGGCCGCTTCCCAGTCGCGGCAGAGGTCGGCCAGGAAACCTTCGCCCCGGTCGCTCTCCTCTGTGAGGATGTCGGGCCCACGATCACCGTAGTAGCCCACCGCCGACCCGGAAAGCAGCCGTGGTGCACCGCCCGGCATCCTCGCCATACCTGCGATAGCGCGCGCGATGGTGTCGGTGCCTTCGGTCCGGGATGCCACCAGCTCCCGTTTGCGCGCCGGGCTCCAGCGTTGGTCCCCGATCCCGGCACCGGCAAGGTGGACGATCGCGTCGACACCGGCCAGCGTGGCCGGGTCCAGCTCGGTGCCAGGTTGCCAGGTGACCTCACGGACCACGGTCGACTGGTCGCCTGACGCGTCCGGGGCTGGAGCGCGCGGAGCG
>NZ_JAUNVI010000118.1:0-1751 GCF_030537745.1 Ornithinimicrobium sp. | reverse complement strand
CGCGGAGCGACTGTGACAGCGCAGAGCCGATCAGGCCGCTGGCGCCGGTGATGGCCACGGTGCGGCTGGTGGACGAGGGCACCGGCTCGACGCTGTCGGAGGGAGTCATCAGACCTCGAAGTTGCCGTCCTCGAGGCGTTGCTTCATCGAGGTCAAGAAGCGGGCCGCGTCGGCACCGTCCACGACCCGGTGGTCATAGCTGATGGCTAGGTAGACCATGTCGCGGATCGCGATCGTGGCTCCACCGTCCTCGTCGGTGACCACGACCGGACGCTTGACGACCGCACCCGTGCCCAGGATCGCGACGTTGGGCATGTTGATGATCGGCGTGTCGAAGAGCGCGCCACGTGACCCGGTGTTAGTCAGCGTGAAGGTGCCTCCGGACAGCTCGTCCGGAGTGACCTTGTTGTCGCGGGTCCTCTCGGCCAGGTCGGCGATCTTGTGCGCCAGCCCGGCGATGTTGAGGTTGCCGGCGTCCTTGATGACCGGGACCAGCAGACCGCGGGGGGTGTCGACCGCGACGCCCAGGTGCTCGGCGGCGTGGTAGACGATCGTGTCGCCCTCGACGCTGGCGTTGACGATCGGGTGCTCCTTGAGCGCCTCGATCGCAGCCATCGCGAAGAACGGCATGAACGACAGCTTGGCGCCCTCCCGCTTGAGGAAGTCGGCCTTGCTCCGGTTGCGCAGACGAGCGACCTTGGTGACGTCCACCTCGATCACCGTGGTGAGCTGTGCCGAGTTCTGCAGCGACTCGACCATGCGGGTCGCGATGACCTTGCGCAGTCGCGACATCTTTTCGGTCGTGCCCCGCTTGGCCGTCGACTCTGTGCTGGTCGTGGGCGGCGCGGAGGCAGATGGTGCGGAAGTCGACGGTGCAGCGGCAGGGCTCTGCGCGGCAGGTGCGGCGGCGGCCTCGCTGTTCTTGGCCGCCTCCTCGCTAGCCTTCGCGTCTTCCTCGCTCTTCTTGGCCGCTTCCTCGCTCGCCTTGGCGGCGTCAAGCACGTCCTGCTTGCGGATCCGTCCACCGACTCCGGTGCCCGTCAGCGAGGACAGGTCGACACCGTGCTGGGCCGCGAGCTTGCGGACCAGCGGGGTGACATAGGCGCTGACGTCCTGGCTGGCGGAGCCCACGTCGCTGGTGTCCTTGTGGGAGGTGCTGCCGTTGTCGCCGGCCATGGTGCCCAGACCGACGGCGTCCTCGGACTCATCTTCGGTAGCCCCGGTCGAGGCTCCAGGATCGGACTTGGCTTCGGACTCCTGGGCTGCCTGCTTCTGGACGTCCTGCTCCTGCGCGAGGCCACCGTCGGTCTCGGCGGCAGGCTCGTCCTTGGACTCTGGCTGCTTGGCCTGCTCGGGTTCTTGCTGTGCGGGCGCTTCTTCAGCGGCCGGCTCAGAAGCTGGCGCCGCGGAGGAGTCACTGCCGCCAGCTTCCCCGCCGATGACGCACAGGGCACCGCCGACCTCGACGGTGGCGTCCTCTGCGGCGATGATCTTGGACAGCACGCCCGCGACCGGGGAAGGGATCTCGGTGTCGACCTTGTCGGTGGAGACCTCGAGGAGTGGCTCGTCGACCTCCACGGTGTCACCCTCGGCCTTGAGCCAGCGGGTCACGATGCCCTCGGTGACGGACTCACCGGGCGCAGGCATCGTCACGGTTTCACCGGCACCACCACCGGAGCCGCCGCTGTCACTGGAGCCGCCTTGCTGCGTCGACTCCTGCTTTGCGGGCTGTTCCTGCTCGGGTGCTTTCT
>NZ_JAUNVI010000117.1 GCF_030537745.1 Ornithinimicrobium sp. | reverse complement strand
GAGCGGGCGACGAGAATCGAACTCGCGTATTCAGCTTGGGAAGCTGATGTTCTACCATTGAACTACGCCCGCGTGACCCGCAGAAGCGGATCGGCAGCCATAGTATCCGCCCCTTCGACGGCCACCAAGCCAACCCCCCGTTAGGGTGTCCAGCGTGCTGCTCTCCGACCGTGACCTCCGTGCTCAGATCGACTCCGGCAGGGTGCGCCTGGACCCGTGGGATCCGACGATGGTCCAGCCCTCCAGCGTCGACGTCCGCCTGGACCGCTATTTCCGGCTCTTCGACAACCACAAGTATCCGGTCATCGACCCGGCGCAGGAGCAGCCCGATCTGACCCGACTGGTGCAGGTCGATCCAGCCGAGTCCTTTGTGCTGCACCCCGGGGAGTTCGTGCTGGGGTCCACCTATGAGGAGGTCAGCCTCCCCGACGATATCGCCGCCCGGGTGGAGGGGAAGAGCTCGCTGGGTCGCCTGGGGCTGCTCACGCACGCCACCGCTGGCTTCGTCGACCCGGGCTTCACCGGGCACGTCACCCTGGAGCTGTCCAACGTCGCGACCCTGCCGATCGTGCTGCACCCGGGGATGAAGATCGGCCAGCTCTGCTTCTTTCAGCTCAGCTCCCCGGCCGAGCACCCCTACGGCACGCAGGCCCGCGGCAGCCACTACCAGGGTCAGCGGGGTCCCACCGCCAGCCGGTCCTGGGCCAACTTTCACCGCACCCATATCGGTGGCTGACGCCCCCTCATGCAGCTCGACGCACACCTGACCAGGCGTGAGAGACGGCGACGACGAGCCTGGCGCAGGCGGCTCGCCGGCCTCGGCGTGCTCGCTACCGCCGTCCTCACCGCGGCGGCCGCTGGCGCTGGGCTCGGGTTGCCGCAGCTGCTCGACCGGGCTCCGGGAGGTCCACCCGTCGCGGCCTGGGTGTCGATCGCCGGCGCTGAGCAGCTGGACGGGCCTGACCGGGCTGTCGGGACGGGGGACCGAGCGCTTACTCCCGGAGAGGTGGAGTGCCAACGTCCTGCTGACGGCGCTGCTGACTTCCTGCGCGACACCGGCGCTGCCGGCGCGGGGGCGCTGGGCGCGGTCGGGTTCGGCTGCCTTGGAAGCCTGGCCGACGGGTTGCCGCCGACGCAGTTGGAGCAAGAGGATGCCCAGCGCCTCTACACCCTGGTGACCCGGGACGAGGCGATCCGCCCGACCACCTACGCCCCCACCGACCTTGTCGCGTTTCGCGGCGGTCCCTACGAGGTGCGCAAGGAGGTGGCGCAGCAGCTCGGGCTCCTCTTCGACGCGGCTGCGCGCGACGGGCACACGATGCTGGTCGTCACCTCCGGCTTCCGCGCCTACGACATCCAAGCGGGCACGCACGAGGACTGGGTCGGTCGCGTCGGCTCCGCACGCGCGGACCAGATCTCCGCGCTGCCTGGCCACAGCGAGCACCAGCTGGGGCTGGCGGTCGACCTCGGCGGCAGCTGCACCTACGACTGCTTCGGTGCCCAGGAGGACGGGCGCTGGGTGGGTGCCAATGCGCACCGTTGGGGGTTCATCATCCGCTACCCCGAGGGTGGGCAGAAGGTGACCGGTTATGCGCCCGAGCCCTGGCACCTGCGCTACGTCGGGCCACAGGCCGCGTGGCGGATGCACCTGGATGGCCAGGCCTACTGGGAGCGGGCGCAGCCGCAGTTCGTCCGTCAGGACTGATCGAGCGGCGCCGGCTCCTTGCCGCGCCGGACGGCCGCCAGCAGCATTTGCGCGACGTCGACCACCTCGATCTCCTCGCGAGCTCCCTCCGACTGCTTCTGCGTGAGGCCGTCGGAGAGCATCACCCGGCAGAAGGGGCAGCCGACCGCGATCCGGTCAGCACCGGTGGCGATCGCCTCCTCCGTCCGGTTCAGGTTGATCCGGGTGCCGAGCTTCTCCTCCATCCACATCCGGGCACCACCAGCGCCGCAGCAGAACGACTTCTCCTGGTTGCGCGGCATCTCGCGGATCTCGACGCCGGGCAGGGCGCCGAGCAGCTCTCGCGGCGGCGCATAGACCTGGTTGTGGCGGCCGAGATAGCACGGGTCGTGGTAGGTGACGGTCGAGGCCGTCGACGCCACTCCGCTCGCGTCGGCCTCGTCGGGGCGGGCGACGGGCGTCAGTCTCTTGTCCCGGACCAGCTTGTTGAGCAGCTGGGTGTGGTGCAGGACCTCGTAGTTGCCGCCGACCTGGGGGTATTCGTTCTTGATGGTGTTGAAGCAGTGGGCGCAGGTCACCACGATCTTGGTCGCGTTGACCTCCGTGAGCGTCTCGACGTTGGCCATCGCGAGCATCTGGAAGAGGAACTCGTTGCCGGCCCGGCGCGCGGGGTCGCCGGTGCAGGTTTCTCCGTCGCCCAGGACGGCAAAGGACACGCCAGCGGTATGGAGCAGCTCGGCGACCGCGCGCGTCGTCTTCTTTGCGCGGTCCTCGAAGGCGCCGGCACAGCCGACCCAGAACAGGTAGTCGACCTCCGCAAGGTCCTCGACGTCAGCCCCGGCCATCGGGATCTCGAAGGGCAGGTCCTTGGCCCAGTCCATCCGCAGCCGGGCATTCATCCCCCATGGGTTGCCCTTGTTTTCCAGGTTCTTAAACAGCCCTCCGAGCTCGTGCGGGAAGGCCGACTCGATGAGCACCTGGTGGCGGCGCATGTCGACGATGTCGTCGACGTGCTCGATGTCGACGGGGCACTGCTCCACGCAGGCCCCGCATGTGGTGCAGGCCCAGAGGGAGTCAGGGTCGAAGACGGCCCCACCGTCGGGGATGGTCGGGTCGCCGATGGTCTCGCCGACGAGCTGGCGCTGTGCCTCGAGCACCGCCGTGGTGGGGATGCCGCCCAGCTTGGGCGCGAGTGCCCCCGAGGCCAGCGCCGCTGCGGGGTCGGCGGCGGCGGCTCCGGACAGCGCGTCGAGCTCCGCCTGGGCCTGGGTGCGCTGTTCGTCGGTGGCCAGCAGCCACGGGGCCTTGGCCTGGTGGTGGTTGCGCAGGCCGATGACCATCATCTTGGGGGAGAGTGGCTTGTCGGTGTGCCAGGCCGGGCACTGCTCCTGGCACCGGCCGCACTCGGTGCACGTGGAGAAGTCGAGCAAGCCCTTCCAGGTGAAGTCCTC
>NZ_JAUNVI010000045.1 GCF_030537745.1 Ornithinimicrobium sp. | reverse complement strand
GACGCCATACCAGCGTCCCAGCCTGGACCGCTCGGGACAGCGGGAGGAGCGCACCGACATCAAGGGCGTCACCAAGATGATGGCCCAGGCCATGGTCAGCTCGGCCTTCTCGGCTCCGCACGTGACCGAGTTCATCACGGTCGATGTGACCGCGACGATGGAGCTGATCGACCGGTTGAAGTCGGACCGCTCGTACGGCATGTCTGACGTCCGGATCGGCCTGCTGGTGGTGCTGGCCAAGGCGATGACGATCGCGGTGCGCCGCAACCCCGGCATCAACTCCGTCTGGGACGAGACGGCGCAGCAGATCGTGCGCCGCAACTACGTCAACCTCGGGATCGCCGCCGCAACCCCGCGTGGGTTGATCGTGCCCAACATCAAGGACGCCGACCTGATGGACCTGCGCCAGCTCGCCGAGGCGCTGCAGGACCTGGTCGCGACCGCAAAATCGGGCCGCACCCAGCCCGCCGACCAGGCCGGCGGCACCATCACGATCACCAACGTCGGGGTCTTCGGGGTCGACACCGGCACCCCGATCATCAACCCCGGCGAGTCCGCGATCGTCGCCTTCGGCGCGGTCCGCCGCCAGCCGTGGGTCGTCGGTCACGGCGCGGATGAGCGGATCGAGCCGCGCTGGGTCACCCAGCTCGCGCTGTCCTTCGACCACCGGCTGGTCGACGGCGAGCTCGGCAGCCGGTTCCTCGCCGACATCGCGCGTCTCCTGGAGGACCCGAGCCTCGCGCTGGTCTGGGGCTGACCTCCGCCTACCCTGGGGCCATGGCTTCCCGTCCGCGTCTGAAGGACCGGCTCTTCACGCTGCTGTGCACCGTCGCGGCAGCGGCGATCCTGGTCGCCGGGTTCTCCCGCGGCAACGCCAAGGTGGCGATCGTGGGCGCAGGATTTTTCTTGGGGTATGGCGTGCTCCACTCGGTGACCCGACGACTCACGCCCGCGGCACGGCTGCTCACCGGTGAGGACGCCGACGTCGCCGAGCGGCTGGCGCAGTTTAACGCCACCCGCATGGCAGGTCAGGCGGCGCTGGCTATCGCGCTGGTCGGCCTGATCCTGGAGTTCACGATCCAGTGGCCGCCGGGGGTCTGGGTGGCCGGAGCATGCCTGCTGGTGGTGGCGACCTTTGTCGGGGCGCTGTGGTTCTACAGCAGGGGCCACGCCCCGGGCACCGCGCGCAGCTGAGTCAGCCGCGGGCGGCTCGCACCAGATCCTCGGAGCGCTCCCGCGCCGCGACGACACCCGCCTCGATCGCTATCCCACCCTTGTGGAGGTCACTGATCTCCACACCGTCCATCACCGGGTCCAGCAGGACGTCGGGGCGATAGAAGGACAACCGAGTGGTCGTCAGCTGGGCCTGCATGACATCGATCGACCTAAACACCTCGCGCAGCGTCTCGCGCCCCGCCCGCCGCCGTGCCTTGGCCGCATCGTCCTGCTCGAGCTCGACCCGCACCAGCGGCGTCGCGTTGACCGCGATCACCCGCCGGGCACCCAGGAAGAGCGCGCCATCGACCGGCAGCTGGTTGAGGATGCCGCCGTCGACCAGCAGCGCGTCGCCCAGCCGGACCGGCTCGATGAACCCTGGATAGGCCGTCGTCGCCCGGATCGCGGTCCGCAGGTCACCCTGACGAAAGTAGTGGATCTGACCGTCGACGAGGTTGCTCGCGGTCAGCACGAGCGGCAACTCCAGCTCCTCGAAGGTCGCGGGCAGGTGGTCCTCCATGAGGCGCTCGAGGGCGCGGGTGCTGACCAGCCGCCAGCTCATCCGCCAGTCGATCAGCTGGGATAGACGCACGTCCTTGGCGATCCTCTGGAGCTCCTGCGCCTGGTAGCCGGCCGCGATGAAGGCCCCGACCAGGCCGCCCATGCTGGTGCCCGCGATGACGTCGGGATAGATCTGCAGCTCCTCCAGGACCTGCAGCACGCCGAGGTGGCACAGTCCCCGGGCGCCGCCTCCGCCGAGGGCGAGCCCGAGGCGTGGCTCTGGTCGTGCGACGACGTCGGTGGGCATAGGGAAGTGATCAGGGAGTAATCACGTAGGCGTCGAGCACCCGGCGGGCCAGGTCCTCGTCGCCGACTACCTGGTATGCCGTGTCTGCGGTCGAGCGCCGACCCGCGGCCCGGCGGGTGAGCGCGTCGGTCGACAACGAGATCGTGGTGATGTGCTCCGGGTGCGCCTCGGGTGCGCTGGAAGCGCCGTGGCTGTCGCTGTCGCCGCCGGTCTCGCTGGGCGCCTCCGTGTGGCCACTGAACAGCGCGCGACCGATCGGCTGGTCGGCCTCATCGACGCCGACCCGCACCCCGGCCCGGGCCACTACGGGACCGGTGGTCTCCAGGATCACCACCGTGCCCGGCTCCGCCTTGACGCGCCGGACCACGACCCGATCCAGGGCATCCATGATGTAGGTCGTCCACTGGCTGGCACCGGCACTGTCCAGCGAGCCGGGTCGGCCGACGAGCTCGCGCAGGTCCTGCTCGTGCACCCAGATGTCTGCCAGGCGCAGGCGGAGGAGCTCCTCGAAGGTGGCCTGCTCGCCCATGACCGAGGGCACCAGGGTCTGCGCCGTCAGGTCTGGGTCATACATGCTCGCCGAGCGCACCTCCATAAGACCGCGCAGCTCGGCGATCAGCTCGCCAGGGGAGCGGTCGCGACGGGCCTGCACGCCTTCTTCGATCCACACGCCGAAGTCGTTGCGCACGTGCTGAGGCGAGCCGACCTTGACCGCGCGGGAGTGCCGGTGGCCCGCCGCCTGCTCCGACCAGCCGGTGACGGGGTGGTCGGACCCGGACAGAATGTCCTCGAGGTGGACGACGTGAGCCAGGTGGTCGTGGGCGCTCCAGCCCGGACAGGTCGTCGGCTGCTCCCAGTCCGTGTCCCGCAGGCCGTCGGCGACACCCGCGAAGGAGGTGACCACGGCCCGATAGGCCTCGATGAGGCTCGGGATGTCGGTCGGCGGGGCGGGGTGGACTGGCATGCCTTCAGGTTAGCCTCGCGCCGGACCACCCGCGGTATTGGTGCTCAGCCCTCGCAGGCGGCGAGGAACTCTTCCTGCGCGGTCGCGGAATCGGCGACGACGATCGGCGGGAGCGAGATCTCTGCGTCCGAAGGGCTCAGTTCTTCGTCGTCCAGGATCACGTTGGACGCCTCGACGAAGGGGGCGTTGATCCGCTCGAGCAGAGCGGCCTGGTCGCCGTCAGTGGTGGCCGCCAGGTCCCGGATGCGCTGGCGCAGGAGGTTGACCTCACCGAAGGTGGCGGGGTCCTTGACCTCGCCGTTCTCCAGCATCGCGCGGTCCTTCTCAGCGCGATCGGCCAGCTTGACGGGCCCGCTCTGGAAGAAGTCGGCACAGACCTCGTCGCTCATCGCTACGGCGTCCGCCGGGGCCGAGGTCTGGGTCGCGTCGTTCGTCGAGCTGTCGGCGGCGCTGCTGTTGGTGTCGGGCGTGGTGCTCGGCTCATCCGTGGTGGAGCAGGCGCCGAGGGCCAGCGGCAGGCTCAGGGCCAGCGGCAGCATAGCGGTCAGGGCCAGATGTTTCGTGCGCATCAGTGTGTGTCCTCTGTCGTTCGATTCTCGGTGGTCGTGCTCGGTGTTTCGCAGCTCGCGTGAGGACGCGAGGCGACCGCATGCAACTGTTGCTGACCCCCGCGCCCCGTCGCTGCGACCTCCTATTCTGCCAAACGTCCCTGATCCGGCATCGTCAGGGTGGGCGCCTAGCATGAGGGGTATGCCGTCGCCCTCGCCGTTGCCGCGCCTGCTGGGTGGCTGGGGGGCGCCGGTGTTGATGTTCGTTATCGCGCTGGTGGTCGCGGTGCCGGCGGCGGCGCTGTCCGGGGCCACCACTCCGGTCGTCCTGGGGGATGCGGGCGCGGTCGTGCGCTGGGGTCTGCCCCTCGTCGGGATCCTGCACGACCTAGCGGCCGCGCTCACGATCGGTCTGCTGTTCGTGGCTGCCTTCCTCGTGCCGGAGGGGCCGTCCAGTGATCGCCGGGGCACCGCGGCCAGGGCGGCAGTCGGCTCGGCAGCGGTGTGGCTGGTCACGGTCGTGGTGGGGTGGTATCTCAGCTTTGGCGAGCTGGCCGGCGTGCCCCCGAACACCCCCGGCTATCTCGGCGACCTGTGGGCCGCCACCTGGCAGCTGGAGTTCACCCGGCTGATGGCGATCGAGGCCATCGCGGTCGCGGTCCTCCTGCCGCTGGCTGCGTGGGCGCGCACGAAGACGGCCCTCGCCTGGGCCGCCGTGCTCGCCCTCGCCTCGCTCGCGCCCGCCGCCTATTCCGGCCACTCCGCCGGGACCGTCGGCCACGAGACCGCCGTCACCGCGCTGGGTCTGCACCTGGTCGGGCTCAGCGTCTGGGTCGGCGGCTTGCTGGCGATCGGCCTGTTGCTGCCGATCCTGGGGCCGGCGCTCCCGATCACGGTGCAGCGCTTCTCGACGGTCGCGGGCTGGGCGTTCGCCATGGTGGCCGTCTCCGGAGTGCTCTTCGCCAGCGTGACCATCGGTTCGCCCACGAGGCTGGGCACGTCATACGGGATCATCGTCCTGCTCAAGGTGGGTCTGCTGCTCCTGCTCGGTGTCGCTGGCTATCTGCAGCGCCGCGCCATCGTCGCCCGAGGTGTCGACAGCCCGCGCCGCTTCGCGTGGATGGCCAGCGGCGAGTTGGTGCTGATGAGCCTCGCTGTCGGGCTCGGTGTGGTCCTGACCCGCACGCCGCCACCGCAGTCGATCCCCAAGGACCGTGACATCGCCCTGAGCCTCACCGGCTTCCCGATGCCGCAACCCTGGGACTGGGGCCAGATGCTCACCGCCTGGCGCGTCGACTGGCTCTTCGCGTTCGCCGCGCTGACCGCAGTGGGCCTCTACGCGTGGGGGGTATGGCGGCTGCGTCGTCGCGGGGACTCGTGGCCGTGGTGGCGGCTGCTCGTGTGGGTGCTGGGCTGGGGCCTGCTCGTCTATGTCACCAACGGTGGTCCGGGCGTCTACGGCAAGGTGATGTTCTCGATCCACATGGTCGAGCACATCGCCCTCATGATGGCCGTCCCCATCCTGCTCGTCCCCGCCCAGCCGATCACCCTGGCGCTGCGGGCACTGCCCAAGCGCCGCGACAAGACGCTGGGTCCGCGCGAGCTGTTGCTGGCGGTGGTGCACTCGCGCTGGGCCACGTTCTTCGTCAACCCGATCGTGGCGGGGACCATGTTCTTCGCCAGCCTGGTCGCGTTCTACTGGAGCGGTCTACTGGACTGGGCGCTGACCACGCACACCGGGCACGTCGCCATGGTCGTCCATTTCTCGATCACCGGCTATGCCTTCGTCTGGGCGCTGATCGGGCGCGACCCGGGGCCGCCCAAGTGGCAGGCACCCTTCCGGATGCTCGTGCTCATCGCCACCCTCGCGGCGCACGCCTTCTTCGGGTTGGCGCTGATGCAGGGCGCGTGGCTGCTCGCCCCGGAGTTCTACAAGACCTTGGCGGTGCCGTGGGTGCCGGACCTGCTCGTGGACCAGCAGCTCGGAGGCGCGATCGCGTGGGGGATCGGTGAGGCGCCCACGCTGGTCCTGATGATGTTGGTGGCGGTCGATTGGATGCAGCGCGACTCTCGCGAGAGCATCCGCTATGACCGCAAGGCCGCGCGCGACGACGAGGCCGAGCTGCGGGCCTACAACGCGCGGCTGCAGCAACTGGCGACCCACGACAGGAGATCGACATGAGGATCGCAGTGATCCAGCTGGCCTACGGAGACGGCGACCAGGAGTCCGTCCAGGAGCGTGCCGCCCGGGTCGCCGACCTCGTCCGCGAGCACGGCGCCGGGCACGACCTGGTCCTGCTGCCCGAGCTGTGGAGCGCGGGGTGCTTCGCGGTCCGTGACTGGCAGGGGCGCGCCCAGTCGCTGGCCGGCGAGGACCTGCCGCCCGCGCTCGCGCCGCTGGCCGCCGCAGCGCGCGAGACCGGGGTGGTGCTCCATACCGGCTCCGTGGTCGAACGCACCGAGGCGCCGGGGCAGGAGGGACGACACCTGTGGAACACCTCGGTCGTGCTCGATCCGGCAGGTAGGCCGTGTGCCACCTATCGCAAGGTGCACCGCTTCGGCTTCGGGTCCGGTGAGCCCAAGCTGATGGAGGCGGGGACCGAGCTGGTCGTGCTCGACCTGCCGGCACCCGCGCACGAGCTGACCATCGGCCTCTCGACCTGTTATGACCTGCGCTTCCCTGAGTTGTATCGCGCCCAGCTCGACCTGGGCGCGCAGCTCTTCCTCATCCCGGCGGCCTGGCCGCAGGCCCGTGTCGAGGCCTGGCGCCTGCTGCTGCGTGCGCGCGCGATCGAGGACCAGTGCTTCGTCGTCGCCTGCAACACCGCAGGCACCCACGCAGGGCAGACGATGGGCGGCTACAGCGCGATCATCGACCCCTGGGGCACGGTGCTGGCCGAGGCCGGCACGGAGCAGGAGGTCCTCTCGGTCGAGATCGACTCGGCCGCCGTGGCGAAGGCTCGCGAGTCTTTCCCTGTCCTGCGGGACCGCAGACTCTAGGTGTGGCGGTTCGACAGGCCCGCCCCAGCACCAACCATTAGGCTGGTCGAACCCCAACGGAAAGGCACCATCATGGGCATCGGCCTCGGTATTCTCCTGCTCGTCCTCGGCGCGATCCTGGCCTTCGCCGTGGAGATGAACGTCAGCGGCATCGAGCTGTCCACCATCGGCTATATCTTGATGGCCGCGGGGGCGCTCAGCCTGATCCTGAGCCTGGTGATGAACACCCAGCGCACCAACACCACCCACCGCGAGGTCGTCGACCGGCACACCGACGCCGACGTCCGACGCCGCGACGAAAGTCTCTGACCCTCCCCGCTCGGCCGCCACTCGCTTCGCTGCAGCGCGTGACGGTCTGCACGCGCGGCTGCCGCGCCGCCTGCGGTCCATCATCCCGGCGACCGCGATTGGTTTTGCGGCCCTCAGCACCCTGACCTATGCCATCGACCTGGGGCTGCTCGCCGTGGCCTTCGACGTCTTGCGCCTGCCCTATCCGGCCGCGGTGACGCTGGGTTATGTGGTGGCGTTCGGGCTTGCCTTCGTCCTCAACCGAGTGCTGAACTTCCAGTCCCATGGCAATGTCCAGCGACAGACCGGCAGATATCTGCTCACCGTGGTCGCGAACTATGTCTTGTTCATCCTGCTGTTGTCCACGACGCTGGAGGCGATCGGCGTGCAGTTCCTCGCGGCCCGCCTCATCGCGGGTGCCTGCGAGGCGGTCTTCATCTACCTCATGATGCGGGTCTATGTCTTTCGGATCAAGCGTTATCGCTGAGCCGTCCGACTGTTGGGCGGGGGAGGCTCAGAAGGCGTCCTCCGGGAGTTCCATCAGCGAGGTGTCGACGCCGGTGATGATGCGTCGGTCCGAGCCCAGGCGGGGCAGGATCTCGCTGGCAAAGAACTTCGCCGCGGCGACCTTGCCCTGCAGGTAGGCCGGGTGGGCGCCGGCGCCGCTCTCCCCGGGCTCGCCGGAGTCGAGAAGACGCTGGGCCACCTCCGCCTGGCGCAGGAGCAGCCAGGAGATCACCAGATCGCCGGCGGCCAGGAGCAGACGGGTGGTGCCCAGCCCCACGGCATACACCTGGGTGGGGTCCTGCTGCGAGGCGATCGCCTTCTCGGTGCAGAACTCGACCATCGCCTGCACCTCGCCGAGCGCACGGGAGACGGCGCTGCGTACGTCGTCCAAGCCGTCGTCCGCCGCAGCTGAGGTGGTCGTCAGGATCTGCTGCGCGACATACCCGAGGGCGGCTCCCTTGTCGCGCAGGATTTTGCGGAAGAAGAAGTCGATGCCCTGGATCGCGGTGGTGCCCTCGTAGAGCGAGTCGATCTTGGCGTCGCGGACGTACTGCTCCAGCGGGTAGTCCTGCAGGAAACCGGACCCGCCGAAGGTCTGGAGTGACTCGGTGCCCAGCAGCACCCACGCGCGCTCGGAGCCGCAGCCCTTCACCAGCGGCAGCAGGAGGTCGTTGACGCGTGCGGCCATGGCGGCGGGGGAGTCGGCCTCGACCCGCTCCGCGCCCGAGGCGGCCTGCGCGGCATACACCGTGTCCTGGAAGGTCGCGGTGTAGAGCATGAGCGCCCGCAGACCCTCGGCATAGGACTTCTGCAGCATGAGGGAACGGCGCACGTCGGGGTGGTGGGTGATGGTGACCCGCGGCGCGGCCTTGTTGCTCATCTGCGCCAGGTCAGCGCCCTGCACGCGCTCCTTGGCGTAGTCGAGGGCGTTGAGGTAGCCGGTCGAGAGGGTCGCGATCGCCTTGGTGCCGACCAGCATGCGGGCATATTCGATGATCCGGAACATCTGCGCGATGCCGTCGTGGACCTCACCGAGGAGCAGGCCGACGGCCGGGTTGTCCTCGTCCTCACCGAAGCGCAGCTCGCAGGTGGTGGAGACCTTCAGGCCCATCTTGTGCTCGATGTTGGTCACCTGGACGCCATTGCGCTCGCCGAGCTCACCGGTCTCCAGGTCGAGCACATGCCGGTCGCTGACCAAGAAAAGCGAGAGCCCCTTGGTGCCCGGCCCGGCGCCCTCGGGGCGGGCGAGCACGAAGTGGATGACGTTGTCATAGAACGGCGCGACGCCACTGGTGATGAAGCGCTTGACCCCGGTGAGGTGCCAGGTGCCGTCGCTGGCCTTGGTGGCCTTGGCCCGTCCCGCGCCGACGTCGGAGCCGGCGTCCGGCTCGGTCAGGACCATGGTGGCGCCCCAACGGTGGTCGATCATGAGCTGGGCCAACTGCTGCTGCTCGGGGGTGCCGAGGTGATAGAGCACCTGGGCGAAGGTGAAGCCGGCGGCAAACATCTTCACGGCCGGGTTGGCACCCAGGACCAGCTCGTTCATCGCCCAGGTCAGGCTCGGCGGGGCAGGGGTGCCGCCCAGGCTCGCGTCGATCTCCAGGCGCCACCACTCGCTGTCCAGCCAGGTGGCGTAGGAGTCCTGGAAGGACTGGGGCATGGTGACCTGGCCGGTCGCCGGGTCGAAGACCGGCGGGTTGCGGTCGGAGTCCAGGAGCGAGGCACCAATGGGGCCTTCTGCCAGCCCAGCGACCTGGTGCAGCACGTCGCGCGCCGTCTCGGTGTCGACGTCGGTGAACGGCGCCTTGCCCAGCACCTCACCTCGCCCGAGCACGTCAAAGAGGGTGAATTCGATGTCGCGCACGTTGCTGCGGTAGTGACCCACGGTGCTCGCCTTGCCCTTCCGAGTATCCGATACTCACGGTACTTGTTTCTGGTGAGTAATCTTCGCCTACGACGACGGGTCGCGGCAAGGGGGGTGGTCTTCCTCTGACCGGGCGGTCGCTGTTGCCAGTCCGGACGGTCGGTGTTGTCAGCGTGTCAGCGACGACCGTTCGGTGTGTCAAGGGGGACCGCCCGGTCGAGGGCGGAGAGCTGCTCGGTGACAGCTCGGGTGATCGAGTTGGCGGTGTCGTGCCAGGAGGCCTCGCTGCCGTACGTCTCTGAGAGAGACACGGCCCTCAGCTGGGCCAGCCGGTCGGCGGGGGCGTCGTCGCGGATGACGCCGGCGATCGCGATGACGGGTATGCCGTGCACCTGCGCCAGGTCGAGGACGCCGCCGATCACCTTGCCGTTGAAGGACTCTGCGTCAAGCGCGCCTTCGCCCGTCACCACGGCGTCGGCCTGCGCCAGCGCGGCGTCCAACCCCACCTCCTCCGCGACGAGTTTCAGGCCGGGGACGAGCTTGCCGCCGAGCACGACGAGGGCGCCACCCAGGCCGCCGGCAGCGCCGCCGCCTGGGAGCGTGTCCAGGTGGACGCCATAGTCGTCCAGGTAGTGCTTCTGCAGCTTCTCCAAGCGCTCGGTCAGCTCTAGGACCTGCTCCGGGGAAGCGCCCTTCTGGGGACCAAACACCTTGGCCGCGTCGGTGAAGACCGTCTGCACGTCACAGGCCACCAGGATCTCGGCCCCTCGACCAAACGGTTTTTGCCCGTGCAGCCCCTCCAGGACCGCCTCGACCGCAGCCAGGCCGCCGTCGGTCATGGCCGAACCGCCCAGACCGACGATGACGCGCTTGGCGCCGGCCTGGATGGCCTCGGCGATGAGCTCGCCGCTGCCCCGGCTGGTCGCTGCCATCGGGTCGTTGTGGCTCCCGCCACCGGCGATCGCCAGGCCGGACGCCGTCGCGCATTCGACGACGGCGACCCTGTCCGCCCCGAAGCGCCAAGCCGCCCGGACGGGACGACCGGCCGGGCCAGTGACGACCGAGACGCGGTTGGCGCCACCGAAGGCGTCCAGCATCCCCTCGCCACCGTCGGCCATCGGTCGGCGGATGACGTGCCAGCCAAGAGGCTCGGCTCCGGCCGCCACCGCCTCGACGACTTCAGGGGCAGTGAGGCTGCCGCGAAACTTGTCGGGAGCCACGAGAAGGACGCGTGCGCGGTCGGCCATGTTCAGAGACTATCGGCACCCACTGGCGCGGGGGCAGGGTGATGAAGCATGATGCGCCTTATGACTCCAACGTCGACGAAGTCGAAGACCCGGGCCCTGGTGGCCGCGATGGCCACCACCGCACTGCTGGCGGGATGCAACGCCGGAGCAGGCACGTCGCCCTCGCCCTCCCCCTCGCCGGCCCCCAGCGACGGGGCAGCGGCTCCCGGAGATGCCGGCGCCACCAGTGATGGCAGCTCGAGCACCAGTGACGTGGCGTCGGGCAGTGACGAAACCGTGCGGGTGGGTCTGGTGGCCGAGCCGGCCAGCCTGGACTTCACCACCACCGACGGAGCTGCCATCCCCCAGCTCCTGCTCGACAACGTCTACGAGACCCTGGTCACGGTCGACGTCACGTCCGGTGAGCTCGTGAGCGCGCTGGCGCAGGAGTGGGAAGTCAGCGACGACAACCTGACCTACACCTTCACCCTCAAGGACGGGGTGAAGTTCTCCGACGGCGCAGATTTCACCGCCGAGGACGCAAAGTTCTCCCTGGAGCGGGTCAAGTCCGACGCCTGGACGACCAGCCTGAAGACGCAGATGGACGTCGTCGACTCGGTCGAAGCCAAGGACGACACCACCCTCGTCGTCACCCTCACGCAGCCGAGCAACCGTTTCCTCTACTCCCTCAGCACCCGGATCGGCGCGATGTTTGACACCGAGGGCGTCGACGACCTGGCGGGCAGCCCCATCGGCACCGGCCCCTACACCTTCGGCTCCTGGGACCGCGGCTCCAAGATCACCCTGGAGCGCTACGCCGACTATCACGGCGACGCGCCCTACTTCGCAAACGTGGAGATGCTCTACTTCAAGGACGCCAACGCGCTCAACAACGCGATGCTCACCGACGCCATCGACGTGGTCTCCACGGTGCAGGCGCCGGAGTCGCTGGCAGAGTTCGAAGGCGGGGACTACCAGATCATCGAGGGCACCACCAACGGCGAGATCGTGCTGTCGATGAACCAGATGGAGGGCAAGCCGCTGGCAGACAAGAAACTCCGGCAGGCGGTCCGCTCCGCCATCGACCACCAGATGCTCATGGACACCTGCTGGGCCGGGCGCGGCACCCTGATCGGCACGATGGACCCGCCCACCGACCCCTGGTATGAGGACCGCACCGGCGACTACCCCTACGACCTGGAGAAGGCCAAGACCTTGATCAAGGAGGCCGGGGCCGAGGGCCAGGAGCTGCGACTGCGCATCCCGACGCTCCCGTATGCCGTCGCGTGCGGCACGGTGGTCGAGTCCATGCTCGAGGACGCGGGGCTGGCGGTGACGGTCGATGAGCTCGAGTTCCCCGCCGCCTGGTTGGAGACGGTCTTCACCAACAAGGACTTCGACATGTCGATCGTGGCGCACGTGGAGCCGCGCGACATGGCCAATGTCTTCGGCAGCCCGGACTACTACACGACCTACGGCACCGATGCGATCCAGGCGCTCTTCGAAGCGGCCGACACCGGCACTGAGGAGGAGCAGGTCACCAAGATGAAGGAGGCCGGCGCGCTGATCAGCGAAGACGCCGCCGCCGACTTCCTCTTCCTGCTGCCCAACCTGATGGTGGCCGACCCGGACATCACCGGCCTGCCCACCAACGCAATCAAGGAGTCGTTCGACCTATCCGACCTGGGCCGCGGCTGATCCGGGCCGCCCGGGCTGCTGACGACTGACGACGGGCCCCCTGCCGATGCTTTTGCGCCTCCTGCACCGCACGATGGTCTTTGTGCTGAGCGTGCTTCTTGCCTCGGTCGTGGTCTTCGGCTTCATGCGCGTGCTGCCGGGGGACCCGGCCCGCGTCGCCCTCGGGATCAACGCCTCTGACGCGGCCGTCGGCCAGTTGCGCGCGCAGTTCGGCCTCGACCGCCCCATGCTCGTGCAGTATGTCGACTGGGTGCGCGGACTGGTCACGCTCGATCCCGGGATCGAGTTCATCTCCAAGGCGCAGATCGGCCCGCAGATCGCGGACCGACTGCAGGTCACATTGCTCCTGGTGCTGACCTCGATGGTCCTCGCGATGATCATCGCGGTGCCCGCCGGGCTCTGGATGGCCGTGCGGCACAAGCGCGCCGATGGCGTGGCGATGTCGGCCGTGTCCCAGCTCGGGATCGCGGTGCCGGCCTTCCTGGCGGGCATCATCTTGATCTCCGTCTTTGCGGTGCGCCTGCGCTGGGTGCCCTCCGGGGGCTGGGTGGTGCCGGGGCAGGATCCGCTCGGCTTCCTCCAGCGGCTGGCGCTGCCTGCGATCTCGCTCGCGCTCGTGCAGGCAGCGGTGCTGGCGCGCTACATCCGATCGGCCGTGCTCGACGTGCTTCGGGAGGACTACCTGCGCACCGCCCGCGCCAAGGGGCTGCGCCCGCTGCCGGCCTTGTGGCGGCACGGCCTGCGCAACGCGGCGGTCCCCGTGGTCACCGTGCTCGGGCTCCAACTGGCCACCCTGCTCATCGGTGCGGTCGTGATCGAGCGGGTGTTCGTCATACCCGGCCTCGGCTCGCTCCTGCTCGACTCGGTGGCCAAGCGGGAGCTGCTCACCGTCCAGGCGGTCGTCATGGTGCTGGTCGTGGCCGTCCTGCTCATCAACTGGGTCGTCGACACGCTCTACCTGGTCATCGACCCGAGGCTGAGGACGGGGGCGCGATGACCGAGGCGATGCAGGGGGTCCCCGCGGTCGGACCGTTGGGCGACGGTGACGTTGAGGTGGTGGCCGACGGTCGGCGCCGGCGCGCGCTCAATCCTGCGTTGGTCATCGGTGGCACCATCGTGATCGCGATCATCGCGCTCGCGCTGGTGTCCTACGTCTGGACGCCATACGCCCCGATGCGGGTGCTGCCCACCAAGCCGTTCCAGACCCCCAATGCAGAGCACTGGCTGGGCACCGACAAGCTGCGGCGCGACGTCTTCACCCAGATCCTCGTCGGGGCGCGCACGACCCTCTACGTCGGGCTGGTGGCGGTCGGGGTCGCGGCCGTGGTGGGAGTGCCGGTCGGCATCCTCGCAGCCATGTCACCCGGCTGGCTGGGGCAGGTCATCATGCGCACCAACGACGTGCTGCTCGCCTTCCCCGCCCTGCTGCTGGCGATCATGTTTGCCGCGCTCTACGGCGGGTCCACGCGGGTCGCCATGATCGCCATCGGGATCGCCACCATCCCGGCCTTCGCGCGGATCACCCGCTCCGGTGCCCTCGGGGTGATGAGCACGGAGTATGTCGCCGCGGCGCGGGCCGCGGGCCGCTCCCGGTTCGGCATCGCCTCGCGGCACGTGCTGCCCAACGTGGCAGGACTGGTCATCGTGCAGGCCTCGGTGAGCTTTGCGATCGCGATCCTGGCCGAGGCGGCGCTGGCCTACCTCGGCCTGGGCACCCCCACCGGCCAGGCGTCCTGGGGGAGGATGCTCTATGAGTCGCAGACCACGCTGCGCTCCGCGCCGCACCTGGCACTCATCCCTGGCGCCGCCATCGCCTTGTCGGTCCTGGCCTTCAACCTCTTCGGGGACGGCCTGCGCGACTGGCTCGACCCCAAGCTGGAGGACCGGTGAACGAGCGCACCGTCCTGCGGGTCGAGGGCCTGGACGTCGACACTGCGCGCGTCCCGCTGCTGCGCGACGTGACCTTCTCCATCGACCGCGGTGAGCGGGTCGGGCTGATCGGTGAGTCCGGGTCCGGCAAGTCGCTCACGGCGCTCGCGGTGATGGGGCTGCTGGGCCAGGGGCTGCGCGCCTCGGGGCAGATCTGGCTCTCCGGGCGGGCATCAGCGACACGCAACCTGCTGGAGATGCCCGAACGCGACCTGGCGCGCCTGCGCGGCGACGCGATGTCGATGGTCTTCCAGGAGCCGATGACCGCGCTCAACCCGACCATGCGCATCGGGGCGCAGGTCGCCGAGGTCATGCTCATCCACCGGACCCAGGCTTCCCCGGCAGCGGCCCGCGCCCGTGCCGTGGCGCTGCTGGAACAGGTCGGGCTGCCGGACCCTTCGCACATGGCCCGGGCCTATCCGCACGAGCTCTCCGGCGGCCAGCGCCAACGTGTCGTCCTGGCCATCGCGCTGGCCAACGACCCTGCCCTGCTGATCTGCGACGAGCCGACCACCGCCCTCGACGTCACCGTCCAGGCCACGGTCTTGGACCTCGTCGTGCGCGGTGTCGAGCAGCGCGAGGCCGCGATGCTCTTCATCACCCACGACCTGGCGGTCGTCGCGACCGTCTGCGAGCGCGTCCTGGTGATGTATGGCGGCCGCGTCGTGGAGGCCGGACCCGTCCACGAGGTCTTTTCCGACCCGCGCCACCGCTACACCCAGGGCCTGATCGCGGCCAGCGACCTGGTGGGCGCGCAGGGCCGCCGGGGGCGTGCCTCGCTCCCGACGATCCCTGGCTCGGTCCCTCCGGCCGGCCGCTTCCCCGCGGGGTGCGTCTTCCGCAGCAGGTGCGGCTATGCCACGCAGGTGTGCGAGCAACTGCCCCCTTGGCAGGCGCGGGGCGAGCACCCGGCCGGCGACTCCGCCTACGGCTTCGCCTGCTTCCACCCGGCGGGCGGTGACAGCGATGGCTGAAGCCAGCAGCCCGGAGCAGCAGCTCGCCGTCGACATGGTCCCGGACGAGGCGGCCGACATCGCGGTCCAGCTGCGCGGGCTCAACCGGGAGTTTCGACGTCGGCGCACCTCCTTGCGCGAACCTGCGCCGGTGGTGCGCGCGGTCCGGGATGTCGACCTGAGCATCGCTCGCGGCGAACGCTTCGGGCTGGTCGGGGAGTCCGGCTCGGGCAAGTCGACCTTGCTGCGGATCATCTGCGGGCTCGATAAACCGACCTCCGGTGAGGTGTATGTCGAGGGCCGGCCGATCCACGACCAGCCGTCATGGCGGCTGGGGTGGCTGCGTGAACGCCTGCAACTGGTCTTCCAGGACCCGATGAGCAGCCTCGACCCGCGCATGCGGGTGCGCGAGATCATCGCCGAGCCCCTTGTCGCGCAGGGCAAGCGGGAAGGGAAGCGGGAGCGCGTCGATGAGCTGCTCCAGCGGGTGGGCCTGTCCGTGGAGGACGCCGACCGCTATCCCCACCAGTTCTCTGGCGGTCAGCGGCAGCGCATCTCGGTAGCCCGGGCCCTGGCGCCCAGGCCAGGCATCCTGGTGGCCGACGAACCCGTCTCTGCGCTTGACGTGTCCGTCCGCGCCCAGGTGCTCAACCTCATCGACGAGGTCGTCGAGAGCTTCGACCTGACCCTCATCTTCGTCAGCCATGACCTGTCCGTGGTGCGCCACGTCTGTGACCGGATCGCGGTGATGCGCCGAGGCGAGATCGTCGAGCTGGCGCCGACGGAGCAGCTGTTCACCGACCCGCAGCATGACTACACCAAGTCCTTGATCGCGGCCATCCCCCAGCTGAGGACGGCGCTGGCCGGACGCAGCGCCCAGGACCTGGCGCAGGACGTGGCCCAGGACACTGCGGTGACCCACGACGTGGACGGAGCCTGACGTGCTCATCGAACTGACACCCGGTGCGACCAACACGCTGACCGACGTCGAGGGACTGCGCGTGGGCCATCACCAACGGACCGGCGAGGGCTACCTGACCGGGACCACCGTTGTGCTGTGCCCGCCGGAGGGTGCGTTGGCTGGCGTCGATGTGCGCGGCGGGGGACCGGGCACGCGCGAGACCGATCTGCTCGACCCGAGCAACCTGGTCGACCGGGTCCATGCAGTGACGCTGTCCGGAGGTTCGGCCTTCGGCCTTGCTGCCGCTGACGGAGCGATGCGGTGGCTCTTCGAGCGGGGCCGTGGCTTTGATGTGCATGGCACCGGAGAAGGTCACGTCGTCCCGATCGTCCCCGCCGCAGTCATCTTCGACCTGGGCCGTGGAGGTCGGTGGGGCGCGACACCGGGTCAGGAGTTCGGCGCACTGGCGTGTGCAGACGCCGAAGCTGCTTCGACGGCCCAGCAGCTGGGGTGCCTCGGCGCAGGCACCGGCGCCCAGGTCGCCGGCGGACTCAAGGGCGGGATCGGCGCGGCCAGCGCGGTGCTCCCTGACGGGACGGTCATCGCGGCCCTCATGGTCCTCAACGCGGTCGGCTCGACCGTCGACCCGCGCACGGGCGAGCTCTATGGCGCCCGGCACCTCCTGCCCGGTGACCTCGACGACATACCAGGCCTGGCCCGCGGCGCCACCCTGCGCCCGCCCGCCGCCGACGAGGTCGCCCGGTCACGCGAGCTGGCCTTGGACGCCGGTGCGGACGGCAGGCCCAGGACCCTGGCCACCACCATCGGCGTGGTCGCCACCGACGTCGCGCTGAGCACGACCCAGTGCCGCCGGCTCGCGATGAGTGGACACGACGGGATGGCGCGGGCCGTCGTGCCGGTGCACACCATGTATGACGGGGACACGATCTTCGGCCTCTCGACCGCGCGGCGTGGGCCCGCCGACCCGCTGACCTTCCACCTGTTGCAGCACGCCGCCGGTGAAGTGGTGACCCGTGCGCTGGTGCGCGCGACCCTGGCCGCTGCCTCCGTCACCACCCCGGCCGGGAGCTGGCGCTCCTATCCCGACGCGTTCCCCAGCGCGCTCGCCCTCGCCTGACCACCCGCGTGAGCACCCCGCCTGGCACCGGACGGGCGGTGGTGACAGACCAGCCGGGCCACATACACTCCAGCGCGTGACCCCCGAGCCCGGACGCGCCTTCGTCCTCACCCTGTCCTGCCCGGACCGTCGCGGCATCGTGCACGCGGTCTCCGGCGCGGTGCTGCAGGTGGGGCTGACCATCACCGATTCCCAGCAGTTCGCGTCGGGCAGCGGTGAGTTTCACCTGCGGATGGAAGCCGCTCACGATGACGGGCAGATCGACCTCGAGGAGCTGCGTGCAGCCTTGGCGCCGGTCGCCGCGCAGCTCGACGGGCAATGGAGCGTCCTGGACGTGTCGCGGCCGCACCGTCTCCTGGTCATGGTCAGTCGGATGGGGCACTGTCTCAACGACCTCCTCTTTCGCACCCGCACCGGGCAGCTCCCCGTCGTGATCCCCGCGATCGTCTCCAACCACGACGACTTCCGCCGCCTCGCGCAGTGGCACGACATTCCCTTCCACCACCTCGCCGTCACGCCCGAGTCCAAGCCGCAGGCCGAGGCGAAGCTGCGGGAGCTCATCGCCGAGCACGACGTCGACACCATCGCGCTGGCGCGCTATATGCAGGTGCTCTCGCCCGCGCTCTGTGCCGATTTCTCGGGCCGGATCATCAACATCCACCACTCGCTCCTGCCCAGCTTCAAGGGCGCCAAGCCCTACACGCAGGCCCACGATCGTGGCGTCAAGGTCATCGGCGCGACCGCTCACTACGTCACCGCCGACCTCGACGAGGGCCCGATCATCGAGCAGGACTTCCGCCGGGTCGACCACCGCAGCTCGCCCGAGCAGCTGGCCGTCCAAGGCCAGGAGCTCGAGGCGGCGGCCTTCTCCCGCTCGATCCGCTGGCATGCCGAGCAGCGCGTCGTGCTGCGCGGCAACCGCACCATCGTCTTCAACTGACCGGACGGTCGCTGTGGCCGGACCGAACGGGGGTTGTGGCCAGACCGACCGAGCGAGCACCGAGCCTGATGCGCCACAATCGCAGGTATGACGTCACTGGACTATGCGCAGATGTTTCGGCTGGACGGACGGCACGCAGCGGTGCTGGGGTGCGGGGGGATCGGTGCCGAGGTAGTTGCCGGGTTGGCCTCCCAGGGTGCCCGGGTCACTTGCCTCGACAAGGAGCTCGCCACGGCGCAAGCCGCGCTCGAGCGGGCACCCGGCGGATCGGCCCACCCGGTCGATGTCCTTGACCCGGACTCCCTCGACGCCGCGGCCCAGCAGGCCGGTGAGGTCGATGTCTTGGTCCTCACAGCCGCGATGAACGTGCGCAAACGCCTCCTGGACTACACCGGCGAAGAGTTCGACCGGGTCGTCAACCTCAACCTTCGCGGCACCTTTAATGCCGTTCGCGCGTTTGCGCCGCAGATGGTGACACGCGGCAGCGGATCGATCATCACCTTCACCTCTATCCGTGCGGTGACGGTCGAGCCGGGGCAAGGCGTCTATGCCGCCACCAAGGCGGGCGTGATGCAGTTGGTCCGGACCTGGTCAGCTGAGCTTGGGCCGGCCGGGGTGCGGATCAACGCGGTGGCGCCCGGAGTCGTGGAGACCCCGCTCACCCAGCAGATCCGTGACGACGATGCATGGGGTCGGGCGTATGCAGAGAAGTCGGCGCTCGCGCGCTGGGCCCGGCCAGCAGAGATGGTCGGTGCGGTGTGCTGGCTGGCCTCGGATGCCGCGAGCTTCGTGACCGGCAGTCAGGTGATGGTTGATGGTGGGTGGACGGCGATCGACGGGCGGTTCACGCCCCCCTTCGGCTGACGACCGGCAGCGGCGACCGCTCGGTGTGGCTGTGGCGACCGTTCGGTGTGGCAACGGCGACCGTCCGGTGTGGCAGGGGCGACCGCCCGGTCAGTCGGGGAGGAGCTTCTCGCCCTGGTCGCGGAGATCGATCTTGCGGACCTTGCCCGTGACGGTCATGGGGAACTCGTCGATGACCTGCACATAGCGCGGCACCTTGTAGTGGGCGAGCTTGCCGCTGGCAAAGTCGCGCAGGGCAGGGGCGGTCAGCGCAGTCGTGCCGGAACGCATGCGCACCCAGGCCATCAGCTCCTCGCCATACTTCGCGTCCGGGACCCCGACGACCTGGGCGTCCACCACGTCCGGGTGCGTCAGGAGGAACTCCTCGATCTCTCGGGGGTAGATGTTTTCGCCGCCGCGGATCACCACGTCCTTGAGTCGGCCGGTGATCTCGACATAGCCGTCCTCGTCCATCACGCCGACGTCCCCGGTGGCCATCCAGCCGTCGGTGATCGCCTCGGCCGTCTTCTCTGGCTCCTCCCAGTAGCCGAGCATCACGGAATAGCCCTTGGTGCAGAACTCCCCGGCCTGCCCGCGCGGGAGGGTCTCGCGGGTGAGCGGATCGACGATCTTGATCTCCAGGTGCGGACCGACCCGCCCGACAGTGCCGACCACCTTGTCGAACGGGTCGTCCGGTGAGGTCTGCGTGGACACCGGTGAGGTCTCGGTCATGCCGTAGCAGATCGTCAGCTCCTCAATGCCCGCCTCGATTAGCTTGCGCATCACAGACGCAGGACACAGCGACCCGGCCATGATCCCGGTCCGCACGCTGGCCAGGTCCTCGACCGCAAAGTCACCGCGTTCGATGAGCTCCCACTGGGCGATGAACATCGTCGGGACGCCATAGACGGACGTGCACTGCTCCTCGCGGATCGCGGTGAGCGTCTTAGCTGCGTCGAACCCCGGCGAGGGGATGACGGTGCAGGCCCCGTGCGAGCTCGCTCCGAGGTTGCCCATCACCATGCCGAAGCAGTGGTAGAAGGGCACCGGTAGGCAGATGATGTCCTCTTCGGTGTAGGAGCAGCCCTCCCCGACGAAGAAGCCGTTGTTGAGGATGTTGCGGTGCGAGAGGGTCGCGCCCTTGGGGAAGCCGGTCGTGCCGGAGGTGTACTGGATGTTGATGGGGTCATCGGGGGACAGGGAGGCCTGGATTTCCTTGAGCCGGGCATGGGTGACCTGGTGGGCGCCGTGCAGCAGCTCCTCCCACGAGGCCTGACCGATGACGACGACCCGGGACAGGGCGGGGCAGTCGTCCAGGACCTCCTCGACCATCGCTGGGTAGTTGCTCAATCTGAACGACTCAGCCACCACGATCATGCGGACACCGGACTGGTTGAGGACGTGGGCCAGCTCGTGGGTCCGGTAGGCGGGGTTGATGGTGACCAAGATGGCCCCGAGCTTGGCGGTGGCGAACTGCACCATCGTCCACTCGGCGCAGTTCGGCGCCCAGATCCCCACCCGGTCCCCGGTGACGATGCCCGCCGCCGCCAGGCCGCGGGCCAGGAGCTCCACGTCCGCCAGCAGCTCCCCATACGTCCACCGTCGGCCGGAGGCCATCTCCACCATCGCCTCGCGCTCACGGTGCAGATGAACGGTGTCGTCGAGGTTGTCGCCGATTGTCTGTTCCAGCAGCTCCGTGTCCATCGCCCCGATGGCGTGGGCGAGGGCGGGCTCGGTGCGGTCGCTAGCGGACATGGCACCATCTTGCCCTGCGCGGTCGGCGCGGGTGGCGCTCAGGTCAGCTGCGACGAAACCGTTCGACGTAGTCGGGCGGCAGTTCGCGTTCGAGCAGGTGCAGGGGAGCGGCGCCGACCCCCGCTGACGTCAGCGCCTCCCAATAGATCCCGGCGAGCGCGGCGTCGACCACGCCGTGCACCACGGGGAGGTCTGGCTGGTGTGCCTGCAGCAGAGACTCGAGCTGGCATGACGCGAGAGTGTCGGAGACGCGCAGGCTCATGATCCCGGCGAGCTCACCGCCCGTCAGAAGGTCCTCGACCGGCTGGCGGACGACCGGTCCGCAGCTCAGCAGGCCACCACCGACCATGAGGATGTCCCCGGCGCTGTCCATCCGGCGTCGCGCCGCGGTGATGTCGAAGCAATACGGGAAGGAGTCGTCGACGACGATGGTGCCGGGCCGGAGACGATCGACGTCGAAGGTCCCCCCGCTGCCGCTGATGGCGGCGATGATCACGTCGGCCTCATAGACCTCTGCCGACAGTGCGTCTTCGGAGCAGGCGATGGTGACGCGACCCGGGTAGCCGGCGGCGGCGATCTCCCGGGCGAGCGTGGCCAACTGAGTCCTGCGGCTGGGTATGTCGCACAGGACCAGGCTCGAGGGGTGCCCGGCTCGCGCGAGGAAGAGTCCCAGGGCGGAGCGGCCGATGGACCCGATCCCGATGAACGCGACCGTGCTCTCGCCGACGTCGCGCCGCGCCTGGTCCATGGCCGCGATCGCGGTCTTGACGACGGAGGCCGCGGTGGCGGCGTGCCCCGTGGAGACGCGCGCGTCCGCGGCACCGACCCGGGTGACCACTGCCATCCCGTATGCCGTGTGGGCCGGGATCATCCCGGCCAGGGAGACGCACCGGGCGCCGAGTCTGCCGGCGTGGACGACCGCCTCGGCGGTCTCGCGCACCAGAGAGTCGCCACCTCGGGTCGCCAGCTCGTCCGCAAAGAGAGGGAGGCAGACGAACCCCGAGCGCCCCAGAGGTGTCGTCACCTCTTCCAGCAGTCGGGCCCGACCGTCGGGGAAGACACGGTTGCGGATCGCCTCTCGCGAGGCCTCCGACCACGGCATACCTGCGTAGGTCAGCAAGTCCCGCGGTGCCGGGAGGTATCCCACGATGGCCGCGTCCAGAGCCCTGCTGACGGGCGTGGTGCGAGGCGACGGTTTGACCTCGACGGCGGCCTCCAGATCCCGGCGCAGCTGCTGGGCGACGGTGTCGAGCTGGGTGGGCGTGACCACCTCCGGCGATGCCCGCAATGTCACGCGCAGCCCGTCGGCCTCCGGGCGGGCGGTGAGGAAGAAGTCGGTGCCGACCAGAGGCGGTCCCAGGTCCTCCTCCTGCGCGTCCCAGGTCAGACTCAGCGTCCGGCCGCCTATCGGCCCCAGCGAGCGGAAGTCGAGGAAGCTGAAGACGAACTGTGCACCGAAGGCGGCGCCCAGCCCGGTCGTCGTCGGCGCCCCCCCACGTCGCTGGTGCAGGTGCTGCTGCCGATGCTGCTGCTGCATCGTCGCGCCCTCGGTCCGGGCGCTCGTCACGGCCCGGCTGAGGTGGCGCAACTGCTGGCGGAAGGTGTCGCCCGGGCGCGTGACCCGCAGCGGCACCAGGTGCGCGAAAGGACCGATGAGGCGGGTGATGTCAGGCAGGAGGTGGTCCCGCCCGGTGGTCGCGACGCCGAGCACGAGGTCGGGTTGGCCGCTCAGGTCGGCGAGCGCGCGGTAGTAGGCGGTCAGCAGCGGAGCGTAGGGCGTGGCCCCCTCGGCAGCTGCCAGCCGGCTCAGCGCAGCGCTCGTGGGAGCGTCCAGGAGGAAGGTCGCCCTCGGAGCAGTCGGACTGCCGTCGCCGCCGTCCGGCTCGGACCGGAGCGAGGGGGCGATGTATGGAGTAGGCGACTCGTTGTCCCGCCCGTGGACAGACCCGTCGCTCCTGGAGCCCTCCCCCTGCAGGAGCGCGACGTAGTCGCGGAAGGTGCTGCGCACCGGCGGCAGCCCGGCTGGCTGCCCGGAGACGAGCCCGTCGTAGATCGCCATGAGCTCCTGCGCCAGGAGCACGATGCTGTAACCGTCGGCGATGGCGTGGTGGCCGTGCACCAGGAAGACGAACTCCTGCGGCGAGAGCTCCAGGAGGCGCAGCCGCACGAGCGGCCAGCCCGAGGAGTCGAACCGGTGCGCACGCTCCTCGGCGACCCGCAGAGGCAACTCGTCCGCGCCGATGACTTCGTGGGCGACGGTGAGGCGCGAGGGCGAGGAAACCTCCTGCTGCACCGGCGGTCGCGCCTGCCCGTCGATCGCCACCCGGAGCATGAGGTGGCGGCCCACGAGCAGGTCGATCGCGGCCTGGAACAGCTCACGCTCCAGCGGGCCGGTGAGACGCAGGCACGTGAGCCAGCTCGACCGGGCCTGCGGGGACACCGCCTCCGCCAGCAAGAACCCTCGTTGGGCCGGGGTCAGCTCGAACGGCCCGTCGTCGTCGACGGCGAGGCCCTCCTGCCCAGGGCTCTGGTTCGTCGAGGCGGGGGGCGTGGCGTCGATGACCCTGGCGAGGTCGGCGAGCCGGCGATGGCGATAGATCGCGGTCGGTGCCGGCAGCGCAGGCACGTGGGGCGCCAGCGCGGCGAAGACTTCCAGCACCGCGATCGAGTCACCGCCGAGCGCAAAGAAGTCGTCGTCCCGCAGCACGTGGTCGACGTCGAGGACGGCACGCCATACCTCAGCCAGGAGCCGCTCTGTGGGGGTGCGGACCGGGTCGCCGACCCGCTCCGGGAGGGGGGTCGCGCTGGCGGGCAGGAGAGCAGAGTCCACCTTGCCCGCCGGGGTCAGCGGCATGTCCTGCACCAGCCGGACCTGGGCCGGGACCATGTAGTCGGGCAGCCGGGCGAGGAGATGCTCGCGCAGCACCCGGACGACCTCTCCGGGCGGTTGGTCGTCGGCCGAGGGGCGGGCAGGCTGGACGTAGGCGATGAGACGCGGCGCGTGGTCTGGGTGGGCCTCCGTCAGGACGGTGGCGCGCTCCACGTCAGGGTGGAGCGCAAGGACTGCGGCGATCTCGCCGGGTTCGACGCGGTGTCCGCGGATCTTGACCTGCTCATCGGTGCGTCCCAGGAACTCCAGCTTGCCGTCAGTGCGGCGAAGGACCCGATCACCCGTGCGGTAGTAGCGCCGGCCGTCCCGCTCGACGAACGCCGCTGCCGTCAGCTCGGGCTCGTCGAGGTATCCCGCCGTCACGCCAGGACCCGCCAGGAGCAGCTCGCCGGGCTCATCGGGTGCGCAACTGCGTCCGTCCGGGCCGACGATGTCGATCATGGTCTGGGCGACCGGCCGCCCGATGGGGAGGCGCGTCTCCGTCTGGTCGGGCGGTGCGTCGATGACCTCGTAGGTGGCGTTGATGGTGGCTTCGGTCGGACCGTAGAGGTTGGCCATTCGGTGTCCGAGTCCGAAGAGGTCGAACCAGCGCCGCACGTGCGCGGGGCTCAACGCCTCCCCACCCATGTGCATCCAGCGCAGCGCCGAGAGGTCCGGCAGGGTCCCGGTCTCCGCCTTGCGGCGTTCGGCAGCACGCAGCAGCTCTGCCCACAGCGTCGGCACCGAGCTCCACACGGTGATCCGGTGGCGTTCCACCTCGGTCAGCAGCGCTCGCGGATCGCGAAGGACCTCCGGCGCGATCACCACGATCGTGGCCCCGACCAGCAGCGGCGCGAGGAGTTGGCGGACCGAGGCGTCAAAGGAGATGGAGGCCGTCGCAGCCATCCGGTCGGTGTCGGTGTAACCGAACGTGGCGACGGCCCAGTCCAGGTAGGTCGTCATCGCGGCGTGCGTGACGGGGATGCCCTTGGGCCGGCCGGACGTCCCGGAAGTGAAGATGAGGTAGGCGTCGTCCTGGTCGCGGGCAGGGGAGAGGGGGCCCGCAGAGGCGTGGGAGCGGTCAGCGGCGAGGGAGAGGTCGGCGAGTGCCGGGGGCAGATCGTCCAGGTCGATCAGCACCGGTCGGCGCAGCTCCTGGGCCAGTCGGCGCGTGGAGGCGTGACAGATTACCGCTCGGGTGTCCGCGCGGGTGGCCTGGTCGAGGAGCCGTGGCAGGGGGTGCCGCAGGTCCAGCGGCACCCAGACTGCTCCGGCGTAGAGGACGCTGAGGATCCCCACGACCGTGTCTGCGCCAGGCGCGGTCAGCAGCGCCACGCGGTCCTGGGGCTGCACGCCGTCCCGGCGGAGCCGTCCCGCCAGGTGGCGGGCCGCGTGATCGAGCTGCGCGTATGTCGTCGCCGCGCCACCGTCCTGGACGGCCACCGCCTCCGGCGTGCGAAGGCACTGCTCGTGGATCCGCTCCGCGACCCCTTGGGGGGCCGCTGGGCTGGCGCTCTGCGCCGCTGGGCTGGCGCTCTGCGCCGCCGAGGTCAGCTCGGATAGCAGCCCCTGCGTGAGGTGCTCGATCGTTGCGGGCGCGAACAGGTGTGCTGGGTAGTTCCACGAGAACTGCAGCGCCCCGTCGAACTCCCAGCAGACCAGGCCAAGCCGGGTGGCCGCGGAGGCGGTGCGCGCGGCGGTGGTGGTGATGCGGACCGGGCACCCAGGCTGAGTCTGCACCGGGAACCGGGCAAAGCTGAAGCTCGCGTCGCCGGCCGTCCGCGGCGCGGCGTCCAGCGCAGGAAGGGCCCTGGCCAGGTCCAGGGTGGTGACGCTCGCGTGCCCCATCGTCTCCAGCCAGGCC